>NZ_AYXJ01000007.1:0-228811 GCF_000681415.1 Pandoraea sp. E26
CTGTAAGCCGGTGAGGACAGTGAAGTCGTGACGTTGCGGGGCTGGCCTCGGCATGAGCAATCGAGCCGGAGCCGGCCCCGCAACCGATCCGCATGAGGAGGCGTGGCGGTCACGCCGGAGCGTCTTCATGCGAATCGGTCAAACAGAACAACAAGAATCCCGGCATTCGCCACCATCCGCAGGCAATCGGAATCCCTTGGAGGAACGACATGAGTTATCAGGCCCCGATCAAGGACATGCAGTTCGTCATGAACGAACTGGCGGACCTGACGAGCATCTCGCAGCTGCCCGGTTATGAAGACGCTTCGCCCGAACTCGCGCAAGCCGTGCTCGAAGAGGCGGCGCGCTTCAATCAGGAAGTGCTCGCGCCACTGAACGTCATCGGCGACCAGCAGCCGAGCACGTGGAAGGACGGCGTGGTCACGACCACGCCCGGCTTCAAGGACGCCTTCCGTCAGTTCTCCGAAGCGGGATGGCAAGGCGTGGCGCACCCGCAGGCGTTTGGCGGCCAGGGCTTGCCCAAGCTCGTGGCCACGCCATGCACCGAGATGCTCAACGCCGCGAACCTGTCGTTCGCGCTGTGCCCGCTCCTGACCGACGGCGCCGTCGAGGCGCTGCTCACCGCCGGCAGCGATGCGCAGCGCGCGCGCTACGTCCCGAAGCTGCTCTCGGGCGAGTGGACCGGTACGATGAACCTCACGGAGCCGCAGGCCGGGTCCGATCTCGCGCTGGTGCGCACGCGCGCCGAACGCGAAGCCGACGGCAGCTATCGCCTCTTCGGCACGAAGATCTTCATCACGTTCGGCGAGCATGACATGGCCGAGAACATCGTCCACCTCGTGCTGGCGCGCACGCCGGATGCGCCGCCGGGCGTGAAGGGCATTTCGCTGTTCATCGTGCCGAAGTTCCATGTCGACGCGGAGGGCAAGCTCGGTGCGCGTAACGACGTGTACTGCGTGTCCATCGAACACAAGCTCGGTATCAAGGCGAGTCCGACCGCCGTCCTGCAGTTCGGCGACAATGGTGGCGCGACCGGCTACCTCGTTGGCGAAGAGAATCGCGGCCTCGAATACATGTTCATCATGATGAACGCCGCGCGCTTCGCCGTCGGCATGCAGGGCGTGGCGGTTGCCGAGCGTGCATATCAACATGCCGTGGCCTACGCCCGTGATCGTCTGCAAAGCCGCCCGGTGGACGGCTCGTCGCGCGAGGCGGTAGCGATCATTCAGCACCCCGATGTCAAGCGCATGCTGATGACGATGCGCGCGCTCACCGAAGGCGCACGCGCGCTGGCCTACGTGGCGGCGGCGCAGGCCGATATCGGGCATCACGCGGCCGACGCGCAAGTGCGCCAACGCGCGCAGGCGGTCTACGAATTCCTCGTGCCGATCGTGAAGGGCTGGAGCACCGAGATGTCGCTGGAGGTCACGAGCCTCGGTGTGCAGGTGCATGGCGGCATGGGCTTCATCGAAGAGACCGGTGCGGCACAGTATTATCGCGACGCGCGCATTCTGCCGATCTACGAAGGCACGACGGCGATTCAGGCAAACGATCTCATTGGTCGCAAGACCTTGCGCGATCGTGGCGCGGTGGCGAATGCGTTGTGCGAGCAGATCATGGCGACCGAGAACGCGTTGCGTGCGGCGGGCGGTGTGGGAGAGGCGGTGGCCGAACGCCTGGCCAAGGGGCGCGAAGCGCTGTCGATGGTGGTGGACTACGTGCTTGCCAACACGCAGGACAACCCCAATGCGGTATTCGCCGGCAGCGTGCCGTATCTGAAGCTCGCAGGGATCGTGTTGGGCGGCTGGCAGATGGGCCGTGCGCTGCTCGCCGCGCAGAAGCTGCGCGATCAGGACCCGTCGTTCTACGACGCGAAGATCGGGACCGCGCGGTTCTTCGCGGACCACGTGCTTACGCAGGCACCGGGTCTGGCGCAGTCGATCACGCAAGGGGCGGATTCGGCACTGTCGCTCGACGAAGCGCAGTTCTGATGGATGGCAGGGCCGGCGCCTTGCCGGCCCGTATGCCCCCGACGCCACGAGGATGGCCGTTGCGACGTCGAAAAAAAAAACGGCACTGCGTACGCAGTGCCGTGTATTGGGTCCCCGCCTCAGCCGCTAAGCCGGCATCCTGAACCGTGAGGTTCAAGGTGGTCGCGGTTAGTAGCGCTTTGGGTTCATCAGACAGAGTGACGCTCACGCCAGCACTACAAACTTCCGCAACCTGCAACAGATCATTGGTTCAAGGAATCTATGACTTTCGCGAACCAGGCAGGGAAAACTAACCTTTCGAATCGAACGGTGGTGGGTGACTTTCAGCTTTGATACTGATCGATCACTGCACTCAGTCGTTCGTTCATGCGTTGCATTCTACTCTGAATTTCTTCGGCGGGGAATGCTTGTCCGGCAGCAATACTTTTCTCCAGCGCAAGCAATTCGGATGCCAGGCTCAACGCTGCCATGACGGCAATGCGGTCCGTGCCGCGCACGCTGCTTTGCGCACGAACCTTGCTCATTTCGGCATCCACGCGCGACACCGAGGCCAGCAGATCGGCTTCGTGTTCCGGCGGGCAGGCGAGCCGGTAGGACTGTTCCAGGATATTGACTTCGAGCTGCTTGATCGTCATGCGTTTTCTCCACCGGGGGTGCCGAGCAGATCCATCTGACCCTCAGCGGGGTTTTGCGTCGGGAGCTTTTCCAGGATGGCATTCAGGCGAACCTGTGCCTCGTCGATCTTCGCGGCGAGCTGATCGCGCTGCAACCGCAGGGCGTCACGCTCGGCGCGCAATTGCTCGAGGGCCGTGCGCGTGTCCTCGCATTCGACGCGCGCGCGATCGAGTTCGGCGAGCAGTGCCTGGTTGTGTTGATGGAAACGTTGGCTGATCACAACCAACTGTTCAATTTTGTCGGTGAGATTGTCGAGATCGGTGAGCATCGGGCTGCGTCCTCTTGATTGCCCTACATTCTAACGGAATCGGCGGCCAATGCCCGACGATCGAGCATTGACGCTCGTTCGAATGGCCCCTACACTTGCGGCACTTCGGTGCTCGCGCACGCCCCCCCGGCATGCGCAGTTAAACGGGAAACAGGGAGCCGCGTCCCCACACGGGCTGGCCAACCTGTGCTGCCCCCGCAACGGTAAGTCATTCTTTCGGCCCGAAAGGTTTCCGAAAACGCGCCTCGCCTATATCGCCACTGTGAGCTACCCGCTCGCGGGAAGGCCGGTCAGGCGCCATGATGACCAGCCCGGATACCGGCCGCAGTGAGTGGGGAAAAGCGCGCCGTCCGGCCTTGCCGTGGCGGCCTTCGTCGTTTTCATGTATCGATGCCCGGCATCCGTGACGTGTCACCGGCGCTCCCCTTGCGCCGGCGGCCCGCGGGGGAACGGGTCTAGGCAATAAGAAAACTACGGAAGTCACACCCGATCATGCGCACCCACGTTCGCGCGATGGCGCCGCACGCGCCTGCACTGGCGCGTCTCGCGCCGGCACCCGCCGTCCTCTCCATGCTTTCCCGACTGACCCCGCGATCAACCCTGCGCAAGCCCTCGCGGTTTCACGCCCCGAGTCGTTTCGCCCTTGCCGCCGCCCTGCTGGCGACCGGCGCGGCGGCGCAGGCGCAATCGTCCGCCTCGTCCGCCTCGTCCGCCTCGTCCGACGCCACACTCAACACCACCGTCGTGACCGCGTCGCGCAGCGAGCAGAAGCTCGCGGATACACTGGCCTCCACCTCGGTCATCACGCGCGCCCAGATCGAGGCCAGCCAGGCGCAGGACCTGCCTTCGTTGCTGCGCGGTCAGGCGGGCGTGGAAATCGTCCAGAACGGTGGCTTCGGCACGTCGGCAAGCCTCTTCATGCGTGGCGCGGCCTCGAACGCCTCGCTGGTGCTCATCGACGGCGTGCCGGTGAATTCGGCCACGACCGGCACGACCAACATCGCCCAGATTCCCGTGTCGCAAATCGATCATATCGAGATCGTGCGCGGCAATGTCTCGGCGCTGTACGGGTCGCAAGCGGTGGGCGGCGTGATCCAGATCTTCACGCGCCAGGGTGACGGCGGCCCGCCCAAGGCGCACGCCGAAGTCGGCTACGGCACGAACAACACCACGCAGGCCAACGCCGGCATCGCGGGGTCGTTCGAAGATGGCAAGACGCGCTTCTCGCTGGACGTCTCGCGCTTTCACACCAACGGCATCTCCGCGCAGGACCCGCGTTTCCTCCCGAAAGCCAACCCGAACCGCAACGGCGACGACAACACGAGCGTGAGTGCGTCGCTCTCGCGCAAGCTCGGCGACACGTGGGAGGTCGGCGCGCGCCTGTTCCAGAGCGACGGCAGCAGCAGCTACGACAACGCCTTCGGCAAGCCCACCGACCTGAACGACACCGATGCACGCGTGCGCCAGCTCTCCGCCTACGCGAAGGGCAACGTCACCGACAAGTGGAACACGCGCCTGAGCGTCACGCAGGGCGACGACTACAGCTACAACTACCTGAACGGCAAAGGCAACGGCAACTTCCACACGTCGACCAACCAGATCGACTGGGCCAACGAATATGTCTTCATGCCGGACCAGAAGCTGATCGGCGGCTACACGCGCCAGGAGCAGACGGTCGACGGCAGCACGGTCTACAACCGCAACAACCGCCACCTCGACTCCTTCTACGTGGGCTACGAAGGCGTCTTCGCGCGCAAGCACGAGGTGCAGGCCACCGTGCGTCGCGACATCTACTCCGATTTCGGCGGCGCGAACAGTTACTGGGTCGGCTACGGCTATCGCCTCACGCCGCAGTGGAAGCTGATGGCCAACGCATCGGACGGTTTCCGCGCACCGACTTTCAACGAACTGTTCTACCCCGGCTTCGGCAATCCGAACCTGCAACCCGAGCGCTCCATCTCGAAGGAACTCGCCGTGCAGTTCTACGACGAGCGTTTCGGTCTGGCCAAGCTGGCCCTGTTTCGCACCAACTACACGAACCTGATCCAGTCGCTCACCGTATCGCCCTACACGGCGGCGAACGTGGCGAACGCCCGTGTCGAGGGCCTGGAGCTGACCTATCAGGGCAAGATCCAGTGGACGGGCACGGACGTACGGGCCTCGTTCACCCGGCAGAACCCGACGGATCTCGATGCCAACAAGGTGCTCGCGCGCCGCGCGAAGCAATTCGCCTCGGTCGGTGTGACGCAGAAGTTCCTCGGCAAGTATTCGGTCGGTGGCGATGTGTTCTACAGCGGCGAGCGTTACGATACGGGCGGTCAGCATCTCGGCGCCTACACGCTCGTGAACTTGCAGGCACGCTACGATATCGACAAATCCTGGTACGTCTCGGCGCATCTGGACAACGTCTTCAACAAGAACTACCAGACGGTTTATGGCTACAACACCCTCGGGCGAGCAATCTACGTCTCGCTCGGCTGGAAGCAGTTCTGACGACGCCCTGACGGGCGTGGCGCGGCGCGGTACGGTATGACGCCGCGCCGCGCACTCGCCATCTGGACGGGACTGGCAGCGCTTGCGCTGACCATCCTGGTGGCGTCGCTCATGCTGGGGAGCGTGCCGGTCTCGCTGCGCGCGATCGGCACGCTCGCGCTCGGCCACGACGCCGGCCTCGCGGGCGACGTGGTGTGGCGCCTGCGCCTGCCGCGCGCGCTGGCGGCCTTCGCGTGCGGCGGCCTGCTCGCGGTGGCGGGCACGCTGATGCAAACCCTGTTGCGCAATCCGCTGGCCGATCCTTACGTGCTGGGCATCTCCGGCGGCGCGGGCGTTGCCGCGCTGGGCGCACTCGCGCTCATGCTGCCGTTCTTCTGGGTGCAGACGAGCGCCTTCCTCGGTGCGCTCGCCGCCATCGTCCTCGTGATGGCGCTTTCCCATCGCAGTTTTCTTCGTCCCGGCGATCAGGACACCAGCACCCGGTTGCTGCTCACCGGCGTGATGATGGCCGCCGGGTTCGGGGCACTCGCCACGCTTATCCTCACGCTCGCGCCGGATGCCAGCCTGCGCGGCATGCTGTTCTGGCTCACGGGCGATCTGAACGGTGTCGATCGTGCTGCTTTGCCGCTCGTCACGCTCGGCGCGACGCTGCTCATCGTGTGCCCGGTCGCTCATCGCCTGAACGTGCTGCTGCGCGGCGAGGACGTTGCGCAGGCCGTCGGTGTGGCGGTCGGCCCGCTGCGCGCGCGCGTGTACCTGGCGGCGTCGCTGGCCACGGCGGTTTCCGTGACCACGGGCGGCAGTATCGGCTTCGTTGGCCTGGTCGTGCCGCATATCCTGCGTCAGCGCTTCGGCAACGACCAGCGCATGCTGCTCCCGGCCGCGGCGCTCGCGGGCGGCGCGCTCCTCATGCTGGCGGACCTCATCGCCCGCACGGTACTCGCGCCGACGCAGTTGCCCGTGGGTGTCATCACCGCGATGATCGGCGTTCCGGTATTCCTCTGGTTGCTCTCGCGCCGGGTGATCCGATGAGTGCCCCGCTGCTGCAAACCCACGCCGTGACGTTGCGCGCCGGTCAACGCGTGCTCGTCGACTGGCTCGATCTCGTGGTCGCTCCCGGCGAGTGCTGGTGTCTGGCCGGCCCCAACGGCGCGGGCAAGACGACGTTGCTCGGCACGCTCGCTGGGCTGCGCGAACTCGACGACAGGGCGCAGCGCAACGCGTCGATCCACGCGGGCGGCCGCGTGGAGATCGGCGGCAGGCCGCTGGCGCAATGGCGTCCGGCGGCGCTGGCAAAGGTCCGGGCGCTCATGCCGCAGCTCACCCGGGACGCCTTCGGTGCGAGCGCATTGGAGGTGGTGCTCGCGGGGCGTCATCCGCACCTCGTACAGGGTCGCTGGGGGGCATGGGAGTCGGATGCCGACGTCGAAGCGGCCATGGCGGCGCTCGCCCAGGTCGGCATGGCGGGTTTCGCCGCGCGTGACGTGACCACGCTCTCCGGCGGAGAACGGCAGCGCGTGTCGCTCGCGGCGGTGTTGGCGCAGGCCACGCCGCTGCTGCTGCTCGACGAACCCGTCTCGCATCTCGATCTGCATCACCAGATCGATGCGCTGACGTGTCTGGCCCATCACGCCGCGCGAGACGACGCCGCGGTCGTCTTCTCGTGTCACGATCTGAACCTCGCGCGCCGCTTCGCCACGCATGCACTGCTGCTCGACGGCCGTGGCGGATGGCGGGCCGGCGCCGTGCGCGAAGTGCTCAGCGCCGAGCATTGCAGCGATGCGTTCGGGTACCCGCTGCGCCTCATTCGCGACGGCGACGACGAGGCGCTGATTCCCGTTCGCCGATCATGAACGTCCAGGTCCGCATTTTGATCCGTCCCTCGATGCGCGTGGCGACCGCTCTCGCCCGAGGCATACCTCCATCCCCGCACGCGCGCGATCCGCGCCGCGTGCCCACTTTTTGAAAGGTGCCGTCCATGACGCAAGAACCGATGTCTTCCGAACCGGATTCGACCGGCCCGGCCGACGAAGACGGACGCAATACCCGCCACCGAGATCGCATGGTGCGAAAGAAGGCGGTGATCGACGACAAGATTGCCAAGGCGCAGCGCGACTGCGGCGTGATTGTCGTCACCACCGGCAACGGCAAGGGCAAGTCGAGCTCGGGCTTCGGCATGGTGGTGCGCGCCATGGGGCACGGCATGAAGACGGGCGTCGTGCAGTTCATCAAGGGCGCGATCCCCACGGGTGAAGAAAAATTCCTTCGCCGCTTTCCCGAGGCCTGCGAGTTCCACGTGATGGGCGAGGGCTACACGTGGGACACGCAGGATCGCGAACGCGACATCGCCAAGGCGCAGGCCGCCTGGGCGCAGGCGCGACGCATGTTGCGCGACCCCGCGTTCGGGCTGGTGCTGTTCGACGAGCTGAACATCGCGCTCAAGCTCGGCTATCTCGACGTGGACGCCGTGATCGCCGATCTGAACGCGCGTCCCGAAATGCAGCACGTCGTGATCACTGGACGCGGCGCACCGCAGGCGCTCATCGACGCCGCGCACACGGTGACCGACATGACGCCGGTCAAGCATGCGTTTTCCGAAGGGATTCGCGCGCAGCCCGGCGTCGAAATGTAATCGTAGTCCTAACGTTTCAGGAAGTTTCTCCGTATGACTGCTTTCAGCCCGTTGCTCTCCGAACTGTTCGACATTGCCGCGCCTTCCGCGGCCATGGACGCTCGCCTGCGGCACGCCATCGACATCAAGACCAAACCGCCCGGCAGTCTCGGTGCCCTGGAGCGGGTGGCGCTGCAGGTCGGTCGCATTCAGCAGAGCGACAC
Source organism: Pandoraea sp. E26 (assembly GCF_000681415.1). Classification (NCBI taxonomy): domain Bacteria; kingdom Pseudomonadati; phylum Pseudomonadota; class Betaproteobacteria; order Burkholderiales; family Burkholderiaceae; genus Pandoraea; species Pandoraea sp. E26. The sequence continues at coordinate 8,263 of NZ_AYXJ01000007.1, forward strand.
TCCCGCGCTCGCCCGCCCGGCCATGCTCGTGTTCGCGGGCGACCACGGCATCGTCGCGGCGGGCGTCAGTCCGTATCCGCAGGCGGTGACCGCGCAGATGGTGCTCAACTTCCTGCGCGGCGGGGCCGCCATCAACGTGTTCTGTCGGGCGCAGGGCATCGAACTGGAAGTGGTGAACGCCGGCGTGGCCGCCGATTTTCCGGCACACGCGTCGCTCGTCGACATTCCGGTGGCGCGTGGCACGCGGAACTTCCTCGACGCGCCGGCCATGACGCGCGAGCAACTGGAGACTGCGCTTGCCGCGGGGGCGGCCCGTGTTGTCGCGCACGCGTCGCGCGGCACGCGGATGATCGGCTTCGGCGAGATGGGGATCGGCAATACGTCGTCGGCGGCATGCCTGATGCAGCGGCTGACCGGTCTTCCACTCGCGGCGTGCGTTGGGCGCGGCACGGGCGTGGACGACGCGGGGCTCGTGCGTAAGACTTCCGTGCTCGAGCGCGCGCTCGCGGCGCATCCTTCGTCCGACCCGACCCCGGACCCGCTCGACACGCTCGCCACGTTCGGCGGTTTCGAGATCGCCATGATGACCGGCGCCTATCTCGCCGCGGCCAAGCTCGGGCTGGTGATCGTGGTCGACGGCTTCATCAGCACGTCGGCGTTGCTGGTCGCCGCACGCGTGTCGCCGGCCGTACTCGATTATTGCGTCTTCGCACACGCCTCGGACGAGACCGGCCACCGTGCCGTGCTCGACGCGCTCGGCGCGCAGCCCCTGTTGCAACTGGGCCTGCGCCTGGGCGAGGGGACGGGCGCGGCGCTGGCCATGCCGGTCATCCAGGCCGCCGCCGCATTCCTGCGCGAGATGGCCACGTTCGAGGGCGCGGGCGTCAGCGACCGGGAGGCCGGCGCGTCATGACGCCTTTGCCGTCCGATCCGCGGCACGACCACGAGCACGACCACGAGCACGGTCGGTGCAGCGACGACGGCGCCCCGCCGCCGGCCCTGACGGCTGCGGCGGCTTCGCCGCACGTGGACGTGCCTGGTAGCGGCGAAGTGTCGTTCGGCGGACTCAAGGGACAGTGCCGGCTGTTTCTCACCGCATTGGGTTTCTTCACCCGGTTGCCGATTCCACGGTGGGTCGGCTATTCGCCCGAGCAACTGAACGCCGCGACGCGCTATTTCCCGCTCGTGGGGGTGTTTGTCGGCGCGCTCGTCGCGGGGCTTACGGTGGCGATGGGCGCACTGTGGTCGCCGCATCTGGCGATCGCGCTGGGACTTGCCGTGAGCGTTCTGCTCACCGGCGCGTTTCATGAAGACGGCCTCGCGGATGCCGTCGACGCCTTCGGCGGCGCTTTCACGCGCGAGCGAGCGCTGGATATCATGCACGACTCGCGCATCGGCACCTATGGTGCGGTGGCGCTCTGGCTCGCGCTGGCGATCAAGTGGCAGGCGCTCGTCGACATTCAGGCCGCCACCGGATGGGGCGGCTTCGCCGTCGTATCGATCGGTGCGCATGCCGCAAGTCGCAGCATGGCGATCAGCTTGCTGCGTTCGCTCGACTATGTGCGTGCGCAGGGCAAGGCCAAGCCGATCGCGCAGCGCCTGAGTTTGGGCGCATTGACGTTCGGCGTGCTGTGCAGTGCACCGTGGTGGATCTGGCCGGATTGGCGTGCCGGTGTGAGCGGCGCTGCGGTACTGGTGGTGGTGCGTGCCGGCCTTGTCCGCTATTTGCGTCGCCGCCTCGGTGGCTACACCGGCGACACGCTCGGTTTCGCGCAACAGCTCGGCGAGCTGGCGTTGTACCTGACGGTGTGCGCATGGATCTGATCCTGATGCGGCATCCGCCGCCGGATGTCTCGCCGGCGTTGTGCTACGGCCGCACCGATCTTGCGCTCGATCGCACGCGCTTCGACACCACACTCGCCTCGATGCGCTCGCGGCTCGCGTCGCTGCTCGGCGTTCGCGCACCCGTGGCCTTGCACAGCAGTCCGCTGCAACGTGCGCGCCGCGCCGCCGATGCGCTTGCGCTGACGTTCGGACTGCCGGTGCGCGAAGACGCGCGTCTGGCCGAAATGGATTTCGGCGCCTGGGAGATGCAGCCCTGGGATGACATCGCGCGACACGATCTCGACGCATGGGCGCGCGACGTTGCCGGATTCAGGCCGCCCGGCGGCGAGTCGGCACGCGACGTCGTCTTGCGCATGGATGCCTGGATGCGCACGCTTGGCGACGCGGCGTGCGCGCCCGGCGATGTCCACGTGGTCGTGGCGCATGCCGGACCGATCCGGCTGCATACGGCCACGGCGCTGGGTTTGCCGATGACCGCATGTCTGTCATGGACGCTCGACTTCGGCGGCCTGTGCCATCTTCGACTGGCCGACGACGGCCAGGTGCGACTGGTGCGCTGGAACGGGTAACCCGGCGTATCCGTGTCGCCCACGCCCCTCGCCGTGGGCTACTTCGCCGACGGGGCGCGGCGTTCGCGGGCAATGTCGAGGTCTTCGCACATCGCGCGCGCGCCATCGAGAATGCGTGGGCCCGGGCGATTGATGAGGTCGCCGTCGATGCCGAACAGATTGTCGTGGGCGACGGCGGGCAACTGAGGCCATTTGCGCCAGCTGTCGAGCGTGGCGAGGGGCTTGTCCGACGCGGTGGCGCCCGGCGTGGCGGTGAACATGGCCTCGGGCTGCTTCGCGAGCACGGCCTCGACCGACACGCGAGGTACGAGCGGCGCCTCGTCGGCGAAGATGTTCACGCCACCGCACAGCCGGATGACGTCGCTCACCATGTGCGTGCCATTGAGCGTCATGAGCGGTTGCGTCCACACCTGATAGAACACCGACACCGGCGCGCGGGACGCGTACTGCTTGCGCAGTGCTTCGTAGCGCGTGCGGAACGCCTCCGCCGACGCCTGCGCTTTCGCGGGCGTTCCCATCAACGTGCCCAGCGTTTCGATGGCCGCGGGCAGATCGGTCAGATGCTTGGGTTCGGAATAGAACACCGGCAGCTTGAGTTGGCGCAGGGCTTCGACCTGGCGTTGCGAGTTGCCGTGCATCCACACCACGATCAGATCGGGCTTGAGCGCGAGGATGCGCTCGAGATCGAGCGCGCTGTTGTCGCCTACGCGCGGCAGGCGGCGGGCGGCCTCCGGAAAATCGGAATACTTCACGACGCCCACGACCTTGTCACCGGCCCCGGCCGCAAAGAGCAATTCGGTTGCGTGCGGCGAGAGACTCACCACGCGCCGGGCCGGCGCGGGCAGTGTGACCGTGGCGCCCGAGTCGTCCTTGACCGTTACGGCGGCGTGCGCGATGGAAGACGCGACAAGGAGGGCAAGACCGGTGGCCGCCACGGCGGCCCGCTTCAGGGGTGCCAACGTTGCGCGCCGAGGCGCGTGAGAGGCGAGCGGGGCAGAATGATCGAGTGACATCGGAGCAGGGGCGGACAACGGGGTGGCCGCCGCAGAGGGCAGGGAGTCCGCCGGCGCAAGGTCGCCGCGCCGACCGGTCCGCCATTTTCAATGCGTTCGGGCGTTCCGGCAAGGGCGGCGCGCACACGCGCGGCGATCTCCCGGCGAACCGATGCCGCGCCAATGCTGTCGAACTCCGCGTGACGTATTGGGCGGGGCCGCGTGCGCGAATGACGCGTTACCGGATTTGAGCGCGATGGCCCCGACAGGAACAGGAAATCGACCTCGTCGACGACGATGGACAATGCAATAAGGAGTGCAATTCGTGAAACGAAATTTCGGAAGGATGGGCTGGAAGAGCGCGTTGACGCTCGTATTGGCGACGATGCTCGGCGCGTGCGCCGCGCCTGGCGGCCCGGATGGCGCCAATGCATCCGCCGGATCGAGCAAGGTGAAGGCCTACGGTGTGATCGACGGCGGGGTGACGGTGGTCAAATGAGGCGCCGCTGATGCAGGCACAGGCGTGAGTGCAAACGCAAACGACCGCGCCCCCTGTCTCCGAAGAGGACAGGGGGCGCGGTCGTCAAACCGGTTTCGAAGGATGTCAGCGCGTTACTGGAGCCAAGCGTCGAAACCGGACGGCTCGGCGCACTGCATTACGGCTCGGCGGCCGTAACAGTGACGCACCGAGCCTTGCACGGCGTTAGTTCGACGCCGGTGCCGGTGCGGCCGCGCCTGCGTCGGACGCAGGTGCGCTCATGGCGCCGCCTGCATCGCTGGCCGGTGCGGCGGTGGCCGGTGCCGTTGCCGACGTGTCGGCGGCCGGTGCGGCCGATTGGTCTTCCTTCTTCGAGCAACCTGCCGTCACGACGGCCGCGGTCAGGAGCGTAGCAAGCAACAGAGGCAGTTTTTTCATTTGGTCGTCCTTTTATCTTGGGAAAGCCCTTGCGAAAGAACCTTCAGTCTAACGGCGCCCATGGGCGATGACTGTGTGCATTTGTTGCAGAAATGCTTCAATTTGTAACGAAACGGGCCGCAATTCCCTCCGGCACGCCGCTTGATCGACGGTTGCGCGGCGTGGCGCCCGACGCAAAGCATAACGAGAAAATTGGATGGCTGTGTCCCAAGGCAGTTCCCCAAACGTTCGCGGGAACGGATCAGGGGCGCGGGATCGAGGCAAGCGCCGTGCCCAATCGCTGCCACGCGGGCTCGCTGTCGGGAAGGCCAAGGCGCAGGCTCGGCAAGGTCCGCGTGCCGCCGTCGCCCAGCGTGACGGTGCGGGGGTCGAACAGGCGAGTCCAGACGCCTTGGCCGGCCAGTTCCGCATGCCACCGGGGCGCCAGCGCATGTGCGCTCCAGGCGAACAACGGCGTGCCGAGCGCCGGCCATCCCTGCGCCCGCAACAGGCTCAGCAACCGCTCGCCGTCGCGCAGCAACCGCTCTCGCGCCGCTGTCTGCCACGCCGTATCGCGCAGGGCGGTTCGCACAGCGAACCTTGCCGGTCCGCTGACCGTCCACGCGCCCAGCCGCTCGCCAAGCGGCTTCGCCAGAGATTCGGGACATAGCGCAAACCCGGCGCGAACACCCGCCAGCCCGAAGAACTTTCCCACCGAACGCAGCACCACCAGGCCGTCGCGCCCCACATGCGGCGCCATCGACATGGCCGGTGACACATCGGCGAAGGCCTCGTCCACGATGAGCAGGCCGCCGCGACGCGCCAACGCACCTTGCCATCGTGAGAGGGTCTCGGGTGCCACGCGGCGAGTGGTCGGATTATCGGGATTTACCCAAACCAGATAGTCGACGTCGGGCAATCCGGCTTCCGGGCCGAGCCACGGCACGCAGGTATGGCCGGCCATTGCAAAGGCAGGCGCGTACTCGCTGTAGGTCAGGGTGGCGACCGCCACCCGGCCCGGACGCAGCAGGGCGGGCAGCGCCCGGATCGCCGCTTGCGATCCGGCACAGGGCACGACGTTGCCGGCGGGCACCGCGTAATAGCGCGCCGCGACGTCGAGCAGATCGTCGAAGGCATCCGGCAGGTCGCGCCAGACGCTGGCCGGTGGCATCGGGACGGGATAGCCGACCGGGTTGATGCCGGTCGACAGATCGAGCCAGTCTTCACGAGGGCGTCGATACCGGGCTACGGCTTCGCCAAGATTCCCGCCATGGCGGGGGGCGTGTGAGGCAAGGCGTGTGTCGAATTCGTTGGCTGCCATGAATGCAAATGGAGTCGCCGCGCGCTCACACCAGGCTCACGGGCATGGTGTCGGCCTGCGATGCGGCGAAGAGGGCGAGTGCGCCGCTCACGAGCAGCCACATCCACATCGAGCGCGAGATGAGGCGCCAGGCGGCCTTGATATGTTGCGCGGAAGGCGCCATGCCGCAGCCCAGCGCCGGACGCGTTTCCCATTCGCCGTGATAGCGGGCCGGGCCGCCGAGTTGCACGCCCAGGCTCCCGGCGCCGGCGGCCATTACCGGTCCGGCGTTCGGGCTCGACCAGGCGCCGGCCTGCGTGCGCCAACAGGCGATGGCGCGCGACATGTCGCCGAAGATTGCGTAGCTTGCAGCCGTCAGACGGGCGGGAATCCAGTTCAGCACATCGTCGATGCGCGCGGCCGGGCGTCCGAAGTAGACGAACTGGTCGGTGCGATAGCCCCACATGGCGTCCAGCGTGTTCGCCAGCCGGAACAGCACTACGCCGGGGGCGCCTGCGATCGCGAACCAGAAAAGCGCACCGAAGATGGCGTCGTTGCCGTTCTCGAGCGTCGATTCAACAGCGGCGCGAGCGAGGTCGGACGCGCTGGCGTCTTCGGTGTCGCGCGAGACGATGCGCGCCGTGAGGGCGCGCGCCTGCGCGAGGTCGCCGTCGCGCAGCGCGCGGGCGATGGGCATCACGTGCTCGCGCAGGCTGCGCGCACCCAGCGCGGCGTACAGCGCCAGCGCTTGCCACAGCACGCCGCCCCAGCCGGGCAGGAACGTGAGCGCCCAGGCGATCAGCACGGGCAGCACGAGCATGAGCGACCAGGCCCACAGGCCGCGCGTCATGGCGCTCAGGGGTTTGTCACGGGTGGCGGGGTCGTTGAGCCATGCCTGCACGCCGTTAGCAACACGGCCAAAGCCCACGAGCGGATGCCACCGGCGCGGCTCGCCAAGCCAGGCATCGAGCAACACGCCGATCAGTGCGGCGAGCCAAAGCGATTCGGGAGCGAGGCCGGTGAGCATCGTCGATCATCCTTTGACGGCCATGGGCAGGCCGGCGACGATAAAACGCACTTGCGGGGCCAGCGCGGCCACGCGTTGGTTCAGACGTCCGAGTTCGTCGACATAGCGCCGCGTGAGCGATCCCATCGGGATCACGCCGAGTCCGATTTCGTTGCTCACGACGACGATCTTGCCCGGCAGTGACGCGAGCGTGTGCGCGAGCGAATCGAGTGTCTCGCGCCATTGCGCATCGCTGGCCGGACCGTCGGGATGATCGTCGGGCGGGCAGAGCCAGCCGGCAAGCCACAACGGCAGGCAATCGACGAGTACGCATTGTCCGTCTCGGGCCACGTCGCGCAGGGCGCCCGCCAGATCGCGGCCGACTTCGCGTGTGGGCCAATGCGAGGGGCGGCTGGCGCGGTGATGGGCGATACGCGCGCGCATCTCGGGCTCGTCGCTGTCGGCGGCGGTCGCGAGATAGATGACCGGCAGGCCGCTTTGTCCGGCCAGGCGCTCGGCGTACGCGCTCTTGCCGGAGCGCGCACCGCCCAGCACGAAAGTCAGGTCGAGGGCACTCATGGGCGATATTGTACGAGCGCCCGATGCGATAATTCGCGCCATGAGTGAAATCCCTGTCAATTTCCGCGCGCCTGCCGTCGGTCGCCGCGGCACCCTGATGATTCAGGGCACGTCGTCGGACGCGGGCAAGAGCACCCTGGTGGCCGGGCTGTGCCGCCTGCTGCATCGCGAGGGCGTGCGGGTCGCGCCGTTCAAGCCGCAGAACATGGCGCTCAACAGCGCGGTGACGGCCGACGGCGGCGAGATCGGACGCGCCCAGGCGCTTCAGGCGCAGGCTGCCGGCGTGGCGCCGCACACCGACTTCAATCCCGTGCTGCTCAAGCCGAGCAGCGATCGCGGTGCGCAGGTGATCATCGGCGGCAAGGTCGTGGCCGATCTCGATGCCCGCGCCTATCACGAGTACAAGCCACGGGCGATGGCGGCCGTGCTCGCCGCCTACGAGCGCCTGCGCCACGGCTACGACGCCGTGCTCGTCGAAGGCGCGGGAAGTCCGGCCGAAGTGAATCTGCGCGCCCGGGACATCGCCAACATGGGGTTCGCCGAAGCCGTCGACGCGCCAGTGCTGCTCGTGGCCGACATTGACCGCGGCGGCGTGTTCGCCCAACTGGTCGGCACGCTGGCCTGTCTGTCGGACAGCGAGCGCGCACGTATCCAGGGATTCGTCATCAATCGGTTTCGCGGCGATCCGTCATTGCTCGCCAGCGGTCTGGAATGGGTGGCGGCCCGCACGGGCATCCCGGTGCTCGGCGTGCTGCCGTATCTTCAGGGGCTGCATCTGGACGGGGAGGACATGCTGCCGGGCGAGCGTCACGCGGCCGCGAGCGGCGAGACGCGTCTGCGCGTGGCGGTGCCGGCGTTGCCCCGAATCAGCAATCACACGGATTTCGACGCCTTGCGGGCGCACCCGCAGGTCGACTTTCGCTATGTCGGCGCCGGAGAGCCGTGGCCGGCGAGCGATCTCGTGGTCCTGCCGGGCAGCAAGCACGTGCGCGCGGATCTCGCCTGGTTGCGTGCCCAGGGCTGGGCGCCGGCGATCGCGCGTCATCTGCGCTACGGCGGCAAGGTGCTCGGCATTTGCGGCGGACTGCAAATGCTGGGTACGTGGATTCACGACCCGCTCGGTGTCGAGGGCGAGGCGGGCTCCACGGCCGGTCTCGGCTGGCTGGAGATCGAGACGACGATGGCGGCGAGCAAGCAATTGCGCGTGGTGAGCGGGCGGCTGAGCGCAGGTCATGCCCCGGTGAGCGGCTATGAGATCCACATGGGCGTCACCCATGGGGCGGCGCTCGAGCGGCCCGCCCTCTGGCTCACGAGGGAAGGGGGCGACGGCACGGACGCCTCGGTGGTTGCCGACGGCGCGCGCTCGGCCGACGACCAGGTCATGGGCACGTACGTGTACGGCCTGTTCGACACCCCGCAGGCGCTCGCCGCGCTGCTGACGTGGGCGGGCGCCCGGGACGCGGCGACGCTGGATTACAACGCGCTGCGAGAGGCGTCGCTCGAGCGGCTGGCCGATTCGCTGGCGACGCATCTGGATCTGGCCCGCGTGTGGCGCTGCCTGCGCTGAGCGCGTCCCCGGCCGCTGGTTCGAGCTGTCACGGGGCGCCGCCGAACTGCCACCGAGCCGCCATCGAGTCGCCTTCGAGCCGATGTAAGATGTGCGGAAAATCGACCTCGGGGAGCGTGTGATGCCGGTGATCGTGGTGGCGAATCCAAAGGGGGGCGTGGGCAAGAGCACGCTCGCAACGAATCTGGCCGGGTATCTGGCGGCGCAGGGCCATGCCGTGATGCTCGGCGACACCGACCGGCAGCAATCTTCCCGGGCCTGGCTGGGGTTGCGTCCGAGCGTGGTGCGCCCCATCGCCACGTGGGAGGTCGATCACAACGAAGTTGCCCGTCCGCCCAAGGGCACGACGCACGCGGTGCTCGATACGCCGGCGGGTCTGCACGGCAAGCGCCTCGACGCAATCCTCAAGCTGGCCGATCACGTGCTGGTGCCGTTGCAGCCGTCGATCTTCGACATTCTGGCCACGCGTGACTTTCTGCAGAAGCTCGCGCAGGAGAAGCGCGTACGCGAGGGTGGCGTGCGCATCGGCGTGGTGGGCATGCGCGTCGACGCCCGCACGCGCGCGGCCGACCAACTGGCGCGCTATTGCGAGGAGGCCGGGTTGCCGGTGCTCGGCATGTTGCGCAACACGCAGAACTACGTGCAACTCGCCGCACACGGGCTCACGCTGTGGGACGTGGCGCCGGGGCGCGTGGAACGCGATCTGCCGCAGTGGGACGGCATCACGGCGTTCGTCGACCGATAACCCGCATGCCGGCATCAACGAAAAAGGGGCCCGAGGGCCCCTTTGGCATTTGGCGCGCGTCGCCAGGCTTACTTGGCGGCGGTCTGCGCGGCGGCCTCGAATGCGCGGGTGTCTTCCCACGCTTGCAGCGGCACGTGATCGCGCTCGCCCTTCTGCACGTTCTTCTCGTCGACGAACACCAGTTTCGGCTTGAAGCCGGCTAGCACTTCCTTCTCTTCGACCTGTGCGTACGACACGATGATCACGATGTCGCCCAGCTGCGCGCGACGCGCGGCCGCGCCATTCAGCGAGATCATGCCGCTCCCACGCTCGCCGCGAATGGCGTAGGTGGTGAAACGCTCGCCGTTATTGACGTTGAAGATGTCGATCTGCTCATTTTCGACGAGGCCCGAGGCTTCGAGCAAGTTTTCGTCGATCGCGCACGAGCCCTCGTAATGCAATTCGCAATGCGTCACGGTGGCGCGGTGGATCTTCGACTTGAGCATGGTGCGGTACATGGCTTGCCTCTTGTGTTGCGGTGTCGCGCACCTGGCGCGACGAATGTGATGCGCACGCGATCGCCTCCGGCGTCACGCGCGCGACTTGCGCCGGGGCGCGCGACACCGGCCGCAAGGCCGTGTGCCGCGTGCCCCGGCGCTCAGATCTCGAGATTGTCGATCAGGCGCGTCGAGCCGAGCTTGGCGGCCGCGAGCACGACCAGGCTTTCGGCCGGTGCCGCGCCCGGGGCCGGCGCCCGCAGGTTCGCGCGCTGACGGATCGACACGTAGTCCGGCTTCCAGCCGCGTGCGACGAGCGTTTGCATGGCGGCGGCCTCGAGGGCCGCATAGTGCGTGTTGCCGCCGTTCACGTCGTCGCGAATCTGGTTGAGCAGTCGGTAGAGTTCCGGGGCTTCGGCGCGCTCGGCGTCGGAGAGATAACGGTTGCGCGAGGACAGCGCCAGGCCGTCGTCGGCGCGCACGGTCTCGGCGGCGATGATCTCGATGGGCAGCGCGAACTGACGGCACATGCTGCGCACGATCATCAGTTGCTGGTAATCCTTCTTGCCGAACACGGCCACGCGCGGCTGCACGCAGGAAAAGAGCTTGGTCACGACCGTGCATACGCCCTTGAAGAAGCCGGGGCGGAATTCGCCTTCGAGAATGTCGCCAAGATCGTGCGGCGGCTCGACACGGTATTCCTGCGGCTCCGGGTACATCTCCTTCTCGTCCGGCGCGAACAGCACGTAGACGTTCTCGCGCGTGAGCTTCTCGACATCGTCGGCCATCGTGCGCGGATACTTGTCGAAATCCTCGTTCGGCCCGAACTGCAGGCGGTTCACGAAAATGCTGGCCACGACCGGATCGCCATGCTGGCGCGCGAGGCGCATCAGCGACAGGTGCCCTTCATGCAGATTGCCCATGGTGGGCACGAAGGCGACGCGATTCTGCCCGCGCATCTGGTCGCGCAGTTCCTGAATCGAGGGAATGACTTTCATTGGGGTTCCGTGCGTGGCGCAAGCGAACTTACGCGTTGGGAGAATAGGTCAGGCGCACATAGATCGGCGCGAACGGCTCGGCCTGCGTGATCTCGAGCAGCGATTCGCGCGAGAGTTCGAGCATGGCGATGAAGTTGACCACGACGACGGGCACGCCGCGCGTGACGTCGAAGAGTTCGGTGAACTCCATGAAGCGCGCCCCCTGCAACCGCCGCAGGATCTGACTCATGTGCTCGCGCACCGAGAGCTCCTCGCGCGAGATCTTGTGATGCTGCACGAGCTTGGCCCGGCGCAGCACCTCGGCCCAGGCCGCGCGCAGATCCTCGGCATCGACGTCGGGGAAGCGCGGCTGAAGGCTTTGTTCGATATAAACCTGCGAGCGCAGAAAGTCGCGCCCGAGCACCGGCAGCGTATCGAGTTTCTGCGCGGCAAGCTTCATCTGTTCGTATTCGAGCAGACGGCGCACGAGTTCGGCGCGCGGGTCCTCGGCTTCCTCGCCCGTGTCGGCCTTCTTGACCGGCAGCAACATGCGCGACTTGATCTCGATGAGCATCGCCGCCATGAGCAGATATTCCGAGGCCAACTCGAGGTTGGTGCGGCGAATCTGATCGACGTAGAGCAGATACTGCTTGGTGACCTGCGCCATCGGAATGTCGAGCACGTTGAAGTTCTGCTTGCGGATCAGATACAGCAACAGGTCGAGCGGACCTTCGAAGGCTTCGAGAAAGACTTCAAGGGCATCCGGTGGAATGTAGAGATCGTTCGGTAGCGCGAACAGCGGCTCGCCATACAGGCGCGCCCGTGCGACACCGTCCACGGTATCGGGCGTGGAGTCGTGGCCTTCCTGAGGCGCGGGCAGCTCGGTGGCCGCCGGGTCGGGCGGGCGCACCCGCGCGGGCGCGGCCTCGGCGCTGCCTTCGACCCCCTGCCGCGCCGGCGCATCCGCCGTCGAATCTCCGGGCCCGGCGTCGGCGTGCTCGGGCACCGGCGCGATCTCGGGGACCGGCTCGGGCGGATGCGACGGATCGTCGGGCGTACTCGGATTCAATGCGGGACTCGGCCGGAATTGACAGGATGTCGGGGCAGGGGTGATTTACTCGCTCTGGTAGACGTACGGCTGCTGTGCCACGCGCGACTGCTGGGCGCGGCTGCGCTCGTCCAGATCGATCGGTTGCTTGTCCCACAGCAGGGCGCGGCCTTGGCGCTGCTCCGCCTCCAGCGTCGGCTTCTCAGCCTTCAGTTGCTTGATGAATTGGGTGATGTCGGACTCGTACATGGTCGAATTGCTTAAAGAATAGGCAAAAACGACGCCGTCGCAACGGCGCCAATCGACGCAGATTCTACCGCAAACGCACTCCGATTCACCGTTTGGGCTGTTTTGGGACACAAGGTGAACCGGCGCTGGGGATATGTTCAAATACGACTCACATACGCATTGCCTGTTGCGATGCCGTGCCATACGGGGGCGGCATCCTGGCGCAGGGCGCCACGGCATCAGGGCATTGACTGGCATCATCGACCGCACGCCGGACCACCGGCGGCGGTATTTCACACTCCAAGGAAGGTTTTGACCGTCTCGCAGATCAAACCCGGTTACGGCGCTCGTCGTCGCTTCGGTGTGCGTCCTTTGCGCACCCGCCCCGCCACCTGGATGGCGATGGCCGCACTCGCATGCGGCCTGGTCGTGTCGGGCACCGCACAGGCCGACTATCGTGTGCGCATCGATGCGCCCAACGGCCTGGCCAAGCTCCTCAAGGACAACCTCGACCTGGTGCGTTTCGCCTCGCGCGACGACATCGGCGACGCCCAGTTCGAACACCTCGTGGCGACCGTGGGCGCGCAGGTGCAGGAACTGACTTCGACCGAGGGCTATTTTTCTCCCGTCACCCATGTGGACGTCACGACCGTCAATGGCAAGCGCGATGTACGGGTCACGGTGGCGTCGGGGCCGCGCACGCACATCAGGAACCTCGACGTGGAGTTCACGGGGCCGATCCTCGAGCAAGCGCCGCAACGCGTCACGCAGTTGCGCAATGCGTGGGAACTGCCTGTGGACGCACCGTTTCGTCAGGCGGACTGGGACCAGGCCAAGAACGACACGTTGTTCCAACTGGGGCAGAAGCGCTACCACGCGGCGAAGATGAGCTTCTCGCGCGCGGTGATCGACGCCGACAGCGACACGGCGTCGCTGGCCGCGACCTTCGACAGCGGCCCGGCGTTCACGCTGGGGCCGCTCGTCATCAGCGGCACGCGGCGCTATCCCGAGCAGATCATCCGCAACGTCAATCCGCTCGAGGAGGGCGAGCCGTTCGATGCCGACCGTCTGCAGGAGCTGCAACGTCAGATCCAGGCCACACCGTATTTTTCCAACGTCATCATCGAGGTGACGGAAGATCCGTCGAAGGCCGAACGGGCGCCGGTCGAGGTGAAGGTGCGCGAATTCCCCACGCAACGTGTGCAAAGCGGCGTGGGTTACACGACCGACACCGGCGCGAGCGTGAACGGCCGGTATTCGTACTACAACCTCTTCGGCCGGGCGTGGACGTTCGACACGCAGGCCCGCCTCGAGCAGTATCGCCAGGGCGGCTACGCCGAGATCGCGATGCCGCCGGACAGCACGGCATATACCAACAGTACCCGCGCGTCGTACGAGCGCACGTACCTGAATGGTCTCGATCAGCGCTCGGCGCAGATCGGCATCAAGCGCGCGCGCTCGCGCGAGCGCTACGACTGGGCCTACACGCTCGACTGGTATCACACCGACGAGCGTCCCGACGGCGGCACGCGCTTCGTGAACAAGGCGCTGGTGCCCGCGTTCGCATGGAACCGCCGCGACGTGGACGACCTGATCTTCCCGCGCAAGGGCAACATCATCAACACGCAGATCGGTTTTGCCGCCAAGCCGGTGCTCACCGACCAGAGCTTCGCGCGACTGTATGGCCGTATCCGCCAGTACTTCCCTGTAGGACAGCGCGACCTCGTGCTCGCGCGCCTGGAACTGGGGGCCGTGATCACGAACGGCAACAGCGATCGCATTCCGTCGTCGCTGCTGTTCTTCGCGGGCGGCACCTCGTCGATCCGGGGCTATAACTTCCAGAGCATCGGTCGCCAGCAGAACGGCACGACGTTCCCGACCAAATACCTTGGCACGGCCAGCCTCGAATACCAACGCTGGGTCACGCGCGACTGGGGCGGCGCGGTCTTCTGGGACGTCGGCACGGCCACCGACGACTACCGCCATCCCACGCCGCTCTACCACGGCGTGGGTTTCGGCGTGCGCTGGCGCAGTCCGGTCGGCCCGGTCAACGTCGACCTCGGTTACGGCGTGCGCGACCGGCGCTTGCGCCCGTCGATCTCGCTGGGGGTGGCGTTCTGATGACGACGATGCCCCTGAACCCGCGGACGCCCGCCGCCATGGCGAGCGAGATTCGCGACATCGGACACGAACCCACGCTCACGCGACCCGGTGCGCAAGGGCTGCCGGGCGGCGACCCATCGACGCCACCGCCGCCCGCACCGCCGCCGGGTGACACACCGCCGCCGGCGCACCGGCGACGCTGGGGCCGCGCGCTTCTGGCGACCCTGCTTGCCGTGCTGCTCATCGTGGTGCTTGCCATCGGCACCCTGCTGTGGGCGATGTCGAGCGAGCGCGGCAGTCGCTGGTTATGGCAGGCGGCCGTGTCGACGCTCGGCGGCAAGCTCTCGGGCGAGTGGCGCGGCGGCAGCTTCGCGAACGGCTTCACCGTGAACGACGTGCGCTATCTCGATGGCGCGACGCGCATCACCGTCAGCCGTCTGGACAGCCGCTGGGCACTGCGCGTGCGGCCGCTGCATTTCACCGTCGACAAACTGCACGTGGGCGATGTCGACCTGGCATTCGCGCCGTCGCCACCCTCGACCACTCCGGCGACCTTGCCGCAAAGCCTGCGTCTGCCACTGGGGCTGACGTTGAACGATGTGCGCGTGGCGAAGCTTACGTTGCATGCGCCGGAGCTCGTGCTGGAAGACATTCGCGTGGCGGCGCGCAGCGACGGCACGCAGCACACGATCCAGATCGAGCACCTGGGCACGCCCTATGGCGAAGCACAGGCCAGCCTGCAACTCAACGGGCGGCGTCCGTTCGCGCTTGGCGGCAACGTGGGGCTGCAGGCGAAGGCGGGCGACATTCCCGTCGCGTTGCAGGCGAACCTGACGGGATCGCTCGACGCGCTTGTCGTCGACCTGAGCGCGAGCGGCGAGAAGCTCAATGGCACGGCGCACATCGCGGCGTCGCCCTTCGGCGCCGTGCCGCTGTCGCGTGCGCAGATCGCACTCGATCACCTCAATCCGCACGATTTCGCGCCGGGGGCACCGCAGGCGGACCTCGCGGTACGCGCCGATCTGCGTCCCGAACCTGGCGCGAAGGTCTTTCGCGTGCTCGGACCGGTGTCGGTGATCAATGCGAAGCCGGGCGCCATCGACGCTGGCGCATTGCCGGTCGAAAGCCTGCGCACGCAGGTGCTGCTCGACGCTACGCGTCAGGCGCTCACCGGCATCGAACTGAAGCTTGCAGGGCGTGCCGTGCTGACAGGTAGCGGCGAACTGCGCCGCGAGAAGGTGGCCGCCGTCGTCTCGGATAGCGCCGCGACGCCGGCACCGCCGCAGGCAGCGAGCGCGTCGGGTGCATCGGGTGCATCGGGTGCATCGGCTACATCGGGTACCGGTGCGACAGCGGGAGCGGCGACCGAAGCCACGGTCGGCGGCTTCGCCTTCACCCTGCGCGATCTCGACCTGCGCGCCTTGTACGGCAAGTTGCCTGCGACGAAGCTTGGCGGTCCGCTCGATGTCAAACTCGATGCCACGGGCCAACGCATCGTGCTCGACTGGCGCGACGCCGCGCGCCGGGTGCTGGCCGATGTCGGCCTCGATGCGAAGGGCACCACGATCCACGCGCTGTCGCTGGACGCGGGCGCTGGCAAGGTCACCGCGACCGGTGTGCTCGAGAACGGAGACACCGGTGCCTATCGCGCACAGATCAAGCTCTCCCGTTTCGATCCGGCGGCCTGGTACGACCTTTACGGCCCGCCCAGGCGCGGGCAGAAAACGCCGACGGCCAGCGTCACCGGCCAGCTCGATGCGCAGGGCGCGCTGCGCCCGGCGTTCGGTCTGGCGCTGAAGTTCGCGTTGCAGGACAGCGTGTACGCCGATTTGCCGATGAGCGGCGCCGGCACGGTGCGACTCGAGGGCACGCGGCTCATGCCCAGCGATGCCAACCTGCTCGTGGCCGGCAACAAGGTGGCGTTGCGCGGCAGTTTCGGCGCGGCTGGCGACCGGATGTCGGTCAACGTCGACGCCCCGTCGCTCGACAAGCTCGGTTTCGGCCTCGCGGGGCGCCTGCAACTCGACGGGCAGGTCTCGGGCACGATCGAGCGTCCGGCGGTGGTGGCGACATTGTCGGCCGACAAGCTGGTTTTCGGTGCGCAAAAGCTCGAACATCTGTCGGGTAAGGTGGATGTGAGCGGCGGCTTGCCCGGCGCGGCGAGCGACCGGCTCAACGTCACACTCGACGGACGCGGATTCTCGAGCGAGATCGCGCGACTGGACCGCCTGTCGCTCGCGCTGGCCGGCACGCGGGGGGCCCACACGCTGCACCTCAAGGCGGCGGGCAAGCTGCGTCAGGCGCCGCTCGACATGAATGTCGATGCGGCGGGCGCGGTGACGAACACGGGCGGCAAGCCGGGGTGGCGCGGCACCATTCAGACGCTGGAGAACGCCGGCGTGCCGAAGCTCAGGCTTTCGGCCCCATGGCAGGTCGAAGCGAGCGCCGACCGAGTGCGTCTTGGCGCGGCCCGTCTGGTGACGGGAGCGGGCACGCTGGCGCTCACCCATCTGGACTACGGCGACGGTCAACTGAAGACCGCGGGTGCGCTCGATACGCTCGACATTGCCCAGGTGCTGAACGTGGTGAAGTCCTTTACCGGGGCGCCGATGCCGGTGGAGAGCAATCTCGTGCTCGATGGCAAGTGGGATGTGCGAGCCGGTCAGCGCGCCGACGGTTTCGTCGAGATCGTGCGCCGCAGCGGCGACGTGACCCTGCGCCGGGGCGGCATCAACGAGCATGTCAACGTGACGGTCACCGGCATCCCCGGCCTGACGGCGGAGAAGGGCGGTGTCGGGGCGCGCGTGCCGCTCGGTATCTCCGAACTGCGCACGCGCATCGACCTGTCCGGGCAATCGGCCAACGCCAGGGTCAGGGCAGTGTCCTCACTCGTGGGCACGCTCGACGCCGACGTGAAGTCCGGCCTGCACGTGCAAAACGGTATTCCCTCGCTACCGGACGACGCTCCGCTGTCCGGCCGTATCGCACTCGCCATTCCCGATCTGTCCCGATTCGAAGATTTGGCGGGGGCGCAGTTCGCGTTCAAGGGACGGGCCAACCTGCAAGTCGCGCTGGCGGGTACGGTCGCCAAGCCCCGTCCGACCGGCGAGCTGACGGCTGACGACCTGGCGGTGCAGATGTTCGATACGGGCGTGAGCGTCAAGGACGGGCGTGTGCGTGTCTCGCTCACGCCGAACGAGATCGTCCTGCGCGACGTGGTGGTCACGGGCGGTGGCGGCGGCACGGCGCGGGCAAGCGGCAACATTCGGCTCGACACGCCCGAGCCGACGCTGGGCATCGCGCTCGTGGCCGACAAGCTGCAACTGTTCGCCGCGCCCGACCGACAACTGTCGCTGAGCGGAGAGGCCCGGGCGACCGGCAGTGGCGATGCGGCGTCCGTGACCGGGAATTTCACCGTCGATCGCGCGCGTTTCGCATTGCCGCCGTCGAGTGCGCCGAAGCTGGGCGACGATGTCATTGTCGTGCGCGGCGGCGCGCAGGCGCGTACCAGGCCGCTCGATGCCCGCGACGAAGCCGCACGCATCGGCGACAAGCCGGCGAGTCGCTTCTCGCCGCACGTCGATCTGGCGCTGAACCTGGGCAGGGATTTCCGCTTTGTCGGCGCCGGTGCCGATCTGCTGCTGCGCGGCAGCGTGCGCCTGCAAAGCGACCCGCTCACACCGATGCGCGCGACCGGCACGATCACCGTGGCCGAGGGGACTTACGAGGCGTTCGACCGAAAGCTCGCGATCGAGCGCGGCCAGATCAACTTCGTCGGCCCGCTCGACAATCCCAACGTCTACATTCAGGCGATGCGCCGCAATCAGGAAGTTGCGGCGGGTGTGCTGGTGACCGGCACGGTGCGGCAGCTTCGCGTGTCACTGGTCTCGGAGCCGAACGTGTCGGACGAAGAAAAGCTGTCGTGGCTGATGTTCGGCCATGGCCCTGACGGTGCGGGACTCGGCCAGCGGCAGGCGATGGCGGGCGCCGCCTCGGCGCTGCTCGGCACGACTGGCGGCAAGCGCATCATCAAGGATCTCGGGATCGACGAGTTCAGCATCGGCACCAGTGATTCGGGATTGCCCGACGACCAGCAGGTCGTGAAGGTCGGCAAGGCGATCTCCGACAGCTTCGCGCTGGGCTATGAGCAAAGCCTGACGAGCGCCGCGAGTATCGTGAAGATCACGTGGCAGCTTTCGCGCCGCTGGCAACTGGTGCTGCGCACCGGCTCGCTGTCGGGTTTCGATGTGTTGTTCAACCGTCGTTTCGACTGACGGATGTGGGAGGAGGAATGCCGATGACAACGTCGCGTAGTTTGGACCACCCGGCGCAGGGTCTGCGCCGCGGCCTTCGTTGGGGAGTCGCCATGGGATTGTTCGCAAGTCTGCTGGGGCTGTTCGGGTGCGATCAGCAGCAGATCGACAAGGTGCGGGAAAAGGCGCGCGATACGTTCAATGCCGTCAAGCCCGACGACATGCTGCTGCGCAACCTCACGCCGGGGGTAACGACCGAGGCGCAGGTGCGCGAGCAGATGGGCAAGCCTGAAATCGTGTGGGAGAACGATGACGGCTCGCGTCGGCTTGAATACCCGCGCTCGCCGGGCGGGTTGCGGACCTACATGGTCGACATCGCGCCCGACGGCAAGCTGCGCGGCGTGATCCAGGCACTGACCGCCGAGAACCTCCAGCAGGTGCAGCCCGGCATGACGCAGGACGACGTGCGGCGGTTGCTCGGCAAGCCGACCAGCGTGGCGCAATACCCGCTGAAGAAGGAAACGGTATGGAGCTGGCGCTGGCTGGAGGATGGGGTGAACACGCCGGGCATGTTTAACGCCCACTTCGGTCCCGACGGCCGGGTGACGGTCACGTCGCGCTCACCCGATCCAGGCTCGGAGCGTCCGTGACCCGACGCCCTCGCAGTAACCGGCGTTACCGACGTTGCCGACGTTACCGGGTGGGCCGTGTGGTCCGCTCGCGCTGCGCCGGTTGCGCCCCGGATTGCGATGTGGATTGCGGCCCATGCCGATGACGATTCGTCACCATGCGCTCGTGCAGCCGCACGATCAGCCGGCTGCCTGTCTTCTCGAACAGGAACGGCAGCAGCGCGTGCACGAGACAGGCCAGGAAGGCGCCGAGCAGCGGTAGCGCGAACGACAGCGCGGAACCCATGTGCTGGAGGTAGTTTTCGCCGACAGAGGCTGGGTGCTGAGTGAAGATTTTCATGTTGTCCCCTGATTTCGGAATGTTTTCGAAGTCTACGTGCCATTGAGGGGTAAAGGCTTTCAAATTTCTCCCGTATTCGGGTAGGATTTGGAAAAGTTTTCCTGTCAAAGGGGCATCGTGGACAAAACCGATCTCGCAATCCTCGAAAATCTGCAAGCCGATGCCTCGCGCTCGCTGGGTGAGCTGGCCGAAGCCGTGCATCTGTCGCCCACGCCGTGTTGGCGCCGGGTGCAGCGTTTGCGCGAGAGCGGGGTGATCACCGGGCAGGTCACGCTGTGCGACCCGCAGCAACTGGATCTGCGCGTCACGGCGTTCGTGTTCATCAAGGCCGCCACGCACAGCGAGGACTGGATGGTGCGCTTCGTCGCCGGCGCGCGCGAGTTGCCGGAAATCGTGGAGATCCATCGCATGGCCGGCGACATCGACTATCTGCTCAAGGTTTATTTGCCGGATATCGCGGCCTACGACCGGTTCTACAAAAAACTCATCCGCGTCGCCGATCTGCAGGACATCAGCGCGAGCTTCTCGATGGAGACCGTGAAGTTCACGACGGCATTGCCGGTGGAGCACCTGCGATAGGCGACACGCGCACGGATCACTTCAATTTCCGCATGCGCCGGGCGTGAAACGAAACACCCCGAGGCCGGGAATCCGGCGCTCGGGGTGCTTTGTCCGGGAAAGCGTTCCCGGTCGCCGCATCGCGAGGCTTACTTCACGCGCATGCCCGGCTTCGCGCCTGCGTGCGGCTCCAGGATGTAGATGCCTGGTTCGGCCTTCTCGTCGGCCGCCGAGGCGGCCAGCACCATGCCTTCGGACAGGCCGAACTTCATCTTGCGCGGGGCAAGGTTCGCCACCATGACGGTGAGCTTGCCCACGAGCGCCTCCGGCTGCGGATAGGCCGACTTGATGCCGGAGAAAACGTTGCGCGTCTGCGCTTCGCCCACGTCGAGCGTGAGCTGCAGCAGTTTGTCGGAGCCCTCGACCGCCTTGCAGTCGACGATGCGAGCGATGCGCAGGTCGATCTTCGCGAAGTCGTCGATCGTGATGACGCCGTCGTCAGCGGATTTTTCCACTTTGTCCACCGCCTTGGTCGCCTTGCCCTTCGCAGCCGCGGCATTCGCCGTGTCCGCGGTGGGCGTGGCGGCTTGCAGCGAATCGCGATTGGCGGCGAGCAGGGCTTCGACCTGCTTGCCTTCGACGCGCGTCATCAGGTGCTTGTAGGCATTGATGGCGGACTCGGCGGTGAGCGGGCGGCTCACGTCCTGCCACGTTTGCGGCGCGATGTTCAGAAAGCGCTCCACGGCCTCGGCGGTCGTGGGCAGCACCGGCTTGAGGTAAAGCGTGAGCAGGCGGAAGGCTTCGAGGCAGACCGAGCAGGCTTCGTGCAGCGCACCGGCCTGTGCCGGGTCCTTGGCGAGATCCCACGGCTTGACCGTGTCGACGTAGCCGTTCACGGCGTCGGCCTGCTCCATCACCAGGCGCAGTGCCTTGCCGAATTCGCGCGCCTCGTAATGCGCGGCGATCTGCGGCGCGGCGGCGCGAATCTGGTCGAGCAGGGCCGTCTGCATGGCCCCGGGCGACACGCGCCCCTCGAAACGCTTGATGAGGAAACCCGCGGCGCGGCTCGCAATGTTCACGTACTTGCCGACCAGATCGCTGTTCACGCGCGCGATGAAGTCATCGAGGTTGAGATCGAGGTCTTCCATCGTGCTGCCCAGCTTGGCGCCGATGTAGTAACGCAGCCATTCCGGGTTGAGGCCCGTGTCGATGAAGCTCTGCGCCGTGATGAACGTGCCGCGCGACTTCGACATCTTCTGGCCGTCGACCGTCAGGAAACCGTGCGCGAACACGTTCGTCGGCGTGCGATGTCCCGAGAATTCGAGCATCGCCGGCCAGAACAGCGTGTGGAAGTACAGGATGTCCTTGCCGATGAAGTGGTACTGCTCGGTCGTGGTGCCGGGCTTGACCCACTCGTCGAAATTCAGCCCGCGCTGCTTGCACAGGTTCTTGAAGCTGGCGTAGTAGCCCACCGGCGCGTCGAGCCACACGTAGAAGTACTTGCCCGGGGCGCCGGGAATTTCGAACCCGAAATAGGGCGCGTCGCGCGAGATGTCCCAGTCGGCGAGCGTGGACTCGCCGTCCTCGCCGAGCCATTCCTTCATCTTGTTGGCGGCCTCGGGCTGTGCCAGGCCGGCGACCCACCGGCGCAGGAACTGCTCGCAGCGCTTGTCGGAGAGCTTGAAGAAGTAGTGCGTGGACGTCTTGCGCACGGGCGTGGCGCCCGAGACCACCGAATACGGGTTGAGCAGGTCGGTCGGCGCGTAGGTCGAGCCGCAGACCTCGCACGAGTCGCCGTACTGGTCCTTGGCGCCGCACTTCGGACATTCGCCCTTGATGAAGCGATCCGGCAGGAACATTTCCTTGACCGGGTCGTACGCCTGTTCGATATCGCGCGCTTCAATCAGACCCTGTTCCTTGAGCGCCAGATAGACGCTTTCGGACAATTCGCGATTTTCTTCGGAATCCGTCGAATAGTAGTTGTCGAACGAGATGCCGAAGCTGTCGAAGTCGCGCTTGTGCTCCTTCCAGACGCGCTCGATGAGCTGCCTGGGCGTGAGCCCCTCCTTCTCGGCGCGCAGCATGACCGGCGTGCCGTGCGTGTCGTCGGCGCCCACGTAGTACACCTCGTGACCCTGCATCCGCATGAACCGCACCCAGATGTCGGTCTGGATGTACTCCACCAGGTGGCCGATATGAATCTGGCCATTGGCGTACGGCAGGGCGGATGTGACGAGAATGCGACGGGACATGAGGATTGACTGTGCGTTGAGGGAACCGGGAAAGGACGATTCTAGCAGGCGGGGCGGGTTGCCGCCCAACGCGACGCCGTGGTGCGGGCCCGGGCGGTGGCGACCGACGCGGGCGCCGGCCTGTCGCCAGCAGGCGGCGAGCGGCCAAAAAAAAGCCGGAACGAGGTTCCGGCATAACTAGGCACACGTAACGTCAATAACAAAGAGGAGATGGAAGCGCCCACGGTAGGCACTTCCGAAGGGTCTGAGCCAAGGTATGGGGAATAGTTCAACGGAAGCCCGGACTTTCGATGCTGCGATGCACCATACGTCACTCCGTGCACATTGGGCGCCTGGTTGAGGGGGGCATTCGTGCCCCCGAAACGAAACATGCCCGGCGAACCGGGCATGTCTTACATCGGGACGGGCCCGATCGGTGCGGCCTATCAGCCGCGCGGCGCTTGCTGGTTCGGCGCGTGCAGCAGGATTTCCACGCGACGGTTCTGGGCGCGGCCCTGCGCCGTGGCGTCCGAAGCGATCGGCTGGCTCGAAGCGACGCCGGTGGCGCTCAGGCGATTGGGGGCAACGCCGCGGCTCGTGAGGTACTGGGCCACGTTGGCGGCACGCTGTTGCGACAGCGGCACGTTGATGCGGTCGCCACCGGTGCTGTCGGTGTGGCCGACGATGTTGGCGGTGATGCCCGGATTCTGGTTGAGGGACGTGGCGACGTCGTCGAGCACGCTACGGAAGTTCTGGTTGATGACCGCGCTGCCCGTGGCGAACGTCACGTCGCTGGGAACCGCGACCTTGAGCGAGCCGTCCGGCTGTTCGGAAATCGTGGTGCCCGTGCCGGCGGTGTGGCCGCCGAGGGTGTTCTTGATGGATTGCCAGTTGTAACCGGCGGCACCGCCCGCGGCCGCGCCCACCGCGGCGCCGATCAGCGTCCCGGTGGTGTTGCCGCCGATCAGGTTGCCGAGCCCCGCCCCGACGGCCGCACCGACGCCGGTGCCGACCGCCGTGTTGGTGCCCTGCGGCGTCTGGCAACCGGCCAGCAGTGCGGCAGAGACCAGGACGAGCGCGGAAGCGCGCAGAGTGTTCTTATTCATTTGAGGCTCCTTCTCGATTAGCTAGCAGTGATGAGACACGCGTGAGCACTTCGCCGAAGCACGTGCGCACCGCAGGGGTTTTGAACCTGAGGGCGCGCGGTCTTTTACAATAGCGCTGAGTGTCGACCGCGGGCAAGGACTGAATGCCGCGGCGGCAGGTTCCCCATGACACGCGCGCCTCGCATCCTAATCGAGAGCGTGCGCCACGGATGTTACAAGTTGTTAGCGCCATGCCGGGCGTCTCCCGGCGTGACTCGACAGAACGAGAGACCCACATGGAAGTCACCCAAATCAATGAAGTGCTGCGTGGCATCGTCGACCCCGACACGGGGCTCGACCTGATCGCCGGGAAGTATGTCAAGCAGGTGGCGGCCGAGCATGGCCACGTCGGCATTCAGATCGAGTTCGGCTATCCCGCGAAGAGCCAGTTCGACGCCATGCGCGCGCGAATTACCGAGGCCGTCGGCAAGTTGCCCGGAGTCGAGCGCGTGGCCGTCGAAATCAGCCAGAAAATCGTAGCCCATGCGGTGCAGCGCGGGGTGAAGCTCCTTCCCAATGTCAAGAACATCGTGGCCGTCGCTTCGGGCAAGGGCGGCGTGGGCAAAAGCACCACGGCCGTGAACCTGGCACTCGCGCTGGCCGCCGAGGGCGCCAATGTCGGCATTCTCGACGCCGACATCTATGGCCCGTCGCTGCCCACGTTGCTCGGTATTCACGGTAAGCCGGAATCCAAGGACGGCAAGACGCTCGAGCCGATGGTCGGCCATGGCCTGCAGGCGAGCTCCATCGGTTTTCTGATCGAGCCGGACAACCCGATGGTCTGGCGTGGTCCGATGGTTACGCAGGCGCTCGAGCAACTGCTCAACCAGACGAACTGGCACGATCTCGACTATCTGATCGTCGACATGCCGCCTGGCACGGGCGACATCCAGCTCACGCTCGCGCAAAAGGTCCCCGTCACCGGCGCGGTCATCGTGACGACGCCGCAGGACCTGGCGCTGCTCGACGCCCGCAAGGGGCTCAAGATGTTCGAGAAGGTCGGCGTGCCGATCCTCGGTCTGATCGAGAACATGAGCCTGCACATCTGCTCGAACTGCGGTCATGAGGAGCCGATTTTTGGCGTGGGCGGCGGTGAGCGCATGAGTCACGATTTCGACGTCGACCTGCTGGGCAAGCTGCCGCTGGAGATGAGCATCCGCGTGCACGCCGATGCCGGCATGCCGAGCGTGGTGGGCGACCCGGACGGGCGCGTGGCCGAGCTCTACAAGGCTATCGCGCGCAAGGTGGCCGTCAAGATCGCGTCGAAGCAGAAGGACATGACGAGCAAGTTCCCGTCGATCGTGGTGCAGAACACCTGAGGCGCCCGAAAAGGCCGCCCGCCGGGGCTCGGGCGCCCCGGGCGGCGCGGCGCGGGGGAAAATCTCACCGCACCGCAACAATCGCGTAAAATACGCCCACTTTTTCACGTACTCCCCGAATTCAGGCCCACACATGAGCATCAAGTCCGACAAGTGGATCCGGCGCATGGCCGAAGAGCACGGCATGATCGAGCCCTTCGAACCGTCGCAGATCCGGTATTCCCAGGACGGGCAAAAGATCGTCAGCTACGGTACGTCGAGCTACGGCTACGACATTCGTTGCGCGCCTGAATTCAAGATCTTCACGAACATCAACTCGACCATCGTCGACCCGAAGAATTTCGACGAGAAGTCGTTCGTCGACGTCTCGAGCGATGTCTGCATCATCCCGCCGAACTCGTTCGCGCTCGCACGCACCGTCGAATACTTCCGCATTCCGCGCAATGTGCTCACGGTGTGCCTGGGCAAGTCGACGTACGCCCGCTGCGGCATCATCGTGAACGTGACGCCGTTCGAACCCGAATGGGAGGGCTACGTGACGCTGGAATTCTCGAACACCACGCCGCTGCCGGCGAAGATCTACGCCAACGAAGGCGTGGCGCAGGTGCTGTTTTTCGAGTCCGACGAGGTCTGCGAGACGTCGTACAAGGATCGGGGCGGCAAGTACCAGGGACAGCGTGGCGTCACGCTGCCGAAGACCTAGCCTGACAAGATCTCGCCACCGGTGAGCCTCTCCCGAATCGCAATGCCCCAGAGCCACGGCCGTGTCGGACCGTGGCTCGTTCTTTTGTCGAAGGAACGCCAATGAAATTCCGTTTTCCGATCGTCATCATCGACGAGGACTTCCGCTCCGAGAACATTTCCGGATCCGGGATTCGCTCCTTGGCGGAAGCCATCGAAGCCGAGGGCATGGAAGTCAACGGCCTCACGAGCTACGGTGACCTGACCTCGTTCGCGCAGCAGGCAAGCCGCGCCTCGAGCTTCATCCTGTCCATCGACGACGACGAGTTCGGCACTTTCTCGAGTGAAGCGGGCGGCGAAGGCGAGGGCGAACTGGCGCTGGCCATCATCAACCTGCGTGCCTTCGTGCAGGAAGTGCGCCGCCGCAACCCGGATATTCCGATTTTCCTGTACGGCGAGACGCGCACCTCGCGCCACATTCCGAACGACATCCTGCGTGAGCTGCACGGCTTCATTCATATGTTCGAAGACACGCCGGAGTTCGTGGCGCGTCACATCATCCGTGAAGCCAGGTCGTACCTCGACTCGCTGCCGCCGCCGTTCTTCCGCTCGCTCACGCATTACGCCGCCGATGGTTCGTACTCGTGGCACTGCCCGGGGCACTCGGGCGGCGTGGCGTTCCTGAAGAGCCCGGTGGGCCAGATGTTCCACCAGTTCTTTGGCGAGAACATGCTCCGCGCGGACGTCTGCAACGCCGTGGAAGAACTCGGCCAACTGCTCGATCACAACGGCCCGGTGGGCGCGTCGGAGCGCAATGCGGCGCGGATTTTCAATGCCGACCATCTGTTCTTCGTCACGAACGGTACGTCGACCTCCAACAAGATCGTGTGGCATGCCACGGTGGCGCCCGGCGACATCGTCGTCGTCGACCGCAACTGCCACAAGTCGATCCTGCACGCGATCACCATGACGGGGGCCGTGCCGGTGTTCCTCACGCCCACGCGCAACCACCTCGGCATCATCGGACCGATTCCGAAGTCGGAGTTCGAGCCGGAAGTCATTCGCGCAAAGATCGAGGCGAACCCGTTCGCGCGCGAAGTGCTGGAGCGCGATCCGAACGCCAAGCCGCGTATTTTGACGATC
The DNA here is from genome assembly GCF_000681415.1 of Pandoraea sp. E26. NCBI lineage: Bacteria > Pseudomonadati > Pseudomonadota > Betaproteobacteria > Burkholderiales > Burkholderiaceae > Pandoraea > Pandoraea sp. E26. The sequence continues at coordinate 34,892 of NZ_AYXJ01000007.1, forward strand.
ACGCAGAGCACGTATGACGGCGTGATCTACAACGTCGAAATGATCAAGGAACTGCTCGGCAACAACATCGACACGCTGCATTTCGACGAGGCCTGGTTGCCGCACGCGGCGTTTCACGAGTTCTATCGCGACATGCATGCGATCGGCGAAGGCCGCCCACGCTCGTCGGAAGCGACCGTCTATGCCACGCACTCGACGCACAAGCTGCTCGCCGGCATTTCGCAGGCTTCGCAGATCGTGGTGCAGGACTCGGAGGCCCGCACGTTCGACACGTATCGCTTCAACGAGGCATACCTGATGCATACGTCGACCTCGCCGCAATACGCGATCATCGCGTCGTGCGACGTGGCCGCGGCCATGATGGAGCCGCCGGGCGGCACGGCGCTGGTCGAGGAATCGATCGTCGAGGCGCTCGACTTCCGCCGCGCCATGCGCAAGGTCGCCTCGGAGTATGGCGACTCGTGGTGGTTCTCGGTCTGGGGTCCGGAGAACCTGGGCGACGAGGGGACGATCCAGCGCGACGACTGGGTGCTGCGCGCGAACGACCGCTGGCACGGCTTCGGCGATCTGGCCGACGGTTTCAACATGCTCGACCCGATCAAGGCGACGATCATCACGCCGGGGCTGGACGTGGACGGCGAGTTCGGCGAGAGCGGCATTCCGGCGGCCATCGTCACCAAGTACCTGGCCGAGCACGGGATCATCGTTGAGAAGACCGGCTTGTATTCGTTCTTCATCATGTTCACCATCGGCATTACGAAGGGCCGCTGGAACTCGATGGTGACCGAACTCCAGCAGTTCAAGGACGACTATGATCACAACCGTCCGCTGTGGCGGGTGCTGCCGGAGTTCGTGGCGCAGTTCCCGCGTTACGAGCGTATCGGCCTGCGCGATCTGTGCGATCAGATCCATAGCGTGTACAAGGCCAACGACGTGGCCCGCGTGACCACCGAGATGTACCTCTCGGACATGCAGCCGGCAATGAAGCCGACCGACGCGTTCTCGAAGCTGGCGCATCGCCAGATCGACCGGGTGCCGATCGACGAACTCGAAGGGCGTGTGACGAGCGTGCTGCTCACGCCCTATCCGCCGGGGATTCCGCTGCTGATTCCGGGCGAGCGCTTCAACGCCGCCATCATCGAATATCTGCGATTCGCGCGCGACTTCAACGAGCGTTTCCCGGGGTTCCATACCGACATCCACGGGCTCGTCGTGGAGGAGGTGGACGGACGCCCCGAGTACTTCGTGGATTGCGTGCGCCAGTAAGCGGTAAGAAGCGCCAAGAAGCGCCAAGAAGCGCCAAGAAGCGCCAAGAAGCCGCAAGACCGCGGCGAATCGATTGAAGGCGACGCCGCCGTCGAGGCGGAAACGGCCCCGTGCGAAAAGCACGGGGCCGTTTTGCTTTGCGCGCGCCACGTTGCGCGTGCCATATACGCCGGTTTGCTCGCAATGGATTACATGTATCGCCCATGGGCCACGCCACGGTTCTATGGTAACGATGCAATCTTCGTCAACTCGCTGTGAATATGCGCGAAATCGTCGTAAGTTGTTGCGGAGCGGGGGATTGTCATCGATTGGTGGATTCGCTCGACTTGCTCCCATTTAAGATATTTCCCATCATTCCGAAACACTCGGATTGCTAAACTCGTCGCATTTTTCGCGCAGGAGAGGTCATGGACGTCACCGGGGAATGGGTGTTCAGCACGTACGGCACGTTGGTGTGTGCCACGCTGGTGCTGCTGCTGGGCCGCAAGCTGGTGGAGTGGATCGGGCCGTTGCGCACGTATAGCATTCCGGAGCCGGTGGCTGCAGGGTTGCTGGTGGCGCTCGGCACGCTTGGCTTGCGTGAGTTCGGGCATTTCGAGTTGAAGTTCGACACGACGCTGCAAGGGCCGCTGATGCTGGCGTTCTTCGCGACCATCGGCCTCTCGGCCAATCTGTCGAGCCTGAAGGCGGGGGGCAGGCGGCTGGTGCTGTTCCTCGGGATCGTGGCGGGCATGCTCGTGATGCAGAACGCCATCGGCGTGGGGCTTGCGATGGCGATGGGGCTGCCGCCGGGGGTTGGCCTGTTGGGCGGATCGATCACCCTGGCGGGCGGGCATGGCACCGGGGCGGCCTGGGGCGAGGCGCTCACGTCGCGATACGGTGTGCAGTCCGCGTTGGAGATCGCGATGGCCTGTGCCACGTTCGGCCTCGTGCTGGGCGGGCTGCTTGGCGGACCCGTGGCACGCTATCTGGTTGGGCGCCTGGGCAACCGGGTGCCCGGCGCGCAGGGGGGGCAGGGGGGACAGGGGGACGTGCCGGAGGGATTCGAGCAGCCTCATACCGTGCGGCTGATCACCGCGCAGGCGCTCATCGAGACCGTCGCCATGATTGCCATCTGCTTGCTGGGGGGCGAGGTGATCGCCCGCTGGCTATCGGGCACGGCGCTCGAGTTGCCCACGTTCGTATGCGTTCTGTTTACCGGGGTGGTCGTGCGCAATCTGCTGGCGCTGGTCGGCTACGAGGTGTTCGAGCGCTCGCTGTCGGTGTTGGGCAACGTGAGCCTGTCGCTGTTTCTGGCGATGGCCCTCATGGCCCTGCGGCTCTGGGATCTCTCGACGCTGGCGCTGCCGATGGTCGTGATTCTGGTGGTGCAGGCGATCGCGATGGCGAGTTATGCGATTTTCGTTACGTTCCGCGTAATGGGGCGCAATTACGACGCTGCGGTGCTCGCCGCGGGCCATTGCGGCTTCGGGCTCGGGGCGACGCCCACCGCGATCGCCAACATGCAGGCCGTCACGGAGCGCTTCGGGCCGTCGCATCTGGCATTTCTGATCGTGCCGATGGTCGGTGCGTTCTTTATCGACATTCTGAATGCGCTCATCATCAAGGGCTTCCTGTCACTGCCAATCTTCTGAGCGACGCGACCGTGCGTCTGCGTACGCGCACCGCCCGGAAGCCCATCTCCGGCGTATCGCGGGGGGGGGGGCCACATCGATTTCAAGCGTCAGCCCAAAAAAATGCCACCCGTCAGTTCACGGGGTGGCATTTTTGCTGATGACGCCGAGCTGACGTCGCGAGCTTACTTCGCGAGCTTACTTCGCGAGCTTACTTCGCGAGCTTACTTCGCGAGCTTCGCGCGGGCTGCCGCAATGGCGCGCTCCACTTGCGCGGGCGCCGTGCCGCCGATGTGATTGCGGCTGGCGACCGAGCCTTCGAGCGTGAGGTAGTCGAAAACATCGTCGCCGACCAGCGGCGAAAATTTCTGGAGCTCCGCGAGCGACAGGTCGGCCAGATCGATGTCGCGGTCCGAGCAGATCTTCACGGCATGCGCCACGATTTCGTGCGCGTCGCGGAAAGGCAGCCCCTTCTTCACGAGGTAGTCGGCGAGATCGGTGGCCGTCGAGAAGCCCTGCAACGCGGCGTTGCGCATGTTGGCTTCGCGCACCTTGATGCCCGGCACCATGTCCGCAAAGATGCGCAGCGTGTCGATCACGGTGTCGACCGTATCGAACAGCGGCTCCTTGTCTTCCTGATTGTCCTTGTTGTAGGCGAGCGGCTGACCCTTCATCAGGGTGAGCAGGCCGATCAGGTGGCCATTGACACGTCCGGTCTTGCCGCGTGCGAGTTCCGGCACGTCCGGGTTTTTCTTCTGGGGCATGATCGAGCTGCCCGTGCAGAAGCGGTCCGCCAGATCGATGAAGCCCACGCGCGGGCTCATCCACAGCACCAGTTCTTCCGAGAAGCGCGAGACGTGGGTCATCACGAGCGCGGCCGCGGCGGTGAATTCAATGGCGAAGTCGCGATCCGACACCGCGTCGAGCGAGTTCGTGCAAACCTCTTCGAAGCCCAGCGTGGCAGCGACCCGTTCGCGATCGATGGGGTAGCTCGTGCCGGCCAGCGCCGCGGCGCCCAGCGGCAGGCGGTTCACGCGGCGGCGCACGTCGAGCATGCGTTCGGCGTCGCGGCTGAACATCTCGAAGTAGGCCATGAGATGGTGGCCGAACGTCACGGGCTGGGCCACCTGCAGGTGGGTGAATCCCGGAAGGATGGTGGCGCTGTGCTGTTCAGCGAGATCGAGCAGGGCGCGGCGCAGGTCGCCGAGATGCTCGCCGATACGGTCGATTTCGCTGCGCAGCCACAGGCGGATGTCGGTCGCGACCTGGTCGTTGCGCGAACGTCCGGTGTGCAGACGCTTGCCGGCATCGCCGATGAGGGCGGTCAGGCGCGCCTCGATGTTCAGATGAACGTCTTCGAGGTCCAGTTGCCACTCGAACTCGCCGCGCTCGATCTCGCCGCGAATCTGCGCCATGCCGCGTTGAATGTCCGCCAGATCCTGCGCACTGATGATGCCTTGCGCGGCCAGCATGTCGGCATGGGCGAGCGACCCGTCGATGTCGAACAGCGCCATGCGCTTGTCGAAGAACACCGACGCGGTATAGCGCTTGACGAGTTCGGAAACGGGTTCGGAAAAGCGAGCCGACCAGGCTTCGCCTTTCTTGTGGAGTTGGGAGGTCATTGTCGTAGCGTGGCTGATCGAGGCCCACCAGGGCGGATTGAAGCGAACTGACGCGAACCGTGGCGATGCACGGAAAACCGCAATTATACAGCCCCGGCGGGCGCGCCACGACACGCCCGGCGCCGGGCCCCGTGTCGGGTGTTACTGCACGGACGACAGTGTCCAGACACGCGGCGGCGCCGACAGGCACAGTCCGGAGGTCGCTTCGTCGAATGCCGCGCGTTGCAGCGCTTCGAGCCTTGCCGCCTTTGCGATTCGCTCGCGCGCCTGATGAATGCGCGCCATGCGCGTCGCATCGTCAGGGAGCGAGCACAGTCGGCCGAGATCGTGCATCAGCGAAGTGCCCAGCCGGTCAAGCGCGGGGCGCAGTCGTGTGTTGAGGTCGACCGGCTCGCCCGGCGCCTGTCCGTCACGCTTCCAGCGCGCGAGCAGGGCCGTCTGCAACAGCTTGCCGGCTTCGATCTGCAGGCGGAAGAAGGTGCGCGCCTGTGCGGACGTCAGTCCGAACTGCGCGGCCCGTTCGCCCACGTTGTCGAGCAGCGCCTGCTCGCGCGGCGGGTCCTGCACCGGTTTGCCGGAGGCGAACTTGGTGCGCGCGACCGCCTCGCCGATCGCCAGGCGCTCGAGAATGCCGTTCATGAGTGGATCGAGTACCGGATCGATGATCTGACGCCGGCTGGCGGGGCCGTCCGACGACGACGTGGCGAGCGCTTGCGAAACCAGCCGCACGGCGAAACCGCGCACGCCATGCGGCGCGGCATGGGTGAAGGGGGACGCGGGCGTCGGATTCATCGGGGAGGACGCCGCCGTTGCCGACAGTGCCGAAGCGACGCGCGGGTTGCCTGCGTCGCGGCGCATCGTCGTCGCAGCCGTGTCGGCCGTCGCGCTGACGGCACGGGTTCCGGTCATGGCGGAGGCTGTCGCGCCGAACAGGCAAAGTGACAGGGCAACGGCCGCAGCCGTGCGCCGCGATCGCTGGGTCGGGATGTGGCGCGCCGCTGGCGCAGTCGAATCGGAGTGCATGATGGAGAGGTCCCCCGGGGCAGCCATCTGGTCGAATTCGTCGAAATATACCTTCCCAACGGTCGATTTGTCGTTGGGTGGATTCCCAAGAGGGCTCGGAGATGTCCGGGAATCGGCCGGGAGGCGACGTTTTTCGATCGTCGTCTCCCGGCGTCTGCGCTGCGTCAGCCGGTGTTGCGCAGACCGGCCGCGATCCCGTTGATGGACAGGTGGATGCCGCGCCGCGCGCGTTCGTCCGACTCACCCGCGCGGTGGCGCCGCAGCAACTCGACCTGCAAGTGATTGAGCGGATCGAGGTACGGGAAGCGATTCTTGATCGAGCGTGCGAGCAGCGGGTTGTCGGCCAGGCGCTCATCATGGCCGGTGATCAGCGCGAGCGCCTGCGTCGTGCCCTGCCATTCGGCCACGATGCGGCTGAACACGCGCTTGCGCAGTTTTTCGTCCGGTACCAGCTCGGCGTAACGCGAGGCCACGGCCAGGTCGGTCTTGGCGAGCACCATGTCCATGTTCGAGAGCAGATTCGCGAAGAACGGCCAGCGCTTGACCATCTGACGCAGCGTGTCGAGGCGCTTGTCCCGGCCGGCGGCGTCGCCGTCGTCCAGATACGCGCTCACCGCGCTGCCGAAACCGTACCAACCGGTGAGCAGCAAGCGGCATTGCCCCCACGAGAAGCCCCATGGAATGGCGCGAAGGTCCTCGATGCGGCGGTTCTTGGGGTCGGAGAACTTGCGCGAAGCGGGGCGCGACCCGATGTTGAGCTCGGCGATTTCCGCGATCGGCGTGGCCGAGAAGAAATAGTCGGTGAAGCCCGGCGTTTCATAGACGAGGTCGCGATACGCGGCAAATGCCGTGTCCGACAGTGCCTGCATGACCTGCTCGTATGCGGCCAGTCGCGGCGGCTGGTTGCGGCTCGGCAGCAGCGTGGCTTCAAGCGTGGCGGCCACGATCGTCTCGAGATTGCGCCGTCCGATTTCCGGATTGGCGAACTTGCTCGCGATGATCTCGCCCTGTTCGGTCAGGCGAATCTGTCCGTTCACGGTGCCCGGCGGTTGCGAGAGGATGGCCTGATAGGTCGGGCCGCCGCCGCGTCCGACGGTGCCGCCCCGGCCGTGGAACAGGCGCAGGCGGATGCCTTTCTCCTCGAACAGTCGCACCAGCGCGAGTTCGGCCTTGTACAACTCCCAGTTCGAGGTGAGGAAGCCGCCGTCCTTGTTGCTGTCGGAATAGCCGAGCATGACTTCCTGCTCGCCGCCTTGCTGCACCACGACCTCGGACATGCCGGGAATGTCGAAGAACTCGCGCATGATGACCGGCGCATTGCGCAGGTCGGCGATCGTCTCGAACAGCGGAATGACCATGGCGCCGACCTTCGGCTCGACGCCCTTCGCGCCCTTGCCGCCCAGCGCGCCCTGAAACAGGCCCGTCTCCTTTTGCAGCAGCATGACTTCGACCAGATCGCTCACGGTTTCCGTGTGCGAAATGATGTAGTTGCGCACCGCGCGCGCGCCGAAGCGGGCGCGAATCTCACGTGCGGCGGCGAATACGGCCAGCTCGTCGCGCGTGCGTTGCGAGTAGTCGAGATACGGCGAGAAGAGCGCACGCGGCTCGCGCAGTTCGCGCAACAGCAGCGCAAGCTTGGCCGCTTCGTCGAGTTTCGCGTAGTTCGCTTCGACGCCCGCCTTGGCGAATAGCTCGGCAATCACGGCTTCGTGCACGTCGGAGCTTTGGCGCAGGTCGATGCTCGCGAGATGGAAGCCGAACACCTCGGCGGCGCGCACCAGTGGGCCGAGGCGTTGCGAAATCAATGCGCTGCCGTGATGCGCCACGAGCGACGCGACGACCGTGTTCAGATCGGAGATGAATTCGCTGGCGTCGAGATATGGGCTTGCGTCGCCGACCGCGCCGCGATGCGGCACGTGGCCGACCCACTCGCGCGCGGTCGCGGCCAGGCGCGCATACACGCCGATCAGCGCACGGCGATAGGGCTCGTCGGTGCGGTGCGGCGAGTCGTCGGGCGAGCGGCGCGCCAGGGTGAGCAGCGCGTCGCTGGCGCCGGCGAGCAGCTGCGAGACGGAGAGTTCCGCGCCCAGCAAGTGCACTTCTTCGAGGTAGTGCGCGAAGATTTCCGTGGCCTGGCGCGTGATGGCCAGTTGCAGGGTCTGGGCGGTCACGTTCGGGTTGCCGTCGCGATCGCCGCCGATCCAGCTCCCCATTTGCAGGAAACGTCCGAGACCTTCGGCGCGCACGCTGGGCACGGCGTCGTGCAGCTCGGCGGCCACATCGTCGTACAGCGCGGGAATTTCGGACAGGAACGTGCTGCGGTAATACGACAGCGCGTTCTCGATTTCGTCGGCCACCGTCAGGCGCGAGCTGCGCAGCATGCGCGTCTGCCAGAGCGTGGTCACGTAGGCACGCATCGACTCGGTGTTGCGCGAGGATTCGCGCTCGGTGAGCGCGTCGTCGCGATGTTCGAGCAGGCGGGCGACCTCGCGCTCCGCGTCGAGAATGCTCTTGCGCTGGACTTCCGTCGGGTGGGCGGTCAGCACCGGCACGATGAGCGCGCTGGCGAAGAAGGCCTGGAGCGTGGCGGGATCGGCGCGACCGGCGTCCTTCAGGCTTTGCAGCGCGGCGCGAATCGTGCCCGGCTGGGCGCGGCTGCCCGCGAGCGCGTGCACGCGGCGGCGGCGGTTGTGATGCCGGTCCTCGGCGATGTTCGCCAGATGCGAAAAGTAGCTGAACGCACGCACCACCTGGATCGCCTGTTCATTGGTCAGGCCGTTGAGCAGCGTGTCGAGCGCCTTCGCGGCACCGCGATCGCCCTCGCGGTGAAAGCGCACGGCATTCTGGCGGATGGTTTCGACGAGATCGAACGCATCGCTGCCCTGCTGCTCGCGCAGGACGTCGCCGAGCAGGCGGCCGAGGAAGCGAATGTCCTCGCGCAGCGGGGCGTCCTTGTCTTCGCGCGAACGGCGGGTCTTCGGTGCCGCGGCGGCGTCCGGCACGCGTTTTGCCGGGCGGGGAGTGGATGGTGCCGCGGCTGCTGCCTTCGCGGGGGGAGTGTTGCCGACCGACTTGGCGAGGCCCTCTCGCGGGGCTTTTGCCTTTGCGCTGCTCTTCATGTCGCTCCTCTCGAGACCGGCCGTTGGGGCCGGTCAAGCGTGTTACCATTTTTTCTTTTGGTATTCACGCGGTTGCTGAATGAACTTCGCTGCTCCTGAAACCCTGGTGATCGCATCGCGCGAGAGTCGCCTCGCCATGTGGCAAGCCGAACACGTGCGTGACGCGCTGCACAAATTATATCCGCAGTGCCGCGTCAGTATTCTCGGAATGACGACCCGAGGCGATCAAATTCTCGACCGTTCGCTCGCGAAGGTCGGCGGCAAGGGGCTGTTCGTGAAGGAACTCGAACTCGCCCTGGCCGACGGCCGCGCCGATCTCGCGGTGCATTCGCTCAAGGACGTGCCGATGCAGTTGCCCGAAGGCTTCGCCCTTGCCGCGGTGCTCGATCGCGAAGATCCGTGCGATGCCTTCGTGAGCAACGACTACGACAGCCTCGACGCATTGCCCGCCGGGGCCGTGGTCGGCACCTCGAGCCTGCGCCGCGAAGTGAGTCTGCGCGCCCGCTATCCGCACCTCAAGGTCGCACCGTTGCGCGGCAACCTCGACACGCGCCTGGGCAAGCTCGACCGCGGCGATTTCGCCGCGATCATCCTTGCGGCGGCGGGCCTCAAGCGGCTCGGCCTCGGGGCGCGCATCCGCGCGGTCATTCCCACCACGGCGAGCCTGCCCGCGGCCGGTCAGGGTGCGCTCGGCATCGAAGTGCGGGCCGGACGCCCGGACATCCTGCAATGGCTTGCGCCGCTGCACCACGCCCGCACCACGCTGGCCGTGAGCGCGGAGCGCGCCGTGTCGCGGGCCTTGGGCGGCTCGTGCCAGGTGCCGCTTGGCGCGTTCGCCGAATTCACCGCGCAGGGCGACCTGGCGCTGCGCGCGTTCATCGCGTCGACCGACGGCGCCACGGTGCTGCGCGCGCAAGGCGCCGCGAACGTTGCCGAAGGCGACGTGGCCGCTGCCGAGGCGCTCGGCCGGCAAGTGGCGCAGGAACTGATCGATGCGGGTGGACTGGCGTTGGTGCCGCCGTCCGACCCGAAGGACTCCCCCGTTTGAGCTCGCGCGCACCGGCAATGCCTCCCGTCGCGGCCGGGACCCGCGTGTCCGGCGCGACAGGCGCGCTGTGCGCGATTCTCACGCGTCCCGACGGTCAGGCGGACGGCTTCGCCAGGGCGTTGAACATCGAAGGGATCGACACGCTGGCGTTTCCGCTGCTGCACATCGCTGCCCAGACGGACGCGGCCGCGCTCTCGGCGCTCGATCGCGCACTGCGGTCGCTGCCGTCCTACGCGCTCACCGTGTTTGTATCACCCAATGCCGTGGCGCACGCATTGGCGCGATTCGTCCATCTGCATTCTCGCGATAATCGAGACACGGCCGACGCCCGTGCCGGCGACCTGTGGCCGCGGGCGTTGCCGGTGGCGGTGGTGGGGCCGGGCAGTGCGCAGGCGCTTGCCGAGGCGGGCATCGCGCCGCCCCGGCACCGTGTGATCGTGCCGCCAGGCGGGCCCGCGGCGCGTTTCGATTCAGAGGCGTTGCTCGAACAGATCGACCTCGCGGCACTGGCCGGGCGTCGGGTGCTGCTGGTGCGTGGCGACGGCGGACGGGAATTGCTTGCCGAGACGTTGCGCGCGCACGGCGCGCAGGTCGATATCGTGAGCGCCTACACGCGGCGCGCGCCACAACCCGACGCGCTCGCCTGGGCGGCGCTCGAAGCCCGGATGGCGTTGCCGGGGCCGTGCGTATGGGTGCTCACGAGCTCCGAAGCGGTGCGGCATCTGGCCACGCTGCTCGCGGCGCGGTACGGTACGCGTGACGGCGTGCACACGCCGGGCACCCCGCAAGTGCTTGCCCAAATCCTTGCGACACCGTGTTTGACGTCGCATGCGCGCATCGCAGATGCCGCGCGGGCAGCGGGGTTTGATAGGATTACGCAGTGCGCGCCCGGCGACGAGAACTTGCTGGCGGCACTCAAAACATGGGCGGATCCCATTCAAGTCAAGCATGACGACAGATAATCGCGTTCCCGAGTCTTCCCAAAACCCGTCGGCGCCGAGCGGCGCGGCGGCGTCGAACAGCACCGCGAGCCCCGCGTCGGGCGGTGCGACCTACGGTACGGCGGGCGCCGCGCCGGCGTGGCAACCGCCCGAACCGCCGCACAAGCGTCGTGGCACGGGGGCGGCGCTACCGTGGCTGCTTTTCGTGCTCGTGTCGGCCGGGGCCGGCATTGGCGGCTGGTCGCTCAACCAGAAGCTCGACCGCGTGCAGCAGGAAATGGCGCGCCGGCAGCAGGCGGGCGACGCGCAGGTGATGCAGGCGCAGGTGCGCACGGCGCAGGCGCTCGACAACCAGCGTGACTTGCAGAACCGGCTCACGGCCCTCGAAGGGCGTGTGGCCGATTCGCGCAGCCAGCAGGCCGCGCTCGAGCAGCTCTACCAGGAGCTCGCGCACAACCGCGACGAATGGGTGCTCGCCGAGACCGAGCAAATCGTCACGAGCGCCAACCAACAGTTGCAGCTCACCGGCAACGTGCGTGGTGCGCTCATCGCGCTGGAAGGGGCGGATGCACGTCTGGCCCGCACCGGCGCGCCGCAGCTCGCCGGCGTGCGCGACGCGCTCAAGAAGGACATCGACCGCCTCAAGGCCGTGCCGGCCGCCGATCTGCCGCAACTGACCGGCAAACTCGATCAGGCCATCGCCATGATCGACACGCTGCCGTTGCAGGCCGAGGAGCAGCGCGTCGCACCGAAGGCGGACGCCAGCGGCCCCGCCGGGGCGGGGGAGACCGGCTGGGTCGCCACGTGGCACCGCCTGTCGTCCGAGATGCTCGGCAGCCTGAAGCAACTGGTGCAGGTGCGCCGCCTGGACGACCCGGATGTGATGCTCGTGGCGCCGGAGCAAGGCGCCTTCCTGCGGGCGAACCTCAAGCTGCGGCTGCTCAATGCGCGCCTGGCGCTGCTCGCGCGCAATGCGTCGGCCGTGCATGGCGACGTGGTGGTGGCGCAGGCCGCGCTCGACAAGTACTTCGACGGCAAGTCGCGGCGCATTGCCGCGGTCAAGACGCTGCTCGACCAGATCGATGCGGGCGCCCGCACGATCGAACTGCCGACCCTTGACGCCAGCCTGACCGCCATCGGTCAGGTCAAGGACGTCAAGGACAAGCCGTAAGGAGCCGGGCATGCGAGGACTGATCTGGTTGACGCTCCTGTTCGCGGTAGCGGCCGGTTTTGCCGTGCTGGCCACGTTCAATCATGGCCAGGTGGTGATGCTGGTGCCGCCGTACCGGGTGGACGTATCGCTGAACCTGTTCGTGCTGGCGATGCTGGCGTTGTTCGTGGCGCTGTACGTCATCATTCGCGTGCTGCGCAACATTTACAAGATGCCGGAGCGGGTGGCTGCGTACCGCAATCGCCAGCGCAGCCGCCGCGCCAACATCGCGTTGCGCGACGCCGTCGCAAACCTCTTCGCCGGACGCTACACACGTGCCGAGAAAGCCGCGCGCGAGGCTGCCGAGCAGGACGACAATCGCGGCGTGGCCGCGATCATCGGCGCCCGCGCGGCGCACCGCATGCGCGAGTTCGCGCGTCGCGATGCCTGGCTGGACGAGGCGCAGGGCGCCAATCTGGAAGAAGCGCGTCTGTTGCAGACGGCGGAACTGCGCGTGGACGCTCGCGATGCGCAAGGAGCCCTCGATGCGCTCACGGAAATGCGTGCGCAGGGCGCTCGCCGCATGCAGGCGCAACTGGTTGCGCTGCGTGCGCATCAGCATCTGAAGCACTGGCCCGAAGTGCTGGGCCTGCTCAAGATGCTGGAAAAGCGCGAGGCGCTGCATCCGGCGCTCGCCGCCAAGCTCAAGCAAACGGCCAGCGAAGGCATTCTGCGCGATCACCGTCACGACGCGGACGCGCTGCTCAAGTGCTGGCAGGAGCTGCCGGCCGATGCACGGACGTCGTCGCGCATCGCGGACGTGGCGGCGGAATTGCTCGTCGCGCTCGATCGCCCACGCGAGGCGCGCGACATCGTCGAGGCCGCGCTCGCCGAGCACTGGGATGCGCGACTGCTGCGACGCTACGCCGAGTGCGCGGGCGGCGACGCGTTGCCGCTGATCCAGAAGGCGGAAGCCTGGCAGCAACGTCATCCGAACGATCCCGACCTGCTCTATGCGCTGGGCAAGCTGTGTCAGCACCAGCGTCTGTGGGGCAAGGCGCAGACGTTCCTGGAGGGGGCGCTGCGTTACACCGACGATCGTCATTTGCAGCAACGTGTGCATCTGGCGCTGGCACAGCTCTTCGAAGGCCTGGGCCAAATGGAGCAGGCCAACCGCCACTATCGCGCGTGCGCGACCGCCTGAGCGAAACGTGTGGCGGCAAACGCGCCATCGCGATTGAAACACCCGCGCAATGCGGGTGTTTTCTTATGCGCGAGGCGGTCTTCCGTTGGATCAGCCGACGGCTGATGACGCGGACGACGCTGACGACGCGGGCAACACCGGCAGTGCGCCCGACGCGCCGCGGCCGAAGGTGAACTGGTAGTACATGGCGAAGGTGGCGGCGAGGAGGTCGTCGAGCGGCGGTCGCGCATAGACGCGAGGGTCGCCCTCACTGGCCCGGCGCAATCCGCTCAGCAATGCGATGCAATCGGCATAGGCGAGGTCCAGGTCGTCGTAGCTGTCCTGCAACGCCGCGATGTCCGCCATGCGCTGCATGAGCGCCGACGCATCGACGGCATGCAGCATTTGCAGGTTCTCGTAGATCGCCGTAAGCGCCGAGGTGAGGGTGCCGGCGTTGTCCGACTCGAGCGCACCGTCGATGACAGCGTTCGTCACCTCGTGGCGGGCGCTCGCGGGCGCGTGGCGCAGGAGCGCGCTCACCAGTTCGCGACTGTCGCAGAGCCCGGCGAGATGCGAGATATCGTTGGCGATCCTCAGGCAGGCATCGGCGCGGTCCTGCTCGGGCAGACTCTCGATCGCATGGGCGAGCGCGGTCACTGAGGCGGAGCCGACGAGTTCGCCACACCGCCCCACGCCATCGTGGATGTGTCGCCACTCGCGCGACCTTGCCGTGTGTGGCAGTTGCCGCAGGTGGGCAAGCCGTGTGGCCAGCAGTCCGAGAAACCGCTCGCTCACGCTCGCCATTGCCAGGTCGGTCGCCAGCGCGACGCTGTCGCCGCTTTGCCTGAGCAGGCCATGGCTGGCCGCGGTAATCATGCGCGGTTCGAAGTCCAGCGCCAGCGCATACAGGGATTCGAAGCCTTGCAGCCAGCCGTGCGTCGCCTGTTGCTCGGCATGCCTGCGGATCAGGCCTTCGAGCACGTCGCGCGCGGCCGGGTAGTCCGCGGTGCGCAGGAAGTGGGAGACGGCGGCGCGCGCCTCGGGGGCCGCCTCGGTGTCGGACAGCTTGGCGAGTGTGAGTTCGAGCGACGGGTTGCCGTGGAGCGAGGCGGTACCGGGCGTCATGTGTGTCCCGTGTGGCACATGGCGGGCGTGGGGCGCGTGGGGTGACGACAGTCCTCGCTTCAATGCCGGCGCGAACCCGGGCGCGCCGTCGCCCAGGTCGATGGCGTTGCGACGTTTGATGACGCGCACCGCCTTCGGCGGGAGCATCAGTCCCGGCGCTGCACTCCCGGGTGCCGTCATGGGCCCGTCGTTCGCGCACGCGCCGTGCGCGAGCGCATGGAAGTCCTTCACGAACGGCGACCGGGGCGTGGTGCACGCGCGGCTGCCGGCTTCGGACGGGGCCGAAGCGGGGCTGGCCGCAGCGGGGCCGGACGTGCTGGAAGGGGACATGGAGGCGGGCGACAAGAACATCGTGAGCGTCTCTTCCTGTGGGCTGAGGGAGCGCTTACTGTGCAACGCAACCGAGTCGAGCGACTTTCACATTGCGTCCGACCGATCCGCGGACAAATCACATTCGCGCGGGCGGGCTCGCCATGACCGCCGCGCGGCCGTTCGCCGCCGCCAAGTCGCGCTCGTGCCCGTCGCCAGATCCCGGAGGCGGGTGCCGTGTGCCGGGTGCGAGAAACGATTTGTGCCGGTGGCGCTACTCGATCGCAGTGGCTTCGTTGCCCGAGCTCTGTCGCAGCGGCAATTCGGGCAGGCGGCTCAACGCGACGATGGCCAGTGCCGCGATGAACGCGCTGCCGGCGAAGAACGCGCCGAATGCGAGGCGCAGGTGACTTTCCATGCCCGCCGGCGCGCCGCCGGGGCGCAGGAAGTCGGTCAGCTCGCGTGGCGCGCCGCCGTCCCCCGAAACCAGCAAGCCGACGATGAGGGCGCCGAACATGGCGACGCCGATCATGCCGCCCAGCGCGCGGAAGAACGCATGCGCGGCCGTGGCGATGCCGATATCGCGCGGGGCGACGGCGTTCTGGGTCGCCACCGTCATGACCGGCATGGCCGAACCGAAGCCGATGCCCACGAGCGCGAGACAGAGCGCAATGACCACCAGCGGCAGCGACTGCACGCCCAGCGCGATGACGGCCAGACCCAGGAACGCCACCGGCAGTCCGATCTGGGGCGGACGCTTGTAGTGCCCCGTGGCCCGCATGTATTGCCCGGCACTGAGCGCGCCGACCACGATGCCCAGCAGCGGCAGCATCAGCATCAGCCCGGAGCGGCTGGCCGACTCGCCGCGTTGCAGCTGGAGGTAGAGCGGCACGTAAATGCCGATGCTGATGTTGACCATCATCACGAGCACCGCCATGGTCGAGGTCATGCGGAACACCGGGTTGGCGAGCAGTGCCACGGGCAGCAACGGCTCGCGCACGGCGCGTTGATGGCGCAGGAACACGCCGGCCACGACCACCGACGCGGCGACCAGGCCGCCGATCTCCAGCGACAGCCAGGCGTAGCGATGCCCGCCCCATGTGAGCGCCAGCAACAGGCACACGGTGGCGACGATCAGCAACACGGAGCCGAGATAGTCGATGCTCGGACGGCCTTCGCGTCGCGGCAGGCGGCGCAGTGCGCGATCGCTCAGGTAGATGGCGAGCAATCCGAGCGGGAGATTGATCCAGAAGATAAGGGTCCAGTTCAGGTACTGCGCGAACACCCCGCCCGTGACCGGACCGGCAACGCCGGAGACGGCGAACATGCCCGAGATATAACCCTGATAGCGTCCCCGCTCGCGAGGCGAGACGATATCCGCGATCACCGTGTTCGACAACGCGATGAGTCCGCCGCCACCGAGCCCCTGCACGCCGCGCGCGACGATCAGTGCGAGCATGTTCGGCGCCAGCGCGCACAGCACCGATCCCACGAGAAAGACCGCCACGCTCACGGCGATGACGACGCGTCGTCCGAACAGATCCGAGAGTTTGCCAACGATGGGCGTGATCGCGGTCGACGAGAGCAGATAGGCGGTCACCACCCACGATACCGCGTCGAAGCTCCCCAGATCCCGCGCGATGGTGGGCAGCGCGGGCGCGACGATGGTCTGGTCGAGCGAGCCGAGGAACATGATGAGCAGCAGTCCCGAGAGGATCTGCTTGACCTCGGCGGGCGTGAGCGAGACGCCGGCCGGCGTCGTCTGGGAATCGTTGGCGGGCATGCGGATTCGGGGGCAAAAAAACAGGCCGTCCCGGGGAGGACGGCCTCAGGCATGTTACTCCGATGGCGGCAACCCGGCCAGCCGCCCCGTGGCGCCTCGGTCTCGGCGTTCGAGACGAGGTTTCGTCAGGCGATCCGGTGCGGCCTCACCTGTTGACGAGGCGCGCCGGGACCGAGAGCGTGAGCAGTCCGCCGAGAATCATGAAGGCGGTGAGCAGGAACATGCCGCTGTTGGTACTTTGCGTGGCGTCCTTGAGAAAGCCGATCAGATATGGGCCGACGAAGCCTGCGAGATTTCCCAGCGAGTTGATCATCGCGATGCCGGCTGCCGCGGCAGTGCCGCCGAGAAACGCGGTGGGCAGGCTCCAGAACAGGGGCAGCACGACCATGATGCCCATCGTGGCGAGCGTGAGCGCCACCATGGCGAGCTGTGTGTTGTGGCTCCAGGTGGTCGACAGGAACAGGCCGACGGCGCCGAGGAACGCGGGAATCGCGATGTGCCAGCGGCGTTCGCCGCGAAGGTCCGAGCGACGCCCGACCACCACCATGGCGATAACCGCGAAGAAGTAGGGAATCGCGGTGAGCAGGCCGATCTTGAGCGGGTCCGTCACGCCCGTGCCCTTGATGATCGTCGGCAGCCAGAAGCCCACACCGTACAGGCCGATCACGAACGAGAAATAGATCAGGCTCATCATCCACACGCGGGCGCTGGAGAACACCTGGCTGAGCGGCAGGTCTTCCTTGGTCAGCACGTCGCTGGCAATGTTGCGCTCGAGCATGGTCTTCTCGGCGTCGTTGAGCCACTTCGCATCGCGGATGCGGTCGTCGAGCACGAACAGCACGGCAATGCCGATCACCACCGACGGAATGGCCTCTAGCAGGAACATCCATTGCCAGCCGGCCAGCCCGTTCACGCCGCTCATGTCCTTGAGAATCCAGCCCGAGAGCGGGCCGCCCACGAGTCCCGAGATCGCCACGGCCGTCATGAACCACGCGGTCATGCGCCCGCGGCGCGACGCGGGGTACCAGTACGTGATGTACAGGATGATGCCGGGGAAGAAGCCCGCTTCGGCCACGCCGAGCAGGAATCGCATGACGTAGAACATCGACGGGGTGGTGACGAACATCGTCGCGCCCGAGATGATCCCCCACGAAATCATGATGCGTGCAATCCACACGCGCGCGCCCACGCGGTGCAGGATGACGTTGCTCGGTACCTCGAAGATGAAGTAACCGATGAAGAAGATGCCCGCGCCGAGACCGAACACGGTCTCGGAGAACTGCAGGTCGCCGACCATTTGCAACTTGGCGAAGCCCACGTTCACACGGTCCAGGTAAGCAACCACATAGCAAAGCAGCAGAAACGGAATCAGCCGCCAGCCGACCTTGCGGTAGGTGGCCGCCTCGAAATCCGCCGATGGCGCATCGGTCATCGGTGACGGGGGCGTCGGAACGCTGTTCATACGAATCTCCTCCGGTTTGACGTTGTGTGTCTCTCTTTATGGTTTGAATCCGGTAACGAGTACTACGACTGCGGGTACGACGACTGCGGGGTGACAGTCAGGCTAGGGGATGCGAAAACGGGCGGCGGCTCAGATGCAGCGTCCGCCGTCGACTTCCAGGCACACGCCGGTGATGAAGGCGGCGTCATCGCTCGCGAGGTAGAGGCAAGCGTTGGCAATGTCCTGCGGGGTGGAGAAGCGCCCGAGCGGAATGCCGGCGAGGAATTTGGCGCGATTCTCGGGGGTGTTGGGCACGCCCATGAACTCGGCGGTCAGGCCGGTATCGCCGATGACGGGATTGACGCAGTTCACCCGGATATTGCGCGGGCCGAACTCGGCCGCCATGGCCTTGCTGGCGGTAATGACGGCGCCCTTGCTGCCGTTGTACCAGACGAGTCCGGGGCGCGGACGCACGCCGGCCGTCGACGCGATGTTGATCATCACCCCGCCCCCGCGCTGCTGGAAGTAGGGCATGACGGCGCGCGCGCTCCAGAAAATGCTTTTGACGTTGACCGCATAGACCCGGTCGAATTCGGCCTCGGTCACTTCGAGCATCGGTTTGTTGCGATGCGTGGTGCCCGCGTTGTTGACCACGACGTCGAGCTGGCCGAAGCGGGTGACGGCCTCGCCGAGCAGGGTGACGTGATCCTCCTCGCGCGACACGTCGCCGTACACGAAGGCGGCGCGCCCCCCGGCGCCGGCGATCTCGGCCGCGACACGTTCTCCGGCCTCGCGGTTCAGGTCGTTGACGATGACGGCCGCGCCTTCGCGCGCGAAGGTTCTGGCGATGCCTTCGCCGAAGCCGGAGCCCGCGCCGGTGACGATGGCGACTTTGTCTTGCAAACGCATGCCTGGTCTCCTGAGTTGCCTGTGACGAACGCGGCGCCGGCGCGCATGCCTTGTATTACCCCCGCCGGATCGGCCCAGACAGGGGAGGCACGGGGCGCCGGATGTCGAGCCGCGCGCTTTTTAGGGGTTTCGAGGGGCGCGAGCCGCGAATCACCCGTGCCGGATGGCGACCGTCTTGAGCGTGGTGAAGCCGTACAGCGCTTCAAAGCCCTTTTCGCGCCCGTGCCCGGAGTGTTTCATGCCGCCGAACGGCAGCTCCACACCGCCGCCCGCGCCGTAGTTGTTGATGAAGACCTGCCCCGCGCGGATCGCCCGGGCGAGTCGCAACTGGCGGCCGCCGTCGCGCGTCCAGACACCTGCCGCCAGCCCGTACGGGGTGCCGTTGGCGAGTCGCACGGCGTCGGCTTCGTCGGTAAACGGCATGGCCGCGAGCACCGGACCGAACACTTCCTCATGCGCCAGGCGATGCGTGGGCGGCACGTCGCGCAACAGCATCGGCGCCTGATAGAACCCGGCCTGCGGCGCACTCGCGATCACTTCTCCCTGCGACATGACGGCAATGCCATCGTGCTGCGCTTCGGACAGGAAGTCCCACACGCGCTGCTGTTGTCGTGCGTTGATGAGCGGACCCAGATCGAGATCGTCCCGCGATGGCCCGACGCGCAGATGGGCGAACGCCTCGGCCAGATGCGCGAGCACGGTTTCGTAGGCATCGCGCTCGACCAGCAGGCGGCTGCCGGCCGAGCAGGTCTGGCCCGCGTTCTGCACGATGGCGTTCACGACCACCGGCAGTACGGCGTCCATGTCGGCGTCGGCGAAGACGATCTGCGGCGACTTGCCGCCGAGCTCCAGCGTGACCGGCGTGTGGTGCTCGGCCGCCATCTGCGATATGAGCGTGCCGGTCGCGGGCGAGCCGGTAAACGAGATGTGGTCGATGCCGGGATGCCGGGCAAGGGCGGCACCCGCTTCCGCGCCGTACCCCGTGACGATGTTGAGCGCCCCCGGCGGCAGGCCGGCCTCGAGCGAGAGCTCCGCCACGCGCAGCAGCGACAGGCAGGCGTCCTCGGCCGGCTTGACCACGCACGCGTTGCCGGTCGCGAGCGCGGCGGCCACGCTGCGCCCGAAGATCTGCAGCGGGTAGTTCCACGGAATGATGTGGCCCGTCACACCATGCGGCTCGCGCAGGGTGAAGACGGTGAAGCCCTGCTGGTACGGAATTGTCTCGCCGTGCAGTTTGTCGGCGGCGCCGGCGTAGAACTCGAAGTAGCGAACGATCGCCGCCGCATCGGCACGCGCCTGCTTCAGCGGCTTGCCGGTGTCGCGCGCTTCGCGCTGTGCAAGGTCTTCCTGATGCCTGGCAAGCAGGCTGGCGAAGCCATGGAGCACGCGCCCCCGCTCGGCGGCGGACGTTCGCCCCCAATCGCCCTCGAACGCGGCGCGCGCGGCTTGCACGGCGCGGTCGATGTCTTCGGCGTCGCCCCGGGCGATGTCGGTGAAGGG
The DNA here is from genome assembly GCF_000681415.1 of Pandoraea sp. E26. Lineage (NCBI taxonomy): Bacteria > Pseudomonadati > Pseudomonadota > Betaproteobacteria > Burkholderiales > Burkholderiaceae > Pandoraea > Pandoraea sp. E26. Next base: position 54,924 of record NZ_AYXJ01000007.1, read on the forward strand.
CTGGCCGTCGGAAGGATCGATGACGGGGATGACGGCATTGACTGCACTGGCGGACGTGGCAGAACCGGCGGCCCGTCTTGCAGGCGCGACCCATTGATTGCCGATGAAGTGTGTAGCTTCGGGCATGTCGACGGCACCTCGTGTAAAGGGTGGAGCCATTATCACTTAACTCGCGACGGCGTTGACGGTCGTATCGGGCGCATCCGCATAAACACCTAAAACGATTGCATTGCAATTAAAGCTATTTTATTGCAATTTTTTCTCGCCTATCCTTGATCACATCGAATCGCCAGACGGGCGCTCGGTTGAGTGCGGTACGTCGCGGGCGAGGCTTGTGCATACCGTGGCGACCCCCGTCGGGCAAGGCGCTTCAGGGCAATCGTGTTCCTCCGGAGTAGGCAGCAATGAACAATGCAGTAACGCGCGGCACGTTGGTCTCACGTTTGCAGGACGCGCTCGGCGCCACCGCCGTGCTCGGCGACGCTTCCGACACGGCCGGATACACCGAAGACTGGCGTGGGCGTTATCGCGGCGAGGCATTGTGCGTGGTGCTGCCGTCGTCGACCGCGCAGGTGAGCGAAGTCGTGAAGCTGTGCGCGGCGGCGGGGGTGCCGATCCTGCCGCAGGGCGGGAATACGAGTCTGTGCGGCGGTGCGGTGCCGCCTGCGGTCGGCGCGGCGCCGGTCATTCTCAATCTCGCACGCATGCGCCGGATTCGCGACGTCGATGCCGCCAACGGCTCGATGGTCGTCGAAGCCGGGTGCATCCTGAAAACGGTGCAGGACACTGCTGCCGAGGCGGGACGTCTGTACCCGGTCAGTCTCGGCGCCGAGGGCTCGTGTCAGATCGGCGGCACGCTCTCGACGAACGCGGGCGGCACGAGCGTGCTGCGTTACGGCAACACCCGCGAGAACGTGCTCGGCCTTGAAGTCGTGCTGGCCGACGGCACGGTCTGGAATGGCCTGCGTGCGTTGCGCAAGGACAATACCGGCATCGATCTCAAGCAACTGTTCATCGGTGCGGAAGGCACGCTGGGCATCATCACGGCGGCTGCCCTCAAACTGCACCCGTTGCCCACGCATCACGCGCTCGCCTGGTTCGCGCCGCGCGATCCTGCCGCCGCCGGACAGATTCTGGGCATGTTCCAGAACGCCTGTGGCTCGCGCCTGTCGGCGTTCGAGATCATGAATCGGCATCAGCTCGACCTGGTGCTGGCCAACGTGCCGAACCGCCGCAATCCGCTCGGCGGGGCGCACGACTGGCATGTGCTCGTGGAACTGGGCGACACGCGCGACGCCGAAGGGCTCGCGGCCGTGCTGACCGAAACGCTGGGCGAGGCCATCGAGCGGGGACTGGTGGAAGACGCGGTCATTGCCGCGAGCGAGACGCAGCGCGCCGACCTGTGGGAAGTGCGCCACAGCGTGAGCGAAGCCAACAAGAAGGCCGCGGTCGGCCTGACGACCGATTGCGCCGTGCCGGTATCGAGTGTCCCGGCGTTCATCGACGCGGCAACGCGCGCCGTGCACGCCATTGTGCCGGGGCTCGACATTGCCGTGGTCGGCCACATGGGCGACGGCAACGTGCACTTCATTCCGATGTTCTCGTTCGCCGAATGGGATGCGCTGGCCGACAGTGCCGCGATGGGCGACGCGATGCGCGCCTGCGTGAACGACGTGGCGGCGCGCCTGTCGGGCACGTTCAGCGCGGAGCACGGTGTGGGCCAGACGGGCCTGCCGCTCATGGCGCGCTACAAGGCGCCCGCCGAACTCGCGCTCATGCGTCGCGTGAAGGCGGCGCTCGATCCGAACCAGTTGCTCAACCCGGGGCGCCTCGTTCCCTGAACCCCGGGGCCCGCGAGGGCCTCGGGACCACGTCAACGTTTTGCTGTTTGTTTTGCCATAACTGCGCGCGCGGCGGCTGTGCCTCTGCGCTCCGCTGCCGCGCCCACCCTCCCAGCCAAGACCGGAGACCATGATGAAACGCAAGACCTCCGCAAGCCCGCTCGATACCACCGTCGACAACGCAGCGACGCTCGCACAACCGGGCCGCCGCACGGCCATGAAGACCGCGCTGCTCGGCGCCACGGCCGTGGCGTTCCCGTTCGTGTGGACGCCTTCGCGCGCCGCCTCCAAGCGCATCGTGGTGCGCGATGACGGTGGGATTTACACCAAGGCGTACGACGCCGTGTTCTACAAGCCGTTCGCCAAGGCGACCGGCATCGAGGTCGTGGGTGTGCAGGCCAACGCCGAGCCCACCGCGCAGATCAAGAGCATGGTCGAGGCCGGCAGCTACACGTGGGACATGGCCAAGATCAGCCAGCCCGCGATCCTGTTGCTGACCGGGGGCGGCAAGGAATATCTGGAGCGCCACGGCCTCGAGGCGGATCCGACCATCGCCAAGATTCCCAAGCAGTACATGTCGCCCTTCGGTGTGGGCACCAACATCTATTCGACCGTGCTTGCGTATCGCACCGACGCGTTCAAGGGCCGCAAGGCGCCGTCGTCGTGGGCGGATCTGTGGAACGTGAAGGACTTCCCGGGCCGCCGCTCGCTGCGCAAGTATCCGTTCGACACGATCGAGGAGGCGCTGCTCGCCGACGGCGTGGCCCCGGGCTCGGTGTACCCGTGCGACTTCGACCGGGCGTTCAAGAGCCTGGACAAGGTCGCCAAGCAGGTGGCGGTGTGGTGGACCACGGGCGCGCAGGTCGAGCAGATGCTCGGCTCCGGCGAAGTGGACATGGTGGCCACGTGGGCCTCGCGTGCGCAATCGGCGCAGGCCAACGGCGCGCCGGTCGAGATCGTGTGGAACCAGAACATCTGGGGCTGCGACAACTGGTCGATCCTCAAGGGCACGCCGAACGCGCCCGCCTGCCGCGAGTTCATCAAATTCGCGAGCGACCCGAAACGTCAGGCCGAACTGGTGAAATTCTTCCCGGCCGGCCTCACGCAACCGGAAGCGTTCAACTACGTGAAGCCGGAAATCGCGAAAAACTGCCCCACGTTCCCCGAGAACATGAAGAGCGGCGTGCACATCAACGCGCAGTTCTGGCAGCAGAACCAGAGTGCCGCGCTCGAACGCTTCAACCGCTGGATCCTGACCTGATCCTCACCTGCCGTTTCGTTTCATGTTTTATGGGGTGCTGATCTCATGACCATTGCCAATCTCCAGGTGTCGGGCCTGTCCAAGCGCTACGGCGATTTCGTCGCGCTCGCACCGACCGACCTCGATGTCGCCCAGGGCGAATTCCTGACCTTGCTCGGGCCCAGCGGCTCGGGCAAGACCACCTTGCTCTCGCTCATCGCGGGTCTGTCGCAGCCCGACGCCGGGGCCATCCGCATCAACGGGACCGATGTCACGTATGGCGCGCCGTACGAACGCGACATCGGCATGGTGTTCCAGAACTACGCGCTGTTTCCGCACATGACCGTGGCGGAGAACATCGCCTTCCCGTTGCAGATGCGTCGCACCGACGCACAGGCCGCGCGCAAGAGGGTCATGGACGCGCTGGAAATGGTGCATCTGCCGCACGTGGCGGAGCGCTATCCGCGCGAGCTCTCGGGTGGGCAGCAACAACGTATCGCGCTCGCGCGATGCATGGTGTACCGGCCGTCCATCATCCTGATGGACGAGCCGCTCGGTGCGCTCGACAAGAAGCTGCGCGATCACATGCAGCTCGAGATCAAGCGCATTCACCGCGAGCTCGGCACCACCATCGTGTATGTCACGCACGATCAGGAAGAGGCGATGACGATGTCGGACCGCATTTGCCTGATGAACGCGGGCGAAATTGCCCAACTCGGCACGCCGGACGATCTGTACTTCCGTCCGAAGAGCGTGTTCGTGGCCGACTTCCTCGGCGAGTCCAACCTGCTCGACGCCACCGTGCTCGAGCGCGCGGGCGATCAGGTGCGCGTGGCCATGCCCGGCGTGCAGGGCTCGCTCGGCGCCGGCGCCATGGTCTACGACCCGCAGGTCGAGCGCGGCCGTCCGGTCAAGCTGATGCTGCGTCCGCAGAACCTGCACATCCACGACGGGCAGCCTGCGGCCGACGGCATGGCCACGATCTCGGCCAGGCTCACCGACATCATGGTCACTGGCGGCATGACCAAGCTCTACCTGCAATCGGCGCTCACCGACGGCGACGCCGGCAAGTCGCTGGTGGCGGCGTTTCCCACGCATCGTCAGGGCAACCGCTTCGAGATCGGCCAGACGCTCGGTCTCGCGTGGCGTGCCGACGACGCCGTGGCGATCGCGGGGTAAGCCATGAGTGCCTCCGCCGTGGTTCGTCCCTCGTCCTCCCAGCCCGTCCACCCCGCGCCGCGCCGCTCGCCGTGGCGAGCACGCATGCGCCCGCTGCTCATGGCCGCGCCGATCGTCATTCTGCTGGCGGTCATGCTGATTTACCCGGTCGGTCAGCTGTTGCTGCTCAGCATTCGTGGCGAAGGCGGCTTCACCCTGGTCGAGTACCAGCGCCTGTTCGCCTCGTCGGTGTACGTGGAAGTATTGCTCATCACGCTGAAGGTCTCGCTCTACACGACCTTCTTCTCGGTGCTCACGGGCTACCCGATCGCCTACCGTCTTTCCACGCTCAACGGTGCGCGCAAGCAGCGCCTGCTGTTCTGGCTGCTGCTGTCGTTCTGGACCAGCTTCCTCGTGCGCACCTTCGCATGGGTGGTGCTGCTCGGGCGCAATGGCGTGATCAACCGCACGTTGCTCGACCTGGGCGTGATCGACGCGCCGCTCTCGCTGCTCTACAGCTTTCCGGCCGTGGTGCTCGGCATGGTGCACGCGCTGATGCCGCTGGCCGTGCTCACGATGCTCTCGGTCATGGAGAACATCGACCGTCGTCTGCCGAGTGCGGCGTCGACGCTGGGCGCACGCCCGGGGACGGTGTTCTGGCGGGTTTACTTCCCGTTGTCGCTGCCGGGCGTGGCCGCCGGCGCGTTGATGGTGTTCGTGACCTCCATCGGCTTCTTCATCACGCCGACGCTGCTTGGCGGTCGTCATGAAACGATGATCACCCAGCTCATCATCGACCAGGTGATGCAGGCGTTGAACTGGGGCTTCGCCGGGGCGATCTCGGTGCTGCTGCTGGCCGTGGTGCTCGCGGTGTTCTTCATCTACGACCGCATGGTGGGCCTCTCGACGATGGCCGGCGGCGCGGGCGACGTGAAGGCCGGCAAGCGACGCGGCGGCTGGACCCGCGTGCTCGGCGAAACGGTGCTCACGGCGCTGGGTCACGCGACCGATCTGCTGCTGCGCGCGCTGCCCCGCAGCCAGCGGGAGCAGGGCGATGGATTCGTGTTGCGCGTCGTCGTGTTCCTGCTGGTGGTGTTTCTCGCCGCTCCCGCGCTGCTGATGATTCCGATGTCGTTCGACTCGGCCTCCGGGCTCGCCTGGCCGCCGAAGGGTTTCTCGCTCCAGTGGTACCAGCAGATATGGGATTCCCCGCTGTGGATGCAGGCGGTGACCCGTTCGATGCTGGTGGGCATCGGCGCCGGACTGCTGTCGATGCTGATCGGCACGCCCGCCGCCTTCCTGCTGGTGCGTGGCGGCATGCGCGGCAAGTCGGCCATGCTCGCCTTCGTGCTCGCGCCGATCGTGGTGCCCCGCATGATTCTTGCCGTGGGCGTGTTCTATTTCTTCGCCAAGGTCGGCCTGGTCGGCTCCAGCGTGGGGTTGACGCTAGCGCATACGGTCGTGGCGGTGCCTTACGTCGTCATCACGATGATGGCCGTGCTGCGCAACTACGACACGCGTCTCGATCTGGCGGCCTACAGCCTGGGCGCGCGCCCATGGGCCACGCTGCGTCGCGTGACGTTCCCGATTCTCGGCGCGGGGCTGCTGTCGTCGTTCCTGTTCGCGTTCGCCACGTCGTTCGACGAGCTCACGATCGCGCTGTTCACGTCCGGCGGGCTGTCGACCACGCTACCCAAGCAGTTCTGGGACGAGATCACGATGCAGATCTCGCCGGTCATCGCGGCCGTCTCCACGTGTCTGTTCCTTTTCATTGCCGCACTCATCTGGGTGGCCGAGCGTCTGCGCCGGCGCAGTCTCGCGACCTGATCGCGGGGCGCCGCGCGCGCCGCCCGGACTTTTCCCGTACTCACGAACCACGGACGTTTAACTCATGCTTCGCTCCGAACAACTCAAGGGCATTCTGCCGGCCATTCCCACGCCGGTGAACGCCGACGACACGATTCATTCCGACGCCGCGCGCGCATTGCTGCGCTATCTGCTCAAGCAAGGCATCGACGGCGTGGTGCCGCTCGGCGGCACCGGCGAATACGGGGCGCTCTCGCGCGCAGAGCGCGTGCGCATGGCGGAAATCACCGTGCAGGAAGTCAAGGCCCACGGCCGCGACGTGCCGGTGATCGCCGGCGTGCTCGACCCGGGCTATCACGACGCCATCGGCGCCGGACGCGATTTCGCGGCCGCGGGCGCCGACGGATTGCTCGTGCTCACGCCTTACTACACGAATCCCACGCAAGCCGGCATTCGCGACTACTTCCTGCGATACGCCGACGAATCGCCGCTGCCGATCCTCATCTATGAGATTCCTTATCGCACGCGCATCGCGATTGCGCCGGAAGTGCTGCACGAGCTCTCGCGCCACGAAAACATCGTGGGCATGAAGGCCTGCAACACCGACATGTGGCATTTCCTGCGCACGGTGGCGGGCGTGGACGAGTCGTTTGCGGTGCTCAGCGGCGAAGACACGCTGTTCCCGCTGCACGTGGCGGCGGGGGCGCGTGGCGGTATTGTGGTCACCGCGTCGCTGCTGCCCACGGCATGGCAGCGGATCTTCGCACTCGCGGCCGAGGGCAAGACGGCCGAGGCCCTGGCGGTGCATCGCTCGCTCATTCCGCTCATGAACCTGGCGTTCGCCGAAACGAACCCGGGGCCGATGAAGTCGGTGATGGATCTGATCGGGGTGAATGCGCCGGCGATGCTTGCGCCGCTCGTGCCCCCCGCCGCGGCGCTCTCGAGCGAGCTGCGTGCCGAACTCACGCGTCAATTGGCGATTTTCGAAGGCCGGTGAGGCTTGGCCGGTGTCCGGGTACGCCCGGACGCCGGACGGCGGCTTACCGGCGGAATGTCGACAGGCGCGATTTGGAGATGGACGTCGCCGCCACCTGAACGTGGGGCGCGAGTTCGGCTTCCACCCGTTCGCGGGTCCAGCGCGAGGTGGGCACCGAGATGTTGATGGCCGCAACGGCCTGTCCGTCGTGATCGGTAATCGGCGCGGCGACCGAAATGTCGCCCATCACGGTTTCGCTCTCGACGATGGCATAGCCCCGGCGAGCGGCAGTCTGGATTCGCTCGAGAAGTTTCTTCTCGTCGATGACCGTGTACGGCGTCATCGGTTCGAGCGGCGTGTTCGCCAGGATTTCCCGCACGCGCGCCTCGGGCAGTCGCGAGAGCATCGCAATGCCCGACGCCGTGAACATGGCCGGCAGCCGTGCGCCGACCACGATACCGATGTTCACGAGGTGCTGGCCCGGAAAACGTGCGATGTACACGATCTCGTGGCCGTCGAGCTCCTGGAGGTTGGTGGTCTCGCCGACGCGCCGGAAGATGTCGAGCAGATACGGCGCGGCCTTCTCCACCAGATCGTTCGCGCGGATGTAGTTGAACGAGAACTGGAGCACTTTCGTGGTCAGCCCGTAAGTGCGGGTCTCCGGCACGCGAAAGAGATAGCCGAGCACTTCGAGCGTATGCACGAGCCGCTGCGTGGCGCTGCGATCGAGCCCGGCGGCTTTGGCGATGTCGCCCAGCGTCATGTAGCGCGCCGGGCCGTCGAAGGCGTGCAGCACCTGAAAGGTTTTTTCCGTCGATCCCACGAAAAGGGACGAACGCGACGTCGATTTGCCGCTACCCGCCGTCCCGGTGGGCGGGGTCGAGGAGGCAGCGGAGGTGTCTTCGGTGCGGCGGGGTGACCGGGTGGACCGGGCGGTCGTGCGCGGCATGGCAGGTACCGGTATGTTCGGATAGTAACGATAGTGATTGTAATGCAATTGTTTGTGAGCGACTAACGATTTGTCCCGTACCGGCAGTGCACTGCCATGCACGATGCACCGCTGCGAGACACCAGGGCGACAAGGAATTTGGGGGAAGCGATGCGGGCATTTTCCTGCGTGGAGGATTACCGGCGGGCGGCGCGGCGGCGGTTGACGAAGCTGGCGTTCGATTATCTGGAGGGCGGTGCCGAAGACGGCGACGCCTTGCGACGCAATCGGGATGCGTTCGGGCAGTGGGGGTTTTTGCCGCGCGTCATGACGGATACGTCGCAATGTTCGGCGGCGACCACGTTCTGGGGCCGCGCGGCCAGTGCGCCGATGGCGGTGGGGCCGACCGGCCTGAACGGTCTGTTCTGGCCGCGCGCGGACGAGTTGCTTGCCCGGGCGGCGGCCGATGCCGGATTGCCGTTCGTGTTGTCGACCGCGTCGACCTCGTTGCTCGAAGACGTGCGCGCGGCGGCTCCCGACGCGCAACTGTGGCTTCAGTTGTACGTCCAGCAGGATCGGCGCATCGCCGAGAGCATGATGCGCCGCGCGCGCGAGGCGGGTTTTCGCACGCTGCTGCTCACCGTGGATACGCCGGTGCACGGCAAGCGCGATCACGACGTGCGCAACGGTTTCAAGCTACCGCTACGCGTTACGCCGCGGCTGGTGGCAGATTGCCTGCGGCATCCGCACTGGAGCTGGCAGATGCTGGCCCACGGGGCGCCGCAACTGCGCAATATCGCGAAGAGTGTGGGCGAGCGGGCCGACCTGGCGCGCCATGCGGCCATGCTGAGCCGTCAGATGGACCTGTCGCTCGGTTGGGACGACCTGGCCTGGGTGCGGCGCCATTGGCCGGGCGAAGTGCTCGTCAAGGGCATTCAGACGGTGGACGACGCCCGTCAGGCGCAAGCGCATGGCGCCGACGGCATCGTGGTCTCGAACCATGGCGGCCGGCAACTGGGCAGCACGCTGGCGCCGCTCGAGGCGCTGGAGCCGATCGTGGCGGCGGTGAGCGAGCGAGGCCCGGGCATGGCGGTATTCGTCGACGGCGGCGTGCGGCGCGGGGCCGACGTGGCCAAGGCCGTGGCGCTCGGCGCCAAGGGCGTGCTGCTCGGCCGTGCGCCGTTGTATGGTGTCGCCGCGTGCGGTGCGGCGGGGGCCGCCGGGGTGCTGGCGCTGCTGCTCGACGAATTGCGCACGACGATGCAATTGCTGGGCTGTGCCGGGGTGGACGACCTGACGCCGGCACGGCTGGCCAGGCTGCCGGCGCTACAGGGAGGGCGGGCAAACCCGCTATAATGTTCCGCGCCCGATTGCCGTCGGGCGGCGCGACACCCGGCCGGTCGGCGGGGGGGATGCGCCGCGCGGCGGCACGCCCATTTTCATACACAGGAATGCCATCATGAGCTTCAACCACGTGCCTGCCGGCAAGGACATCCCCAACGATTTCAACGTCATCATCGAAATCCCGGCGCAAAGCGACCCGGTAAAGTACGAAGCCGACAAGGATCTGGGCCTGCTGGTCGTTGACCGCTTCATCGGCACGGGCATGCGCTACCCGGCCAATTACGGCTTCATTCCGCAAACGCTCGCGGGCGACGGCGACCCCGTCGACGCGCTGGTCGTCACGCCGTTCCCGCTGCTGGCCGGCTCCATCGTGCGTTGCCGCGCGCTGGGCATGCTCAACATGACCGACGAATCGGGCGTGGACGCCAAGCTGGTCGTCGTGCCGGTCGACAAGATCTGCCCGATGACGGCGCACATGAAGTCGATCGACGACGTGCCGGGCTACCTCAAGGACCAGATCAAGCACTTCTTCGAGAACTACAAGGCGCTCGAGAAGGGCAAGTGGGTCAAGGTCGAAGGCTGGGAAGGCATCGAGGCCGCTCACAAGGAAATCGTCGACGGCGTGGCCAACGCCAAGAAGTGAGCGTCATGGCTCGCGGGCGGCGCTCGACGCCGCCTTCCGGCATCCGAAAAACCCGGCATCATGCCGGGTTTTTTGTTGCCTGTCTGAAAGCGGCGCCGAGTTCGGCGACAATGGCTGGCGATTCGGTGTCGGCGCGCGATTGGCGCGGGCCGGGCCGGCACAGGGGGTGTCGCGGTCGACACACAGGCAGGCAGACGAGGGGGAAGCGGTGAGCAGCGACGTGGTCATTCGTGTGGTGCATTCGATCGAAGACGTATCGGCCGACGCGTGGAACGCGCTCGCCGGCGGCAATCCATTCGTGCAGCACGCTTTCCTGAACGCCATGCACACGAGCGGCTGCGCGGCCAAGCGCACCGGCTGGCAGCCCGCCTATCTGCTCATGCATGCGGGCGAGCGCCTTGTCGGGGCGATGCCGCTGTATGTCAAATCGCACTCGCGCGGCGAGTACGTTTTCGATCACGCCTGGGCCGACGCGTTTGCCCGCCACGGCCTGGACTACTACCCGAAACTGCTGTGCGCGGTGCCGTTCTCGCCAGTCACCGGACCGCGCCTGCTCGCGCGCACGCATGCCGAACGCGTGGCGCTCGCACGCGGTGCGATCGCTTTCGCCAAGCAGGTCGAGTTGTCATCGATCCACGTGCTGTTCGCGCACGACGACGATCTGGCGGCGCTGACCGAAGCGGGCTACATGCTTCGCGAAGGCGTGCAGTTCCATTGGGAGAACCCGGGGTTCGCCACGTTCGACGATTTCCTCGCGCAGATGAACCAGGAAAAGCGCAAGAAGCTCCGGCAGGATCGACGCCGCGTGCGCGACGCGGGCGTGACGTATCGATGGCTGCGCGGCGCCGACATCGACGACGCGGCGCTCGATTTCTTCTACCGGTGCTATGAGAACACCTATCGCGAGCACTGGAACGCACCGTACCTGAGCCGTGGGTTCTTCGGTGACGTGCATGCCGCGATGCCCGACGCGCTGATGCTCGTGATGGCCGAGCGCGACGGCCGACCGCTCGCCTGCGCGCTGAACGTGATCGGCGGGGACACGATGTACGGCCGCTACTGGGGCGCCACGGACTTCGTCTCCGGCATGCATTTCGAGACGTGCTACGCGCAGGGCATCGAATATTGCATTGCGCATGGACTGCGCAGTTTCGAGGGCGGCGCGCAGGGGGTGCACAAGATGGCGCGCGGGTTGCTTCCCACGCCCACCTGGTCGGCGCACTGGATTGCGGACACACGTTTTGCCGATGCCATCGCCGAATTTCTCGACGCGGAGACGACGGCGATGGATGAGCACATCGGCGAGCTCGAGGCGCATACGCCGTTCAAGCGGCATACGCCGTGACGCATGCCGCCCATGACGACGCCACCGTGGGCGACGACATGTGTGTGGCGGTGTTGCGTCCGCGTGCAAGCGGGACAGCGGGATAGCCGGATAGCGGGATAGCGGGATAGCGTGCCGACGATGCATGGCCGGACCGCGGGCGCAGGGCGAACGAGGGCGCTGAAGCGGCGTGCGGCCCGGCAAATCGGGGCCTCGCGTAATATACTGGCGATTCTCACGTCCGCCACTCGCGTCGGGCGGGCGCGCCACGCATGGCCGCTCCGCTTGCCGACGGGCTGGCACACGGGCGATGCCTGGTAGCCGCCGACATGACCAACCGATTCCTCAATCTCTACAATCACGATTTCGCACGCGTGGCCGTTGGCGTGCCGCAATGCCGCGTTGCCGACCCCGCCTACAACGCCGCGCAGACCATTGCGCTCGCCAGGCAGGCCGACGCCGCCGGCGCGGTGCTCGTGGCATTCCCCGAACTGGGGATTCCCGCATACAGCTGCGAAGACCTGTTCCAGCAGCGCGCGTTGCTCGATGCCTGCGACGCCGCGCTCGCGGAGATCGTTTCGGCGAGTCGCGAGCTTGGGGCGGCGCTCATTGTCGGCATGCCGGTGCGCGTGCAGCAGCGCCTGTTCAATTGCGCCGTGGTCGTGGCGCGCGGCCGGATTCACGGGGTCGTTCCGAAGACGTATCTGCCGAACTACAGCGAGTTCTACGAGGCGCGCCAGTTCAACGCGGCGGACGACGCCGGCGTCGACACGGTCATGCTGCTCGGGACAGCCGTGCCGTTCGGATCGCTCATCTTCGAAGCCGCGGACCAGCCGTTGCTGCGCTTTCACTGCGAGATATGCGAGGACGTGTGGGTGCCGGTGCCGCCGTCGTCGTTCGCCGCGCTCGCGGGCGCCACGGTGCTCGTCAACCTGTCGGCATCGAATGTCGTCGTGGGCAAGTCGGCCTATCGCCATCAACTGGTGGGGCAGCAATCGGCGCGGTGTCTCGCGGCGTATCTCTACACCTCGGCCGGACAGGGGGAGTCGAGCACCGATCTGGCCTGGGATGGCCAGGCGTTGATTTACGAGAATGGCGACATGCTCGCGGAATCGGACCGCTTCGCGAGCGAGTCGCATCTGATTTTCGCGGACGTCGATCTGGAGCGGCTCGCGCGCGAACGGATGCACCAGACGACGTTCGGTGTGTCGGTGCGTCGTCATGCCGACGAAGTGGCGCGGTTTCGCACTGTCGAGGTGGATCTCGCGATCCCGCGCGACGCCGAACTGCCGCTCGCGCGGGCGGTCGCGCGCTTCCCGTACGTGCCGTCCGATGCGCAGCGTCGTGACGAGCGCTGCCACGAGGTCTACAACATTCAGGTCCAGGCGCTGATGCAGCGTCTGGCGTCGTCGAAAATTCAGAAGGTCGTCATCGGAGTGTCCGGCGGGCTCGACTCGACACACGCCTTGCTTGTGTGCGCGAAGGTCATGGACCGTCTTGGCCTGCCGCGCACGAACATCCTGGCGTACACCATGCCAGGCTTCGCCACGAGCGAGCGCACGCTGCGTCAGGCGCGCGAGCTGATGGAGGCGGTCGGGTGCACGGCGCGCGAGATCGATATTCGCCCGAGCTGCATGCAGATGCTCAAGGACCTCGACCATCCGTTCGCCCGCGGCGAAGCAGTCTACGATGTGACCTTCGAGAACGTGCAGGCGGGCGAGCGCACCAATCACCTGTTCCGGTTGGCAAACCATCAGGGCGCCATCGTGATCGGCACCGGTGACCTGAGTGAGCTGGCGTTGGGCTGGTGCACCTATGGCGTAGGCGACCACATGTCGCACTACAACGTGAATGCCAGCGTGCCGAAGACCCTCATCATGCATCTCGTGCGATGGGTCGCGGAAACGGGGCAATTGGGCGGCGCCGCGTCGGCTTCGCAGGCGAAGTCGCCGAAGGGCGCACCGCAGCGCAACGTGCTCATCGACATTCTCGAGACCGAAATCAGTCCGGAACTGGTGCCCGGCAAGGCCAACGGGGCGCCCGAGCAGCGCACCGAGCACTTCATCGGGCCGTACGAGCTGCAGGACTTCAATCTGTACTACACGCTGCGCTTCGGCTATGCCCCGCGCAAGGTGGCGTTCCTGTCGTGGAGCGCATGGCACGACGCTGCACTCGGACGCTGGCCGGACGAGGGACACGTCGCGCGACACGCCTACGACCTGGTCGCGATCAAGCGCAACCTGCGCATCTTCCTCGACCGGTTCTTCCGCACCAGCCAGTTCAAGCGGTCGTGCATCCCCAACGCTCCGAAGGTCGGCACCGGCGGCTCGCTCTCGCCGCGCGGCGACTGGCGAGCGCCGAGCGACTCGGAGTCGATGGTGTGGCTCGCGGATCTCGACACGGTGCCGGACGATCCGCATGCCTGACACCGCGACCGTGGGTGCGCCGTCATCGGCACGCCCTCCCGGCCCGGTACAATAGCCCGGTGAAGGCTCAGAACCCTCCAACCAAGACAACCAAGACAACCAGGATATCGAGGCGACAATGAAACGCGTAACTGCCATCATCAAACCCTTCAAGCTCGACGAAGTTCGCGAGGCGCTGGCCGAAGTCGGCGTGACCGGCCTGACCGTCACGGAAGTGAAGGGCTTCGGCCGTCAGAAGGGCCACACCGAGCTGTATCGTGGCGCCGAGTATGTCGTCGACTTCCTGCCGAAGATCAAGATCGAGGTCGTGGTGAGCGCCGCGCAGGCGGAGCAGGTCATCGACGCCGTGCTGGGCGCTGCGCGCACCGGCAAGATCGGCGACGGCAAGATTTTCGTGACCGACGTGGAGCGCGTGATCCGCATCCGCACGGGCGAAGAGGGCGAGCAAGCCGTCTGAGGCGCGCGGCGCGACACGCGCCGCTACGCTCGGATCGGTCACGGTGCGCTGGCGGGCATCGGAAATCGGAAGGGCGACGACCGCGTTGGCGGCGTCGCCCTTCGACGTTCGATGCCGTCGATTCGGTTTGTATCGCGTTGGAAGCGCGCTAGCGGCGCGTTGGATGTGTGATGGAGGCGGGATCGAAACCGGTGCGTTCAGGATTTGAGCCGGACATCGAACGCGACGGTGATCAGGCGTACGAAGATCACCGACAGCGCGCTGATCGACAAGGTGTAGAGCGGGTCGAGATCGACGTACGTGAGCGCGATGTAGATCCAGCCGCCGACGAAGGCGCATATCGCGTAAGGGCGCGTGTCGCGCAAAACCAGCGGCACCTCGTTGCAGAGGATGTCGCGAATCACGCCGCCGCCCACGCCGGTAATGACCCCCATCATCACGGACATCAGTGCCGACATGTCGGTCTGCAGCGCGAGCGACGTGCCGGATGCGCTGAAGAAGCCAAGGCCGATGGCGTCGGTAATGAGCAGCACGCGCTCGGTCGCCACGCGCGAGACGAGCTTCATGACGCCGGATGTCGAGAGCGAGAGCACCAGAATGATGACCGTGTACCACTGGTGCTGCACCCAGTAGAACGGACGATGGTCGAGCAGCACGTCGCGCAGCGTGCCGCCGCCGAATGCCGTGGCGAAGGCCAGCACGAAGGCGCCGACCGGATCGAGGTGCTGCTTGCGGGCTTCGGCGAACCCCGAGATGGCGCACGAGAATACGGCTATGGCCTCCATCACGGCCAGAATCGTATGCAGCTGGGCGCTCATCTCTTGAATCATCGGCGAATCCCGAGAGTGATACGTCGTGATCGGCGGGGGCGCGTTCGCTTACCCGCGGGGCGCCCTCGTCTGCGCAGCCTGGAGCAATACTACCAGCGCACCGCCGCCGCCGTCGCGTCCTTGCGCCTGCGCCCACGCGAGCACTTCGTTCTTCTGTGCGAGCCAGCCTCGCACCTTGTCCTTGAGCACCGGTTCGCGATTGACCGACCCCAGCCCCTTGCCGTGGATCACGCGCACGCAGCGCAGGCCGCGCTTGACGGCGTCGTGCAGAAACGCGGACAGCGCCTCGCGCGCCTCGTCGCGGCGCATGCCATGCAGGTCGATCTGCGCTTGCACGACCCATTCGCCGCGCTGGAGCTTGAGTACGGCGTCCTGGCTGATGCCGGGGCGGCGGTAAGACAGCCGGTCGTCGGTGTCGAGAAGCGCTTCGGGATCGAACTCGTCGGAAAGCGATTCGAAAAGCACCGCCGCTTCGTCTTCCTGCGTCTGGCGGGCGACGGGCTCGGGCGGGCGACGCGGGTGCTCGACGCGATCGACGGCACCCCTGGCGGCGAGCGGCGCGATGTCGCCGATGCTGTCGCGGAACACATTGGCGTCGCGCCGGGCCTGGGCGGCGCGCTGGGCGGCGGCCAGACGTTCGGCCTCACGCGCGGCCGTCTCCTTCGCGAGCGTATCGCGCAGGGCGGCGAGGTCGCCGAGGCTGAGTTTCGGTGGCTTCTTGCTCATGGGCGTGCGAACAAGGACGAGGGAGGATCAAGCTGGGCGAACGGATCGGTTGGATCCGGTCGCGCCAAAGGTGCCGAGGGTGCCGAGGGTGCCAAATATGTCAACGGCACCACAGGCAGCGGCGCCAAGACCGAATGGCGCCACGGACCAAGCCGCGAGCGCCGGACGGCGAGGGCGCCGAAACATGGCGCGAATGCCTTACTGGTCGAGATTTTCGAGGTAGCGTTGGGCGTCGAGCGCGGCCATGCAACCCGTGCCGGCGCTGGTGATGGCTTGACGGTAGACGTGGTCCTGCACGTCGCCGGCGGCGAACACGCCCGGCACGCTGGTCGCCGTCGCGTTGCCGTTCAGGCCGCTGTGCGTGACGATGTACCCGTTCTTCATCTCGAGCTGACCCTCGAAGATATCGGTATTCGGCTTGTGGCCGATGGCGATGAACACGCCGTGCAGCGCGATGTCCTCGTGCGCGCCGGTCTTCACGTTCTTGATGCGCACGCCGGTGACGCCGGAGTCATCGCCGGTCACTTCGTCGAGCACGTGGTCGTATTTCAGTTCGACCACGCCCTGCTTGGCTTTCTCCAGCAGACGGTCGATCAGAATCGGTTCGGCGCGGAATTTGTCGCGACGGTGAATCACGGTCACCTTGCTGGCGATGTTCGCCAGATACAGCGCCTCTTCCACGGCCGTGTTGCCGCCACCGACGACGCAAACTTCCTTGCCTTTGTAGAAGAAACCGTCGCACGTGGCGCAGGCGGACACGCCGCGACCCGAGAATGCCTCTTCGGACGGCAGGCCCAGGTACTGGGCCGAGGCGCCGGTGGCGATGATCAGGGCGTCGGCGGTGTATTCGCCGGCGTCGCCGATCAGGCGCAGCGGGCGCTCGTTCAGGTGCACCGTGTGGATGTGATCGAAGATTATCTCGGTGTTGAAGTGCTCGGCGTGGGCCTGCATGCGGGCCATGAGTTCGGGGCCTTGCACGCCGGTCGGGTCGCCGGGCCAGTTCTCGACGTCCGTGGTGGTCATCAACTGGCCGCCCTGGGCGATCCCGGTGATCAGCACGGGGTTGAGGTTGGCGCGCGCGGCATAGACGGCGGCGCTGTAGCCGGCGGGGCCGGAACCGAGAATCAGGACTTTTGCGTGCTTGGCGACGGACATGGACGGACTCACCGGAAAGGGGGTAGGGGCTGGCGCCGGAACGGATCCGGCGCAAACCCACATTATAAAGGGCCGACGTCGTTTCGTTGATGGAGCCTTGCAATCGACGCGATAGCGAAGGACCGGATCGGGGCCTACGCGAGCGCCGGAAGCCGGGCGGCGCGTTGCGGGAAGTCCCGGCGTTACTGCTTGTCACCTTTTCCTGCATTAACGAATGTAATAGTTGTTTACAATGGAGCCTTGCCGCGCGGCAGGCCGCCCGTCTGCCCGCCCAACCCCATGGCTTGATGACGACGAAATCTTCTTACTCTGCTGGTGCCGGATCGTCGTTGCCCAATCGGGTGACGCACCTTTTCCATGAAATCCGCTGGATGGCGCAGGTCGCGCTGATGGTGTTCCTGTTGATGGCGTTGTTCTCGTACAGCCGTCTGGACCCCAGCTGGACACATGCGGCGCACGTGGAGCGCATCGCCAACTGGGCGGGGCGCGTGGGCGCGTGGGTGGCCGACATGCTGCTGCTCACCCTCGGCCTGTCCGCCTACTGGCTGGTCGTGTTCATTGCCCGGCGCGTTGTCGCCGGCTACCGGCGAATTTCCGCCCGGCGCGAGGCGCCGCCGCTGCGAGAGCGGCTGGCAAGCGGCGGTTGGGTAGAAATCGTCTCTTCCCTGATGGTGCTGCTCTCCAGCGCCGGCATCGAATCGCTGCGCCTGTACCGCCTCAAGGCCCAATTGCCGCGCGCATCGGGCGGTGTGATCGGCGAGACTGTCGGCGGCTTCTTCCAGCACGCGCTCGGCTTCACGGGCGGCACGCTGGCACTCCTGCTCATCTTCGCCTTCGGGCTGTCGTTGCTGTTCCATTTCTCGTGGCTGTCCGCCGCCGAGAAACTCGGCGCGCTGATTCTCGATACGGGTACGGTGATTCGTCGTCGTCGCGAAGCGCGCCAGGATCGCCGTCTGGGCGAGGAGGCGGCAATGGCGCGCGAAGGCGCCGTCGTGCAGAACCGCGTGCGCGCCGAAGTGCACGAGCCGGTGCAGATCGTGCCGCCGGTCAAGGTCGTGCCCAAGAGCGAGCGCGTGGAGAAGGAGAAGCAGGCGCCGTTGTTTGCCGATCTGCCCGATTCGATCCTGCCGCCGCTCGCGCTGCTCGATGCCGCACCGGCCGCGCAGGAGACGGTGTCCGCCGAGACCCTGGAGTTCACCTCGCGCCTGATCGAGAAGAAGCTCAAGGACTTCGGCGTGGAGGTGAGCGTTGTGGCGGCCTATCCGGGGCCGGTCATCACGCGCTACGAAATCGAGCCGGCCACGGGGGTGAAGGGCAGTCAGATCGTGAACCTCGCGAAGGATCTGGCGCGCTCGCTCTCGTTGGTGTCGATCCGCGTGGTGGAGACCATTCCGGGCAAGAATTTCATGGGGCTGGAGCTGCCGAATCCACGCCGCCAGACCGTGCGTCTGACGGAGATTCTGGGTTCCGAGATCTACAACGACTCATCGTCGCTGCTGACGCTGGCGCTCGGCAAGGACATCGGCGGCAAGCCGGTCGTGGCCGATCTGGCCAAGATGCCTCACCTGCTCGTGGCCGGCACCACTGGTTCCGGCAAGTCGGTGGGGATCAACGCCATGATCCTGTCGCTGCTCTACAAGGCGACGGCCGAGCAGGTGCGCCTGATCCTGATCGATCCGAAGATGCTCGAAATGAGCATGTACGAAGGCATCCAGCATCTGTTGTGTCCGGTGGTCACCGACATGCGCCAGGCTGGCCATGCGCTGAACTGGGTCGTCGCGGAAATGGAGCGTCGCTACAAGCTCATGAGTAAGCTCGGCGTGCGCAACCTGGCCGGGTACAACAACAAGATCGACGACGCCACCAAGCGCGAAGAACATATTCCCAATCCCTTCTCGCTCACGCCGGAGGCGCCGGAGCCGTTGCAGCGTCTGCCGTATATCGTCGTGGTGATCGACGAGCTGGCGGACCTGATGATGGTTGTCGGCAAGAAGGTCGAAGAGTTGATCGCGCGTATCGCGCAAAAGGCGCGGGCGGCGGGCATTCACCTGATTCTGGCCACGCAGCGACCCTCGGTCGACGTGATCACCGGGTTGATCAAGGCGAACGTGCCGACGCGCGTGGCGTTCCAGGTGTCCTCCAAGATCGACTCGCGCACCATTCTCGACCAGCAGGGGGCCGAAACGCTGCTGGGCATGGGCGACATGCTCTACATGCCGCCCGGTACCGGCTTGCCGCTGCGCGTGCATGGCGCGTTCGTGGCCGACGACGAGGTGCATCGCGTGGTCGAACGGCTCAGGGAGCAGGGCGAGGCGAACTACGTCGAAGGCATTCTGGACGGCGCCGCGGAAGGTGAGGACGGTGGCGTGGACGGGGCGGGCGGCGGAACCGGCGAGGGGGGCGGCGAGTCCGATCCCCTGTACGACCAGGCCGTGGCCGTGGTGCTCAAGCAGCGCCGGGCATCGATCTCGCTGGTGCAGCGGCATCTGCGTATCGGCTACAACCGCGCGGCGCGCCTGCTCGAACAGATGGAACAGTCCGGCGTCGTGTCGGCGATGGCGAGCAACGGCAACCGGGAGATCCTGGTGCCGAATCGCGAAGGAGAATGACAAACATGCTGGGATTCAAACGAGGCCTGCCGATCGTGGTCGGTGCCGTGGGCGTGACATTGGCGGCGTGGGTTGCTCCCGCTTTTGCGAGCGGCACGGCGCAACTCAAGGCGTTTGCCGCGCAGGTGAAGTCGGCGCGAGGCGAGTTCGAGCAGAAGCAGGTCAAGGGGCAGCAGGACGGCACGATGAAAGTGACGAATGCGGCATCGGGCACCTTCGAATTCTCTCGCCCGGGGCGCTTCGTCTGGCGTTACGTGAAGCCGTATGAGCAGCTGCTTCAGGCAGACGGCGAGACGCTTTACATCTACGACAAGGACCTGAACCAGGTGACCGAGCGCAAGCTGGGCGCGTCGCTGGGGGCTAGTCCGGCCGCCATTCTGTTCGGCAGCAACGACATCGAGAAAAGCTTTTCGCTCAAGGATGCCGGCGTGAAGAATGGCATCGACTGGGTCGAGCTCAAGCCCAAGGCCCAGGACACGCAGTTCCAGCGCGTTGGCATCGGGTTTCGCGATGGCAATCTGGCCGCGATGGAACTGTACGATGCGTTCGGCAACGTGACCCTGCTGACCTTCGACAAGATTCAGAAAAATCCGCCGATGCCTGCGGACCACTTCAAGTTCACCATGCCCAAGGGTGCCGACCTGATCAAGGGTTGAGCCGGTGCCGGGCGCGGCTGCGTCCACACGGCGCGTGTCCGGGCACGCCTAAGCCTGTCCATGAGTTGCCGCGGATGTCTGGGCGAGGCGGGCGGATCGGCGCCGGCCGGTGACCCTTCGTCGGCCGGCATATCGCGGGGCTTGCCGGCGGCGCGCTGGCCGGGCTGGCATAATGGGCACATCCGATTATCCGAATGCGGCCGGGGACATCCCCGGCCGCGCCGCTTGAGAACATGCCACACGACGCCCCGCTGTCGGCCTCGGTACCTCTGGCCGAGCGCCTGCGCCCCCATACCATCGACGACGTGATTGGCCAGCGCCACCTGCTGGGCAAGGGCAAGCCGTTGCGCGTGGCATTCGAGGCGGGGCGTCCTCACTCGATGATCCTGTGGGGGCCGCCGGGCGTCGGCAAGACCACGCTCGCGCGCCTGATGGCCGACGCCTTCAAGGCCTACTTCATTTCGCTATCGGCGGTGCTCTCGGGGGTGAAGGATATTCGCGACGCCGTCGAGGCGGCGCAGATCCAGCGGGCGCAGGGCAAGCAGACGGTCGTGTTCGTCGACGAGGTGCACCGCTTCAACAAGGCACAGCAGGACGCATTCCTGCCACACGTGGAATCGGGGTTGTTCATCTTTGTAGGCGCCACCACGGAGAATCCGTCGTTCGAAGTGAACGGTGCATTGCTCTCGCGGGCGGCCGTGTATGTGCTCAAGAGTCTGAACGACGAAGAGCTCGGCGAGATGGTCACGCGCGCGGCGCGCGAGCTGGGCGACATCGGCTTTACCGACGAGGCGCGTCAGGGCCTGATCGACTCGGCCGATGGCGACGGCCGCAAGTTGCTCAACAATGTGGAGATCGTCGCGCAGGCGGCAATGTCGCAGGGTCTGGAGACGATCGACGAGACGTTGCTGGCCAGCGTGCTTGCCGAGAATCTGCGTCGTTTCGACAAGGGGGGCGATGCGTTCTACGACCAGATCAGCGCCTTGCACAAGTCGGTGCGCGGCAGCTCGCCGGACGGCGCGCTGTACTGGTTCTGCCGCATGCTCGACGGCGGCGCCGACCCGCGCTATCTGGCGCGGCGTATCGTGCGCATGGCGTGGGAGGACATTGGCCTGGCCGATCCGCGCGCGGCGCGCATCGCGCTCGACGCGGCAGAGACATACGAGCGCCTTGGGACGCCCGAAGGGGAGCTTGCGCTCGCGCAGGCCATTCTCTATCTCGCGGCCGCGCCGAAGTCCAACGCCGGTTACAACGCCTACAATCAGGCGCGGGCGTTCGTCGGCAAGGACAAGTCGCGCGCGGTGCCGATCCATCTGCGCAACGCGCCGACCAGGCTGATGAAGGAACTCGGCTATGGCCACGAGTACCGTTACGCGCACGACGAGCCCGATGGTTACGCTGCCGGAGAGACTTATTTTCCCGACGATATGCGCGCGCAACAGTGGTATCGTCCGGTGCCGCGCGGACTCGAGGGCAAGATCGGCGAGAAGCTCAATTGGCTGAAGTCGCTCGATGCCGAATGGCGGCGCACGCATGCCAGGGGGAAGACGTCCGGCGTGCCGGCGAAGGCGTCCGCGCCGGACAATGCGACTTCCGGCAAGACGCCGCCTGCCGAGGCGTCCGACGACGAGTCCGCCTGAGGTCGCACGGCGACCGGTAGCCTGTGCGGCGCGGCGACATCCTTCAGATCGAAGCACATCACAGCGAATCCGCCAAATGGCGTCATCGCGGTGTGCGTTTGGTAAAATCTCGGCTTTGCTGCCACCGCCGGTGCCGGGAAGGTGCCGGGGTGGCCACCACGAATTTCATGGCCCACAAGTGTGTGGGCCGCTAACGACAGACGACCCACCATGCTCGACATTCAACTTCTTCGCAAGGATCTCGACGGCGTAGCCGCGCGACTCAAGGCGCGCGGCTATACGCTGGACGTGGCGGCGTTCGCTGCGCTCGAGGCAGAGCGCAAGCAGATTCAGACGCAAACCGAGGAACTGCAGGCTCGCCGCAATGCGCTCTCGAAGCAGGTCGGCATGAAGAAGGGCAAGGGCGAGGACGCGTCGGCCGAGATCGCCGAAGTTGGTGGCATTGCCGACAAGCTCAAGGCGTCGTCGGAGCGGCTGGAAGAGATCCAGGCGCGTCTGTCGGAACTGTTGCTGGGCGTGCCGAACTTGCCGCACGAGAGCGTGCCTGTCGGTTCGGACGAGTCGCAGAACGTGGAAGTGCGTCGCTGGGGCACGCCGCGTCAATTCGACTTCACGCCGCGCGATCACGTTGACCTCGGTGCTGCGCTCGGGTTGGATTTCGATGCGGCGGCGAAGCTCGCCGGTGCGCGATTCTCGGTGATGAAGGGGGGCATTGCCCGTCTGCACCGGGCGCTCGCACAGTTCATGATCGACACGCACACCTCGGAGCACGGGTATACGGAAACGTATGTGCCGTACATCGTGAATGCGGCGTCGATGCGTGGCACGGGGCAATTGCCGAAGTTCGAGGATGACCTGTTCAAGGTGCCGCGCAAGGTAGGTGGCGACGAGGGCGAGCGCATCGAGAACTTCTATTTGATTCCGACGGCGGAAGTGTCGCTGACGAATCTGGTGCGCGACGAACTGCTGGCCAACGATGCGCTGCCGATGCGCATGGTGGCGCACACGCCGTGCTTCCGTTCGGAAGCGGGCAGCTACGGGAAGGACACGCGCGGCATGATTCGCCAGCATCAGTTCGACAAGGTCGAGCTGGTGCATGTGGTGCGTCCGGAGGAGTCGTACGACACCTTGGAGATGCTGGTTGGGCATGCCGAGGCGATTCTGAAGAAGTTGGAGCTGCCGTTCCGTACGATCGTGCTGTGCACGGGCGACATGGGCTTCGGTTCGGCGAAGACGTACGACATGGAAGTATGGATTCCGGCACAGAACACGTACCGCGAGATCTCGTCGTGTTCGAACATGGAGAGCTTCCAGGCGCGCCGGATGCAGGCGCGGTTCCGCAATGCGCAGGGCAAGCCGGAGTTGGTGCACACGCTGAACGGTTCGGGCCTGGCGGTGGGGCGCGCGCTCGTCGCGGTGCTGGAGAACTACCAGAATGCCGATGGTTCGATCACGGTGCCGGACGTGCTGCGCCCATACATGGGCGGCATCGAACGCCTCGTGCCGGCGAAGTAAAAAAATCCGCAAAAAGGGGTTGGCAGAAAAAGAAATTCGGCTATAATCTCTTTCTCGCTGCTTGAGGCCACTCAGGCAGCGAACCAAAGCAGGAAGAATGCTTGGAGAGGTGGCAGAGTGGTCGAATGCGCCGGACTCGAAATCCGGTATACGGTTATACCGTATCGTGGGTTCGAATCCCACCCTCTCCGCCAAGCACACAATCAGGCCCTTGAATCTCAAGGGCCTTTTTGTTTTGTGCGTCAGCGACTTACAAAATGACTACCCAGGTGCTGACCGCGCTATCTCACTGAATTCGTGCCTTCCACGATCATTTGTTAGTGCGGATCATCTTCAGAGCTTGGGACAGGATGTGATCCTTGTCTTCGTCCCGAACCCGATGATAGCAGCGCGATTGCTTCCCGGATCACTGAGGCGTCTACCCAGCCGGCCGACACAACGCTAATCCATTCAACAAACAACAAACTGGCCTCTAACGAGCGAATCGTCACTTCGCAGCTTTCGTCGCCCGCGGAGCCGCCGCAAGCGCGCTTGGAACGGCAAGGCGTAGTCAGGCCGACACGAACATTTATTACGAGCTTTGATTGCACGCGTGCCGCTTCCGATGATGAGACGGCGGTCTGTTCGGACCCCGGGCTGGCAGCCATGGACGTTGAGCTTGGGCGGCTTTATGGCGATGCACAAATGTCGGCGAGAGATCCCGCGTCACTCCGGCAATCTCAATTGGAATGGCTTGCGTCTCGCCGCGCATGCGGTGGCGAGCTTATCTGTTTGCGACGCAAATACGGTGAACGAATTGGTCAGTTCAATGGATCCATGGGTGTTGCGCCGCTAGTATCCACTGCCCCGGTGATTGAGAAGCCGTAATCGGAGTAATACCAAAGCAACATCCTTGTCAAACGACTGACTTCTTGATCCGCTCTGGATTCCTGTACCAAACCCAGAGCGAGTTTTTCGGCGTATCGGGTCAGGTCGGCCCGGGTAAAAGCACCAATTGTCGGACGAATTCAGCCGGCGCCAGCTTCATGAGAGCTGAGTAAGCGACCCCCTCCGATCACTTCCTGCGAGATGTCTTGCCAGGCTTCTCGCGCGCCGTGGGCTCCGGTAATTCGTCCTCGATGATGTCGAGCACGTTGTAAATATCCGTCAGCGTTTTCTTCAGGGCTTCGATCGCCGATCGGGAGAGCTGACTGGTGGCTACATCTTCATAGTGCTTCGCAATCGGCATCAGTGATTCCAGCAGCGTCGCCCCTTCATTCGTCAGGTGGATCGCCACCGTGCGCGCATTGCCTTCCAACCGGCTACGCGACACGAGATTCATCTTCTCCATCGTGCCGATCAGGCGCGAGAGCGTGGAGAGTTCCACGGTCGTCATCACGCACAAATCTCCGAGACGTTGCCCCGGCACCTCCGACAGCGCTGCCATGACTCGGTACATGGGAAGGGTAACGCCATACGGCTCGATGCGACGTGAGAACAGTTCCCCCATCCGTACACCGACCCGGTTCAGCAGGTAAGGGAACGAGTTGGTCAGCTTGTGCATGTTCGACGGCTCATCTTTTTGATTGACGAATTCTATCAGCGCAACAATTTCGTTTGCATTATTTGTTGTTGCAACATTTGCAAATGAAAGTATAGTCACCCCAAGAGAGCGCGTACGACGCTCGCCTGCCGCCTGAAATCGCTCGGGCCAGAATGGAGACACGAGATGGCAATGTCCGCATTACCTGATCCCACCGATCCCACCGATCCCACTGTTGCCGCGGCCTTTCGGGCGACGCTGCGCCGCATGGCCTCCACCGTGACCATCGTCACCGCCAGCGATGGCGAGCGCAGGCATGGCATGACCATGACCGCCGTCACGTCGCTTTCGCTCGATCCTCCCTCGCTGCTGATCTGCGTGAATCGCTCGACACTGCTGCACGAGATCCTGATGGGCGCGCGGCACTTCTGCGTCAACGTGCTGCGGCACGATCAGGCCGACGTGTCGACCGCCTTCAGCGGCGCCGCGTCGCCGGAAACGCGATTCTTCGTCGGACGTTGGGGAACGCATCCGCTTGGCGTCGACTACCTCGACACGGCGCAATCCAACGTCTTTTGCCGCAGATCCGCGGCATTGCCCTACGGCACTCACACGATTTTCATCGGCGCTGTCGAGGACGTTCGCGCAGGCGAGCTTCGTGACGTCTCGTCGGCTCGCGACGATGGCAGCCATCGCGAACAGGGCGACGATCGACCGCTGCTGTATTGCAATGCGGCGTACTGCTGACCGTCGCGCCATTCACGAACGCAACGTGTTCGTCGGCACACGCACTCCCGGCGGGCGCGCTTCATCCAACAGGTAAAGAGGAGGTCAATCATCATGGTGGAAGCACAAGACATCGAGGTGGCATGCGTCGCCGGGGCAGTCGACGATTCGAATGCAGGAACGGCGGCAATGCGGGCGAACCTTTATGCCCTGGGGGGCGAAATTCGCGCGCGCGCCGCGCAAGTCGAGACCGAGCGCCGCGTGCCGATGTCGTCGATCGAGGCGCTTCGGGGCATCGGCTATTTCGATATCGTCAAACCGAAGGCGTTCGGCGGCAGCGAGCAGGATTTCGCCACGTTGGTCGATCTCAATATCGATCTGGCGAAGTGGTGTGCATCGACGGCGTGGGTGGCCGGCTTGCTGGCCGCGCACCAATGGCTGGTCGGATCCTTCCCGGAGCAGGCGCAACGTGACGTCTGGGGGCAAACCCCGGATGCGCTCGTGTGCGGCTCCTACGCGCCGGCATGCCATGCCGAAGCCGTCGATGGCGGCTATCGCCTCAGTGGGCGATGGAGTTTCGCGAGCGGTTGCGATTGCGCCCAGTGGTCGCTGTGCGCCGCGATCCTGCCGCCCCAGGGCACGCGCGAAATGCCGGCGCCGGCCTTCCTGCTCGTGCCCGAGTCCGACTATGTCATCGACGATACCTGGCATGTCGTCGGCCTCGCGGGCACAGGCAGCAAGACATTGGTACTGGATAACGTTTTCGTACCGGCGCATCGTGTGCTGTTCTTCTCCGAGACCACTTCGGGGCTGACGCCGGGCGCGAAACTGTACCCGCACAAGCGCGATTACGCGCTGCCGATGCTCTCGATGATCCCGTCGTGTCTCGCCTCGGTATCGGTGGGGGCCGCCCTGGGCGCCCTGGAAGACTATCTGGAGCGCACCAGCCGACGCGTGACGCGCGGTGCGGTGGCGGGTGGGCATAACCGCATGGCCGAGTTCGCGACGATTCAGCTGCGGGTGGCTGAAGCCTCCGCCAGCGCCGATGCCGCAAGGATGATCCTCTTGTCCGACCTGCGAGAACGCCAGAACACCGTGCGCAGCGGCGAGAGCATATCGGTGGAGGAGCGCATCCACAGTCGACGCGGGCAAGCCTTCGCGGTGTCGCTGGCGATTCGTGCCACCGAGGCACTCAACGCGTCGACGGGCGGTCAGGGACTCGACCTGTCGCACCCGGTGCAACGTGCGTGGCGCGACGCCAACGCGGTCGGCCGGCACATCAGCATGAACTGGGACACCGTGGGCACGATGTACGGACAAATGGCGCTTGGGCTCGATCCCAAGGGGCAGTACTGATTACCGAAGGAGCACGACATGACATTCAAGGCAACGCGCAAGATCGCACTCGAAGAACATTTCGCGATAGAGGAGACCGTGCAGGATTCGGCGGGCTTCGTGCCGCAATCCTACTGGCCCGAACTCAAGCATCGTCTGCTCGACATCCAGCAGCGACGCATCGACGAGATGGATCGAAATGCCATCGACCTGATGATCCTCTCCCTGAACGCACCGACGGTTCAGGCCATCCCGAACGCGAAGGCGGCATACGAACTGACGCGTCGGGCGAACGATTTCCTGGCGGAGCAAGTGGCGCGGCGACCGGATCGCTTTCGCGGCTTTGCCGCGCTCCCGATGCAAGACCCCGACCTGGCAGCGCGTGAGTTGGAGCGTTGCGTCAATGAACTCGGATTCGTCGGCGCGCTGGTGAACGGGTTCACTCAGGTCGAAGGGGGCAACGGCCTGCTCTATTACGACCTGCCTCAGTTTCGCCCGTTCTGGGGCACCGTGCAGGCGCTCGACGTGCCGTTCTATCTGCACCCACGAAATCCGCTGCCTTCGCAGGCACCGATCTACGACGGGCACCCCTGGTTGCTCGGTCCGACCTGGGCGTTCGGTCAGGAAACGGCCGTGCACGCGCTGCGTCTGATGGGGTCGGGGCTATTCGACGAGTACCCCGACCTGAAGATCATCCTGGGGCATCTGGGCGAGGGACTCCCGTACAGCATGTGGCGTGTCGACAATCGCAACGCGTGGGTGACCACGCCGCCGAACTATCCGGCGAAAAAGCGCATCGCGGAATATTTTCACGCTAACTTCTGGCTCACCACGTCGGGCAACTTCCGCACGCAGACGCTCGTCGACGCGATGCTGGAAATCGGTTCCGACCGCATTCTGTTCTCTGCCGACTGGCCGTTCGAGAACATCGACCATGCGGCAAACTGGCTCGAAGCCGCATCGATCAGCGACAACGACCGGATAAAGATCGGCCGCGGCAATGCCGCGAAGTTGTTCAGGCTCGATAACTGAATCCGTGAAATGCCGGCACGCTGCCACGGCGCCGCCGGCGTCGTGCGGCGGGCCATCGCGACGGGGCAAATCCAATCATAAGCCGCCGCGCACATCCACGATGGAGTGAGACACATGCACGCACGATTCATCGATGTACACGCCGAGCTGTCCGACGCACCTGTCGGGCGCACTCACGTCAGGCTAGGAATACTCCTTGCGCTTCTGACGCTCTTCGACGGCTATGACACATTCAATCCCGCCTACGTCATTCATTATGTGCAAGGCCCCTGGAACCTGTCGCTCGAACAGGTGGGCATGCTGATTTCGAGTGGACTGGTCGGCTTTCTGATCGGGGCAGCCGTGCACGGTGCCATTGCCGACCGGATCGGCAGGCGCACCACGCTGATCGCCGGATTGTGGATCACAACGATCTTTTCCATACTCACCGCGGCGGCCGCCGATTCATTCGCATCGTTCTGCACGCTGCGTGTGCTGACCGGCCTGGGGCTGGGCGTGCTGCTGCCGCTGTCGACGACCTACATCAACGAGCTGGCGCCGATACGCGTGGCCAACAAGTTTGCGCTCTGGGGCGTGGCGCTGGGCTGGGCCGCGGGCGGCGCGGCTGCCGGGCTTGTCGGTGTATTCGTCACGCCGCATACCGGATGGCAGGGGCTTTACTGGATCGGATCGTGCTCGCTGTTCCTGCTGCCATTCCTGCATCGCTACCTGCCCGAATCGCCCAAATTCGCGCTGTTGCGCGGCCGTCACGACGAGGTCAAGGCGATTCTGACGAAACTGCGCCCCGAGCGCGCCGACGTGTACCGCGATCGGCAGATCCTGCCGCCCCCGCCCGTGCCGACGACCTCCGTGCTTGCGCTGCTGACAAGACCCTATCGGCAACTGTCCATTGCGATCTGGGCGACGAGCTTCCTCAGCCTGTTCTGCATCTTCGGACTCTCGGGCTGGATTCCCACGCTCATGCAGGCGCGCGGCGAGAGCTTCGGCGCGAGCTTTGGCTTCGGTGCCTTGATGCAAATCATGTCGTTCATCGGCGGGCTGGTTTGCGGCCATCTGGTCGATCTGACGGGGCGCGCACGCGGGTGGCTTTGCGCCTGGTCGCTCGGTGGCGCCATCGCGGTCCTCTCGCTGGTATTCTTCCACCAGCATTGGATCAATCTGGTCTGCAGCGCGATGGCCGGCTTTTGCATCATCGGCGGCCAGTTCGTGCTCAATAATTTCACGGCGGCATCGTACGAGACCGAGATGCGCGCCACGGCCGTGGGCATGGAGCTGGCGGTCGGCCGTCTTGGCGCCATTCTCGGGCCGTTCATTGGCGGCACGCTCCAGCAGGTATTCGGCGGGCACGAGATCATGCTCGTGGCCATCGCGTTGGCAGCGACCGGCGCGGCGGTGTGCGTGTTGTTCGCCCGTCGCACGACATCCGGACAGTCGGGGGTCTATGCGGGCAGGACAGACGATCCCACGACGGTAGCTACCGGCGTAACTCCGGGAGGATGACCATGACGTATCAAGCCGGACCAGGTGGTTTTTCGACGATCTCGCCATTCACCTACGAGGCATTGCCGACACGGGTGCTATTCGGCTCGGGCACCCGCGCCCAGGTTGCCGCCGAAGCCGCGCGCCTCGATCTGTCGCGCGTGCTGGTTCTGCATGGACCGCCGCATGCTGGCGTCGCGCGGCAATGCGAGTCCGAGCTTGGCGCGCGGTATGCCGGCACGTTCGACGGCGCCCGGATGCACACGCCAGTCGAAGTGACGGAGATCGCGCTCGAACAGGTGGCGAAGCAGAGGATCGACGGCATACTTGCGATCGGTGGTGGCTCCACGACGGGGCTCGCCAAGGCAATCGCGTTGCGCACGGATTTGCCGCAGATCGTGCTACCCACGACCTACGCGGGCTCCGAGATGACGCCGATCCTTGGTGAGACCCGCGACGGCCTGAAGACGACGCTGCGCAGCCTGAAAGTGCTGCCCGAGACCGTGATCTACGACATCGACCTGACGATGGACTTGCCGGCAGCGCTCTCCGGTGTGAGCGGCATGAACGCCATGGCGCATGCGGTCGAGGCGCTCTACGCGCGCGATGCGAATCCGATCGTCCAGGCGCTGGCGTTGCAAAGCGTGCGGGCGCTCGCCAGAGCGCTGCCCGTCATCAGCGAGCAGCCGTTGCATCGGGAAGCACGCGGCGATGCCCTCTATGGTGCGTGGCTCGCGGGCATCTGTCTGGGGACTGTCGGCATGGCGCTGCATCACAAGCTCTGTCACACGCTCGGAGGCACGTTCGGCCTGCCGCACGCCGAAACCCACGCGGTGATCCTGCCGCATGCGCTGGCGTACAACGCGCCGGCGATACCCGAGGTCATGCGGCAGCTATGCGAGGCCTTGGACGTGACGCATGACGCACCGGCTGCGTTGCACGCGATCAACCGGAAAATCGGGGCGCCGGCGGGATTGTCGGCGCTCGGCATGGCCTCCGACGGCATCTCGAGGGCGGTCGAACTCGCGCTCGCCAATCCCTATTGGAATCCACGCGCACTGGCGCGCGATGAACTCATGCAACTTATTACCGATGCCTGGCGAGGCGATGCTCCGCGAAGCTACCCTGGCACCGATTGAAGGAGATGACGATGGCGAATCCGAATCACACACGCTTCCCGCTGTTCAGCGAAGCCCGATCCGCCGAGACGGTAAACGCCCGTATCGGGGCCGATGTCGATGCCCGAACGCGCGAGATTGCCGAGGCCGTGGTTCGGCATCTGCATGCGGCCGTCAAGGAAATCGAGCCGACGCATGAGGAATGGCTCGCCGCGATCCGGTTTCTGACCGAGACGGGGCAAATGTGCACCGACTGGCGGCAGGAATTCATCCTGCTCTCCGACATTCTCGGCGTCTCGATGCTGGTCGATGCGATCAATCACAGGCGCCCCGGCCGAGCCACGGAGAACACGATTCTCGGCCCGTTCTTCGTCGACGGCGTGCCGGCATTGGCCAACGGCGCGGATATCTGTCTCGATGGCAAGGGGGAGCCGCTCGTTGTCATGGCCCGCGTCGTCGACATCGACGGCACGCCGATCGGGGGGGCCACGGTCGATGTCTGGCAGACCAATGACGATGGCTTCTACGATGTCCAGCAAAAAGGCATACAGCCCGAGGGGAATCTGCGCGGCAAGTTCATCAGCGGCGCAGACGGCCACTTCTGGTTCCGCACGGTCAAGCCGCGTTTTTATCCGATTCCGGACGACGGTCCCGTCGGCAAGTTGCTGGCCACGCTGGGACGTCACCCGAACCGCGCCGCGCATATCCACTTCATCGTTCAGGCGCCGGGCTACGACGACGTCATCACGCACCTCTTCTCGCCCGATTGCCAGTATCTGGATCAGGACACGGTCTTCGGCGTGAAGGAAAGTCTCGTCGCAAACTTCGAACGCATCGACGACGAAGCGGCCGCCAAGGCATTCGGCGTCGCCAATCCGTTCTGGCGGGTCGATCAGGATTTCGTGATGGCGGCCAGGCCGTAACGCCGGATACGGGACACGCCCGATGCGTTAGCACCGACTCGGAAGCGTCCGCCAGCGCGAACGTGAATGCCACGGCCGCTTCTCAGGCGAAGTTCGCCTCGAACTGTTCGAGCGTCTGTGGCCGACCAAACAGGTAGCCCTGGAATTGCGCGCAGCCCATCTCGATGAGCATGGTCTTCTGGGACTCGTCCTCAACCCCTTCGGCCAGCGCCGTCATCCGCATCACGCGGGCTATCTCCAGGATCTTTGCCAGGAGCTGCCTTCCCGACTCGCTCCTGGTGGCATCGTGGACGAAATGCTTGTCGATCTTGATCTTGGCGAGTGTGAGCGAGCGCAAGACCGACAGGGACGAGAAGCCGGTTCCGAAATCATCCAGGGCCCATTCGACCCCGAGGTAGCGAATGTTCTCCATGGTCGACCGAACCGCGCCAAGGTCGCTTGCCAGTGCGGATTCCGTCAGTTCCAGCATCAGACGTCGCGGGCGGGCGCCTGTCTGCGCCAGGATATCGGCAACCACGGTGCTGAAATCTCCGCTGGAAAGCTGAATGGAGCTGACATTCACCGAGAGCCTGACTTGGGACAATTGCGGATCACTTTCCCACTTCTTGAGCTGTCGGCACGATTCCGCCAGCACCCAGTTTCCCAGCTCGCCGATGAGTCCGCTTTCCTCTGCCAGGGGAATGAACTTCTCGGGCGTCAGCAGGCCCCGTTCGGGGTGTTGCCAGCGCACCAGCGCCTCTGCGCCAAATATCCGTCCTTGTGCATCCACCTGGGGTTGGTAATGGACCCGGAGCTGGTTTCTGGAAATTGCGATCCCCAGGTCCCGGACCAGAGGAATCCTGGAGATCAGATCCTTGCGGTAGATGTCCAGGATGATCCCGAGCAGCACAATGGAAGTCACCACGTTTATGGCGCCCCCAATCTCCCGGACGGAGGGCGGCGGGCTCAATGCTGCATCGACCCCGCTGGGGCCCGTGAACGCGAACCATCCGAATGCCATCAGGCACAGCACCGGGAAGCCGTTGCCCATGTAGCGGCGGCCCGCCTCGAACACGAACGAGGACCCGACGGCCAGTGGCAGGAAGAAAAGATGCACTGTCCTTGGGACATCCGCGGTCGGAGAGTCGATCAGCGCGATCAGTGCCACGATCATGAACAGCCCGTGGGCGATCACCGGCGCAGGCCGGAGATTTGTCCGCCTGACCATTTGCAAGCAAGCGATGCCTATGGCTGACAAGCTGGCAAACAACATGGCGAGATCGAATCTCCCCATGAAGGCGTAATAGATGCACCAGGCGCAACCCAGCAAGAAGCAGTTGAAGCCGCTGACCAGAACGATCCGGAAGACCTTCGCCGCCTTGTCACTCCCAGGAAACTTGCGTATCAGCCACCCATCCCGCCTTGGCGGAGTCGCTTTGTCATATTTCATTTTCCCGGTATCCACGACGATACAGACAGAGTCAGAATGCCCGTCCGGGCATCCAGTAGTTGTTCATCCACGCTCGCGCTTCCAACACTGATCCAGGCCGCGATCCGGTTCCATCAAGGTCAACAACGGTAGCGACATTTTTTCGAGGTCCATGGATCGCCGGGGCACGTCGCTAGCCTGTGCGCAGAGCAAAGTCGATCTGGCGAACGTACCATAACGCGGTGCTTCCTCGCGCCCCAATGCGCGCAGGGCCTCGCAAGCCGCGGCGTTGGCCCGCGTGCAAAGTTCCGTCTTCAGTCACCGTACCTCCACGCGCTGACCCCGTTGCGCCCGCCGCGCGACGTCACACATTCACATCGCAAATACATCGATACATATTATCGATTTTAAAAATAAATTCGCGAGACATATCGTTGGCATACCGGCGTCAGGGTGCGCGTCGACGCGTCGGCGCCGGTAAAGCGCCGGTAAAGCGCCGACACCCTCGTCGGCGTCACGAGGAGATGGATGAGACATGACGCAAAACAATATAGCTTCGTCGCCACTGGGCGCGATCGATGCCGACGAGAGAAAAATCATATTCGCCGCCTCTCTGGGGGCGGTGTTCGAGTGGTACGACTTCTTTCTGTACGGCGCACTTGCCGCCATCATTGCGGCGCAGTACTTCAGTAGCCTGAATCACACGGCGGCATTCGTATTTGCGTTGCTCACCTTCGCGGCGGGCTTCATCGTGCGGCCGATCGGGGCGCTGATCTTTGGGCGGCTGGGCGATCTCGTGGGGCGCAAGCACACATTCCTGCTCACGATCCTGATCATGGGGGTCTCCACGCTGCTGGTTGGCGTGCTCCCCGGGTATCAGACGTTGGGCGTGGCGGCGCCTGTCATTCTGGTACTGCTGCGCATGCTGCAGGGCCTGGCACTCGGCGGCGAGTACGGCGCCGCGGCGACTTACGTGGCGGAGCATGCGCCCAATGACAAGCGCGGCGGTTGGACCGCGTGGATTCAGACGACCTCGACAATCGGGTTGCTGTTGTCGCTCGTGGTCATCATCGCCGTGCGGGCGCTGTGCGGCAAGTCGTTTGACGTATGGGGCTGGCGTATTCCGTTCCTGTTCTCCGGCGTGCTGTTGGCCATATCCGTTTACGTGCGCGTTTCGATGCGCGAGTCGCCTGCGTTCCAGAAGATCAAGGCAGAGGGACGCACGTCCCGCGCGCCGCTGACCGAAGCCTTCGGGCAGTGGAGGAACCTCAAGCTGGTACTGCAGGCCCTGTTTGGCCTTCTCGCCGGACAAGCCGTGGTTTGGTTCACCGCGCTGTTCTATTCGATGTTCTTTCTCACGCAGACGCTTAAGCTCGACACCGGCACGACCCATCTGCTGGTGGGCATCGCGCTGGTGATCAGCTCGCCGCTTTACATCTTCTTCGGCCGATTGTCGGACCGCATCGGCCGCAAGCCGGTCATTCTCTGTGGGCTTTTCCTCGCGGCCGCGACGCTGTTTCCGATTTTCCACGGGCTTACGCACTTCGCTAACCCCGCACTGGCTCGTGCGCAGCAGACGTCGCCCGTCGTGATCGTAAGCGACCCGGCCGACTGTTCGTTCCAGTTCAACCCGACGGGCACCGCGACCTTCGACAACGCGTGCGACGTGGCAAGGCGGGTGCTGGCGACCCACGCCGCGAGCTACGCGACGATCCCGGCACCTGCCGGATCGAAGACCCTCATCAGAGTCGGGACCACCGAGATCCCGGCGCCGTCGTTGCACGGGCTGCCGTCGGCGCAGGCTAAAGCGACCGAACAGGCGTTCCGCGTGGCGACCGGAAAGGCGCTGTCGATCGCGGGCTATCCGGCGAGCGCCGACCCCGAAGACGTCAACCAGCCCATGATCCTGATCCTGCTGATCGTGCTGATGGCCTATGGCGCCATGACGCTGGGGCCGATTGCCGCGATCCTCGTCGAAATGTTCCCGACACGCATTCGCTACTCGGCGATGTCGCTGCCCTATCACATCGGCAACGGCTACTTTGGCGGCCTCTTGCCCACGGTTTGCTTTGCGCTGGTCGCGCAACGCGGCGATATTTACTTCGGCCTGTGGTAC
Source organism: Pandoraea sp. E26 (assembly GCF_000681415.1). Taxonomy (NCBI): domain Bacteria; kingdom Pseudomonadati; phylum Pseudomonadota; class Betaproteobacteria; order Burkholderiales; family Burkholderiaceae; genus Pandoraea; species Pandoraea sp. E26. Next base: position 89,857 of record NZ_AYXJ01000007.1, read on the forward strand.
CCCGTGGTCGTGGCCGGCGTATCCGGCGTCATTGGACTGCTGTTCATCAAGGAACCGACTCGCGACCAGATGTACGGAAATGATTAATTATTGAATTCATGAATAATGAAATGATAACAATCCATTTCATAAATAAATAAGCGCCGTTTAAATTGCCTGGGTGGCGGGTTCACGGTGAATTCGCAACACTCAATTCAAGAGGAGGCCATGAAATGGCAGACGTGGAGCAGCTGAAGAAGGAAATCAAGGTCGTGATGTTTGATCAGTACGGCACGGTCGTGGATATGCAGGGTGGTCTGACGCAGGTTGCGACGCCGTTCCTGCGCGACAAGGGCTGGAACGGCAACCCGAGTTCGTTCGTGACCTGGTGGCGCCGCACGCACTTCGAGAACTCGATGATCGACGCGCTGCTGCACAAGTCACACACGCCGTATCGGGAGATCGGTCATCGTGCGGTGTCGTACACGCTCGAGCGGGCGGGGATTTCGTTCACGCGTGAAGAAGTCGAGTACCTGGTGTCCTGCATCGAGCGGTTAAGGCCGTTCCCGGACGTGCCCGAAGCGCTGGCACGCCTGCAAACGAAGTACAAGATCGTCGTGCTTTCCAACGGCGACCGCGACATGCTGGAGACTGCGAAACAGTACCACCAGATCCCGTTCGACAACGTGATCTCGGTGGCAGAGGCCAATTCGTTCAAGCCGCATGTGGCGACGTACACGAAAGCCGCGGAGATCATGGGCGTTCGCATGGATGAGGTGCTTTTCGTCGCCAACCATGCGTTCGACTGCCTGGGTGCGAAGTCGGCTGGCATGCGCAGCGCATTCATCGATCGCCGCAAGCGCCCGTTCGGCGGTACGCCGCATCAACCCGACATCTGGGTTGACGACATGAAGTCGCTCGCCGACGTGATGGTATGACGCCCGACGGCGTAATGAGGTGCTGGTAGTCGTCGGCTTGTGGTTGATCGGTGGCTGTCAGACGTTCGTTGTCTGGCATCCACCCGGTGCGGCAACTTGCACGGGGGCATGGCGTGTATGCGCCATGCCTTTTTTGCAGGATGTGACGCACGTTATGTCTGCCCGTGGGAGGGCTCGAAGATCGTCTGTCGCGGGGACTGATGCGCGGCCAGCGCGGCGCTAAATGGCGTCAGCCCTGTCCGCGACCGGGCGATCGACCATACGGCCGTCGATCATCGTGCCACGTGCGATTTGCAGTTGTATCGAATGCTGGGGAGGCGTACCAACTCCGCAGCGGGCTGGTGCGCCAAGGGACCCCAAAGCATCTCAAAGCCTCCCGACGCGCCTTAAAGCACCTTAAAGCACCTTCCAGGTCGATGTCGCGCTGGCCAGCAGCTTGCCGTCGGCACCGCGCAGTTCTGACTGAAGGAAGCATATCTGGCGTCCCTTGCTGGTGAAGCGGCTCGTGGCGATCACCTGACCTTCGCGGATCGCCCGGGTGTACTGAATGTTCATTGCAAGCGTGGCGCCCGCGCCGACCTCGTGTCTCAGCAGATGCCCCATGGAGATATCGAGCAACGTGGCGCTCACGCCGCCGTGCAGGGAGCCCTGCGGATTGAACATGAAGTCCCGCACTATCATGCTGACGGCGCATGCCTGATCAGCGTAAGTGACGCTCATTCCGTACAGCTTCAACAGGAAAAACGTGTCGAAATCCTGTCGATAGCTGTGCAGCGCGGCCTCAAAGGCGCTTCGCGCCTGGGCTTCGTCGATTCGCTTGTCCATGCCTAGTCCTGTGCGGCGTGTGTCGCGAGGTCGCGCACCGTGCCGCTCGCGCTCAGCGAATCGATGGCGTCCTCCGACAGTCCGAGCACCGAGCGAAGAATCTCGCGCGTGTGTTGACCCAGCAGGGGCGGCGCCAGGGATGGGCGAAGCGCTTCGCCATCGAGCCGTACCGGTGTCGTGATGTTCTTCACCTCGCCCGCCACGGGATGCTGCATGGAGACGATCATGCCGCGCTGCGTCAGCTGTGGCGCTTCGCACACTTCGCCCACCGTGCGGATCAGACCGCATGGCACGCCTGCCGCGCCCAGCGTGTCTACCCAATGGCGTCGCGTGTTGCGCCGCAGAATGTCGGTCACCAACGGCTTGAGGGCCTGACGATGCTGCACGCGCAACGGTGCCGTGACGAAGCGTTCGTCGTCGAACAGCGCCTTTGCTCCGGTGACATCGCAGAACAGACGCCAGAACTTGTCGTTGGCGACCCCGAGATTGAGCCAGCCGTCCGAGGCTTCGAAGGTCTCGTAGGGACTGATGGTCGGATGTTCGTTCCCCCGGCGGCTCGGGGATTGCCCCGTCGCGAAGTAGATGCCGGCGTTGAACGTCAGCAGCGAGGCGAGGGCATCGAGCATGGAGACTTCCACGTGGCGCGCCACGCCGGTCTGCGTGCGCTCGTAAAGCGCGGAAAGAATACCCTGAGCGGCGAACAGTCCGGCGATCATGTCAGCAATGGAGGTGCCGACCTTGGTGGGTTGGCCGTCCGGCTCGCCGGTGATGTCCATCACCCCTGCCTCGCCCTGAACGATCAGGTCATAGCCGGGGCGCTGGGCGTCCGGCCCCTGGGATCCGAAGCCGGAAATCGAGCAGTAGATGAGCTGCGGGTTGTGTTGGCGCAGCGTCTGCGGGTCGAGGCCAAGCCGTTGCATCGTGCCGGGCCGGAAGTTCTCGATCACGACATCGGCGCTTTTCACCAGACTGAGCAGCAGCGCGCGACCGGCCTCGTGCTTCAGGTCGATGGCGCAACTGCGTTTATTGCGGTTGACGCAGAGGAAGTACGCACTCTCGCCTTCGACGAACGGCGGCCCGAACGCGCGGCTGTCGTCACCACGCGTCGGCTCCTCGATCTTGATGACTTCGGCGCCAAGGTCGCCCAGGTGCATGGTCGCGAACGGGCCCGACACCACGCGCGTCAGATCGAGGACGCGAATGCCATCGAGCGGACGCGCCGGCGCATGTCCTGCGCTGTCGTCATCCGCACGAGAGGCTTGAGAGGCACGAGCGGCATGAGCGGCGATCGGGTCGGCAAGGCGTTGATCCATGGTTCGTCTCCATTTTTCGCGAATCTCACGGCAGTCTAGCGAGGCCCAAATTATTTGATAAATGGATTTTTGGTATGAAAACATTCATGTAGGATATCGAGCGCGGCCCTCTAGGGAAAAGGATTCGAAATGAATTTGCGCTCTGTCGATTTGAACCTGCTCGTCATCTTCGATGCGCTCATGCGTGAGCGGCACGTCACGCGTGCGGCGTTGCGCATTCCGATGAGTCAGCCTGCCATGAGCAATGCGCTGGCGCGGCTGCGCCATGTATTCCGGGACGAGCTGTTCATCCGCTCCGGCGGCACGATGGAACCTACGCCGCGCGCCATCGAGCTGGGAGATTCGGTCCGACAGATTCTTCGTCAGACGGAACGGCTGATGTCGAGCGACGTGAACTTCGAACCGGCGACGGCGCAGCGCGAGTTCACGGCGCGCATGTCGGATCTGGTGGGCTGTCTGGTGTTGCCGCAGATACTCTCGGCCATCGCCGAATCGGCGCCGGGCATCACGCTCGACATCCTGCACATGTCGCCGGAGCGCACGATCAAGGCCTTGGAAAGCGACGAACTGGACTTCGGCCTGAGCATGCAGCTTCAGCACGCCTCCACGATTCGCCGGCAGCCGCTGTTCATGGACCGGATGGTGTGCGTGATGCGCGCGGATCATCCGCTGGCCGGCGGCAAGCTCACGATGAAGCGCTTTCTCGATGCCGAGCATCTGCGCGTGGCGATGAGTCCCACCGACATTCGCTTCGTTGACAACGTACTCGCCGATCAGGGGTTCGCACGCAAGGTCGTCGCGAAAGTCCCGCACTGGCTTCTCATTCCGCCGATCCTCCAGGAAAGCCATCTGATCGCGGTCATCTCCGGTAAGCTGGCGGCGCGCTTTTCGTCGGAGTCGATTGCCGTGCGGCCGCTGCCGTTTCCGTCGGAACCCTTTTCGTGGGACATCTACTGGCATCGACGTAACGACAACAGCACCTCGCACAAATGGATGCGCGAACTGGTCGTCGAGGTCTGTTCCGCCATCTGATCGCGCGACAGCGCCGCTACGCATCAGGGGCGATCATGCGCAAGGCGAGCGATTGAAACTGTTGCGTTGTCCGTGGGGGGCTGAGTGGGTAAGCTCTGACGCCGACCGGCTCGTGCCGGGCAGGCCGTCAGTCCAGCAGGCGACGAAAGGCCTGGCGTGTCGCGTCGTGCAGTTCGAACCCGATGCCTGGGGCCTGAGGCAGATCGATGCGGCCGTCCGTGATCGTCAGGGCGGAAGGCATCGCCTGGAACGGCGCAAAGGCAAGCGGATTGATTTCCGCGCCGCCGAGATGCAGTCCTGCCACCACATGCAGCCCGAACAAGTGACCACCGTGGGGCCAGAACGCCTCGCGCGGCCAGCCACGTTCGGTCATCTCCGCCACGATCTCGCAGTAATGCGTGAGCCCGTAGCAATGGGTCGGGTCGAACAGCAGGATGTCGCGGTGCCTGCGCAAACCGCCATGCGCGTCGAGCAACCGCGCCTCTGCGCGGGAGAAGAGCGCTTCGCCAGCAGCGATAGGGGGGGCATAACTTGTCGCGACGCACGAGAGCGTTTCGAAGTCCAGCGGATCGCAGATGTCCTCGAACCATAACAATCCCAGCGGGGCGAGCGCGTGCGCGGCTTCGCGTGCGGCGTCCGGGCCGTAGCGGTTCATCGCATCGACGGCGAGGCATGACGGGCCTGAGAGTCGTGCCAAAGCGGTGTCGATGCGCACCAGATCCTGGTCGAGATCGTCGCCGATCTTGATCTTCGCAAGTGTGAATCCGAGATCGACGAAGTGGCGGATCTCGTCGGACAGGCGCCGGATATCGTCCTGCGGATAGCGATACCCGCCCCCCGCATAGACGCGCACGCGTGACAGCGGCGTGCGTGTACCCCGGTGTTCGGAAAGATGCCGGTACAAAGGCCGATCCGCGATTTTCGCCGCCGCGTCCCAGACCGCCATGTCGAGCGCGCCGACGGCTACGCAACGCTCGCCGTGCCCGCCGGGTTTCTCGCCGTGCATCATCGCCGTCCAGGCACGCTGCGGATCGAGCGTGTCACCCGTATCGCCGGCGAGTGTGTCGGCGGCGATGAGCCTGGGGCGAAACGCTCCCGGATCAGACCGCCTTGCCCGAAGCGTCCGATGGACGCGAAGCCAAATCCGACGACCGGCTTCCCGGAGCGGATGACGTCGGTGACGACGGCGACCAGACTGGTGGTCAATCCCCCCGACGCGATGGCGCTGTCGGCATAACGGGAAATCGGGATCGTGAGCTCCCGGACATCGACAATCCGCAAGATATTCTCCTGATCGTCCGGCGGTGGTGTGATTGACGGGGCGGAAACCGCGAAGTCGACTATAGGCCAATCCCATGCCCTGCAACATCGAAAATACTCAAGTCACACTTTACGAAAACCGATGAATCCGTGAAGAGACGATTCGATGGCAAGGCACGCCAGATCGTTTCCCGCGAAATTACAACGATAAGTGCTCGTTCACGCACGCCGTCACGACGCGCTTGAGTTGTACCAGCGCGGGTGACGTGTCCTGATGACGTCCATGCAGGCACAGCTTCACGGACGGCAAAGGCGGAAGTCCCTGCTGCGCACCTAGCCGTCTGAGCGACGATGGCATGCCTGCCCCCGTTCGCAACGTAATGCCCAGTCCCGCCGCGACTCCCGACCAAAGACTTTGGAGGCTGGCTGTCGTGTAGGCCAGCCGCCATGAAATATTGGCGCTGTCCAGCGCTTCGATTCCTGCACGCCGGAAGAAGCAGGGCGGGTGGAAAAGGGCGAGATCCAGGGCGCGACCGGAATGCAAGACTTCGTCGGCGTCTGCCGATCCGATCCACGTCATGGGCAGTGTCGCCAGAAGTTCGGCATCCGGACGGTGTTCGTTGGCCATCACCAGCGCGAGATCGAGTTCGTCGCGATCCAATCTTTCGAGCAATACGCCGTTTCGTTCGACGGCAACTTCGACGCGGACCCCCGGGTGCGCTTTCTTGAACCGTCCGAGTGCTGCCGGGAGCCAGGCTTCGGCGAAATCGCCCGGGAGGCCGAAACGGACCACGCCGTCGATGGAGGCGCCGCGCACCGCCAGCACCGCTTCATCGTTGAGATCGAGAATGCGATGCGCATAGGAGAGGATCATGTCGCCGGCATCCGTCAATACCAGCCCGCGCCCTTGTCTGCGGAACAGCGGGTGACCGACCTGCTCTTCGAGCTTGCGCATCTGCTGGCTCACCGCCGATTGCGACCGGCCGATACGCTCGGCTGCCCGGTTCAGGCTGCCCAGCTGTTGGGTCGCGACGAACGTCCGGAGCGCGTCCATATCCAGGTTGGGAAACGGCATCGTTCGGTTTTTATGAATTCACTATGCCGAATTATCGCATTCATTGCATGGTTTGTTTGGCTACCATTTTCTCGGAAGAACGATCCGGCGGGACGCGTCGCATGCAGGTGCTTCCCGCGATAGGGCCGTTCCCAACACCCAGATGAATGCTTCCGAGGAGAGGTTTACGGTATGGACTTGCAAACGATATTCAAACGCAGCGTGCTCGTGACAGCCATTTCGGCATGCACGCTCTCGGCCGCCGCGCGTGCCGATGCAGCGGCCATCGATCCGGCTTTCGTGGGTACGTGGACGCTGGTCGCCGCCGATGTTCAACACCGGGACGGGTCGCGCGGCCGGGATTACGGGGCGGCGCCCAGGGGATTCATGATGATCGACGCGCAGGGGCATTATTTGGTGCAGATCTACAAGGCGGAGCGACCGAAGTTCGTCTCGGGAGACAAGGCCAGGGGAACGCCGGAGGAATACAAGGCGGCGGTAATGGGGTCGAGCACGCATACCGGTACGATCAGCGTCGATCAGGCAAAGGGCGCGCTGACGTTCCACATTCAGAACGCCTCCTTTCCGAATTGGGAGGGGGAGTCACAGAAGCGCAGCTTCGAACTCAAGGGCGACGAACTGAGCTATCGCGTGGTCCCACGCCCGAACGGCGATGTACCGATTTCCATCTGGAGACGGCTGAACTGAACGGTAACTTACCGCGTTGATGCCGGCGACGCAAACGCGCAGGCGCAGGTCAGGCAGGCAGTGAATGAGGTACTCTGCTCGCACCTGATAGAAAATGTTGTTCGAACATGAAAACCCCCATTTTTCTCAACGCGTTGCGGGCGTTCGAAGCCAGTGCGCGCCACCAGAGCTTCTCGGCAGCCGCGGAAGAACTCAGCGTGACGCCGGCGGCCGTGGGACAACTGGTACGCGGTCTCGAGGGATGGTTGGGAGCCCCGGTATTTACTCGTGGCACCGGGAAGGCCCGTCTGGTGCCAACCGAGGCGGCGCTGCGCGCCTTGCCCGATATTCGCGCCGGCTTCGACCGGCTGGGTCTCGGGCTTTCGAAGCTCAGGGAGGGCGCCGCGACGGGCGTGCTCACCGTCACGGTGAGTCCTGCATTTGCGGCCAAGTGGCTGCTGCCGCGAATCCATGGGTTCCAGGCGGCGTGGCCGGATACGGAAGTGCGACTCGACACGAACCTCAAACTCGTCGATTTCGCCGCGCAGGGTATCGACATCGGCGTGCGCTACGGCGCTGGCAACTGGCCCGATCTGTCGGCCGAAATGCTTCTGGAAGAAGAGGTTTTCCCAGTGTGCTCGCCGGACTATCTGCGTCGACATCCGGAACTCGATTCTCCCTTCGCCTTGCGTGACGCCACCCTCATACATGATCTTTCGGTGGACAGTCGCGCAGGGTTCGTGACGTGGACCACGTGGCTCGAAGCGGTGACGGGCGACGATGCCCCCCCACAACGCACCGGACTGACCATCAACAATTCGGCGGCCGTCCTGCAAGCGGCCATCGACGGGCACGGCGTCGCGCTGGCACGCAGTGTGCTCGCGAGGGACGACGTGGCATCGGGGCGTCTGATTCATCTGTTTCCCGATATTTCATATCCTTCGAATCTGGCGTATTACGTCGTGTATCGCCCCGAGTGCCAAGCGCTGCCGCGGCTGGCAGCGTTCCGCGAGTGGCTTCTCGAGGAGGCGGGCGCCATGGTGTCAATTGACGTGCGTCGGGAGCCGACAGGCGACGTGTGACCGGGACGGCAAGCACGCCGGCTTTGAAAGAAATTGTTTGCGATCGACGCAGATAATGTTGTTTGTCGGGACAGCGTTTTTTCTCCACACTTCCCTGCTGTCGAGGGACATCCGAGTCCGTAGTCGCAGCCGTGCCGGGTGGCGCTGCCGCCGATGCCCGTCATGTCACGCGCTTCGGACGCGCGGGCTCTGATGTCGGTGCCGATGAGACGACGATGCGCGATGGTCGCGTTTTCAACCCAACAAATCAGTCAGGATGCTTGCCCTTACCAACAATCGCAATGTGCTCCGGCTCTCGGTGGCGCAGGCCCTCGCGGGAGCGAACTCCACAGTGGCCTATGCCACGGCGGCGATCATCGGGAACATGCTCTCGCCCGACCCCGCATACGCGACATTGCCCATCTCGATATTTGTCCTTGGCATGGCGCTGTCCACGCTGCCGGTGGGCTCGCTCACGAGGCGCCATGGGCGAGCCACGGCATTTCTGGTCGGCAATGCGTGCGGCGTGCTCATGGGCGGACTTGCCGCAACCGCTCTGGTCATCCAGTCGTTCGCGCTTTTCAATCTCGCCATGATCTTCGGCGGTGCTTACAACGCGGTTGTGCTGACCTTCCGGTTTGCCGCTGCCGAATGCGTCGCTCAGCATGAACGGCCCAATGCGCTATCGACCGTCCTGGCCGGAGGGGTAGCGGCAGGCATTCTGGGGCCGCAGCTAGTTACGAGCACGATGAACGTCTGGCCGCCATACGCCTACGCCGCCACTTATCTCGCGGCGGCTGTCGTCGCCGTCGTCTCCGCCGCAGTACTGAGGGGCGGAACGTTCGGTGCGCCGACGCTCGGCACGGCGGCGTCCGAACGGGACGGGCGGTCGGCTTCGCAGTTTCTGCGCGATCCCCGACTTTTGGTCGCGATGCTGTGCGGCGTCGTCAGCTACATGTTGATGAATTTCATGATGACGTCGGCGCCGCTGGCGATGGACCTGTGCAGGATCCCGCGTGTTCACGCCAACTCGGGCATTGAATTCCACGTCGTTGCCATGTACGCCCCCAGCTTCTTCACCGGCCGCCTGATATCCCGATTCGGCGCGCACCGGGTGGTATTGACCGGACTGGGACTTACGGGTTGTGCGGCGCTGGTCGGCATGAGTGGCATGACGGTGGGGCACTTCTGGCTGGCGCTGGTCCTGCTCGGTGTCGGCTGGAACTTCGGCTTCCTTGGCGCATCGGCGATGGTATTGTCGTGTCACTCGGTCGCTGAGGCGCCTCGCGTGCAAGCGGTCAACGACTTCGTCGTTTTCGGCGCGATGGTCATCGGATCCTTCGCGTCGGGGAGCCTCCTGACGTCGCTGGGCTGGACCACGGTGAGTGCTTTGATGCTTCCTGCCGTTGCCTTGGGCATGATAGGCGTAGTGTGGCTACAACGGGCACGCGCCAGAGCCGGCGTGCCGACGTGAGGTTGACTTGTTTTCGTGGTGGCGGTCTGGTCATGGCCACCGTCGGCGATTTCGCCAGTCCTTGTTGATCCGACATGTTAGTTAACGCTGATTTTTCTCGCCGGGTGATCGTGACGCCGGCGCAGCACCAATGGACTCGTTCGCCGCAACCAGGTGTCGAGCGCGTGATGCTCGATCGCGTGGGCGCCGAGAAGGCCCGTGCCACCAGTCTCGTGCGATATGCGCCGGATTCGGTGTTTCCCGCGCACAGCCATCCCGCCGGTGAAGAAATACTCGTGCTTGCCGGTACCTTCTCAGAAGGAGACGAGCATTACCCGGCGGGCTGGTACATGCGCAATCCGCCCGGGTCGGCTCACCAGCCCTCCAGTGCGCCGGGGGCCACGATCTTCGTGAAGCTCCGGCAGATGACATCCGGCAGCGGGCCGAAAGTCCGCATCGACACGAACGACAACCGACGGTGGCAGACGTCATCGGAGCTGGCCGTTTGTCACCTGTTTGAAGACGGCACCGAGCATGCACGGCTCATGCGCGTGGATGCGTGCGCGGCCATCCCGCTGCTCAGACCCGATCCTCGAGGCTGGCTGGTCGAGATGCTGGTCTTGCGCGGCGAACTTCACGTGGATGACGAATGCTGCGCGGCCGAAAGCTGGATTCGACTGCCTTGCGGCGACATGGCGAGCGTCGTTGCCGGAGAACGGGGATGTACCGTGTACCTGAAGGCGTATTTGCCGCCGGCAGCGCGTTACAGAGGCACACCGTAAATTCGGCAAAAGTCGCGAATGCGTTCAGGGCAGGCCCAGTCCCGGATGGTGGTGGTGTCAGTAGACTGACGCTCGACGAAGCCGTCGGGGGCGGGCGGTCCAACGTCTCGCCCATCGGCGTCCGCCAGCGCGAAACACGTGAGCATCTCACCAGTTGAATCGAACGCCGACAATGCCTTGGACGGCCGATTGCCGCGAGCGGCTGTCGTCCAGCGACACGCGGTAACTCGCCTGACCATAAAAGCTCGTGTTGGCGTTGACGCGCGCCGTCACGCCAGCGCCGATCTCCAGCGCCGTGTCGCCGAAGCGGCTCGTAATGGGCGCGTTCGTTCCGAAGGTCGCCTGGTCGCTGCCGGCGAAGGCGTGCCACAGGTTCAACCGTGCGTAGGGTTGCCAGAGCGTGCCACGCATGTCCCGGGCCGTGCGTTGCAGGCGAACGCCCAGCCGTCCCGTCACGGCGTTCCCCGAATCCCAGTCCACGCTGGAATAGGGGTCGCGCGCCTGATTCACCGACACACCCTGCCAGATGAGCTGCGCCTGCGGCTCCCACTGCCATTGCCCTTCGTCGCCAAATCGCATCGGATACCCGGTCTCGAGCGAGGCGGCGAACCCGGTGGCATGCGGCGATACTTCGGCGCCGTAATTCGACCGGGCCTTGATGTCGTACCAGCTCGTCTGAAGGACGGCGTCGGTATACCAGCCGCTCGGGCCGAAATGTGTCCAGTACGCGCCGAGCGATGGCCCGCTCATCGAGAGCTTCCCGACGGCCAGATCCTGCGTGCCGAGCGCGAAGCCTTGCACCGATGTGGCGCTGTAGTCGGTATAGGCGACGTACACGCCGACATGGTCGCGGTGCCCGCTGTCCGTGGTGCGCCGGAACAGGTCGACGCCGGCCTGCACCCCGGTCTGATTGCCGGCCGCCTTGGCATCGACGTCGCCCGTCCACCGGTTGCTCACGCGCGCGCCGAACACGCGCGCCCAGCCAAGGTTGCCGTAGTCGCGGCCTTGCGAAGTGCCGCGCAGATCCTCTTCGTCGCCCACCCGTTCATGCAGGGTGCCGAGCGTGGCGAGTCCCATTTGCCGCGCGAGCGCCGGCACCGGCACGTAAAGCGCAACCTCGGGACGATAGAGCGGAACTTCCGTGGTGGGCGCCGACGGCGTGCTCGGCGCTTCGATGAGATTCGAGCGCAGGAACCAGTCGTTCGCGCCAGTACTGCCACCGCGAAAGAGCTGGTACTCGTACGCCCCGGCGGCAACGCGTTGGCCGAGCGTAAAGGCATTCGTTGCTGAGGCGCCACCGCCGGTCACCTGCACCAGTCGGATGCCGTCCGCCGTCGTTTGGGCGCCGGGGCCCCCGGCGTTATTCACCAGCAGTGTGCTGGTGCCGCTGGCCTGTCCGCCGTTGACCACGAGAAGATTGGTCGGCGAATTGTCGGCACCGAGATACGTGTTGACGCCGATGCGGCTACCGGCGCCGCCGGCGTAGCTGCCGACCGTCAGGGTGCTGTACGATCCCGTCCGGGCCACGAACTGGATCAGTCCCGCGTTGGTCACGGTGCCAATCGCGTTGGAATCTCCCGTGACATTCCATACGCTGGCGCCATCGATCACGACGTTGGTGGCGTTGCGCGCCAGGCCCGTCCAGAGACTGTTCTGCAGCGAAACGTTCGCTGTGTTGCCCGCGTCGGCCAGCAGGTTTCCGGTCCACTGGGATGTGGAAAAGCTCGCACTGGCCGTATTGCCCGGGCCGCTCAGCACCAGATCGCCAACCCAGCGGCTGTTGCCGAGGCGATAGGTGAGGGTGGAGGGATCGACAACGATATCGCCGGAGACGGAGGGCGTATCGACGATGTCGAGCGTCAGGTTCGATGGGGCGCCGCTGGTGCCTTCGGTCACCATCGCCAGCAGTTGTCGGCCGTTGACGGTCGCCGGGACAATTGAAGTCACGCCGCTGAGGGAGACGCTTCCGGTGCCGCCCTGGGCGAGGACGATGGCGCCGCCGGTCGCACTCAGGCTGCCGCCGCTGATCGAAATCGCGCTCGGGGCGCCGCCGGCGAGATAGATCGCCGCCGATCCGTTGCCGCTCACGGCAACGCTCGTTGCCGTGGCCGACAATGTGCCGCCGTCGATGGCGGCGAGTCCATGCGCTGCCCCTCCGGTGGTCGCGACCGAACTACCCGTCAATTGCACTCGGCCTGCATTGCCGGCCTGGATGGCATTGGCCGCCTCGCCCGCCGTGGTAATGGTGGTACGGTCGAGCGTGACGACGCTGCCCGCATCCTGTGCCTGGGCACCGAAGGCGCTTTGCCCCTGCGTGGCCACGGCAGCGCCGGTGGCGGCGATGCTTCCTCCGGCCGATGCGTGCAGGCCGACGGCCTTGACGTTCGTGGTGCTGATCCGGGTACCGGTCAGGTCGACGAGGCTGCCGCTGTCGGTGGCGCGAACGGCGTCGGCGCCGCCGAGCGCGCTGGTATCGGCGCCGTGAGTCGTGATGGTGCCACCGGTCACGCGCGCCACACCTCCCTGGCCGCTCCAGACGCCAACGGCGCCGTCGCCGTTTGTGGTCACGGCGTTGTTTTCTCCCAGCCACTGACTGCCTTGACCCAGGACATCCACCCCATGCGCTTGCAGGCCGATCTGTGCGTCGGGGAACTGGAGGACCGGTGGTGCGCTGCCGCCGACGCGATATCCGGTGGTGATCTCTGTGCCCGTCGCGAGCACCGTGGCGCCGTCGCGAACCAGCAAGCCCGCGCTCGAAGGCCCCGACGTACGGACGATGGTGTTCGTCAGCGTGATGGCACCGCCGCTGCTGGCCTGCGCGCCCGGCGAGTCGGGTTGGTAGGTGAAAACGCCATAGCCCGAGAAGTCGATCTTCCCTCCGGCATCGGCCCATATGCCCGGGCTGTTCGCGCCATACGTGGCGGAACTCGCGCCATTGGTGGCGACGATGCTGCTGCCCGTGCCCCGGGCGAGCATGCCCGGGGAGTTGGCGATGACTGTGCCGCCGTAATAGTCCCCGGACGCAATGGCGCCGCCGCTCATGGCGATCGCGCCGCCAGCGGTGGCGAAGAGTCCCGCGCTGCCATTGCCGAGGACATTGATATAGGTGCCGTTCAGGCCGAGATGGCTGCCGGCGCCCGACGCGGCTGCGCCCGGGGTGTTGTCGCCATAGCTGAACGTGTTCAGGCTGTTGAGCGTGATCGCGCCACCGGCATCCGTGAAGACTGCCGAGGCGCCCGCGCCTGACGTCGTGATGTTGGTGCGCGTGAAGATGACGGACCCGCCATTTGCCGCATACGCGCCGTACGCGCTGTCGCCGCTCGTGTTCACGGCACTGTCGGTGAGCGTGATCTCGCTGCCCGCACCGACGGCACCGACGCCGTTGGCGCCGGCCCCGTTCGTGTAGACGGACGTATAGCTTCCGCTGATCCGGCCGCCGCCGTCGGCAAGGAGGCCATGCGCGCTGGCGCCCTGCGTTTCGATCGTGGAACCGTCGACCACAGTGCCGTCGAGGGTGACCGTTCCACTGCCGGTCGCGTGTACGCCCAAGCCTGTGCCGGTGGCCGTCAGACTGACGGACGTGCCGCTATAGACGCCTGTGCCGGAGACGTCCACGACCGGGGCGGCGCCCGCGCTTTCTCGCGCGGTGAACGCCGTATCGGTGCAACTCCCGGACGACAAGCTGACGGACGCCGGCGCCGGGGCGCATTGCGCCAGCGCCTGGGCGGAAGGCAGCATCGCGGCCACGACCGCGGTCACCATCTGCCGCTTGCCGCCGGCGGCGCGCACTTGGGCTGATTTCATTTTGGCTGACACCGTCTTCCTCCCCCAATCGCCGGGCGATTTCCATCTTGTCGAGACTAGATAGTCAGCATTATTAAATATTTATCAGAGTCAGGTGAGATAAATAAAGTCTCGTTTTCCGATGGTTGGACATTGCCATGAGGCAGTCATTTGATTCGGCATCCGCGATAGTCGATCTGTGAGTATCCTGTTGCCGGCAATGACCTCGACGCTTGTTTTTGTCGATGAAAACGATGCGGGCGCGAAAGCGTGCCGAATTCGAAGGTCTGCTCGGCGCTCGAGTACACCGTCACGGCTGCCGTCAAAACATCTTTCTCACACGCAGACTGCCGGCCTGAGACAGGAAACCCGCAGCGGCCTGCAGGTCATAGCGCAACGTCAGCGTCAGGTCGTTCCGGCGCAGAAGCGAGATGCCGGCAGTGAGGAGGGCGGAGTTGGTGGTCGGGCGTGGACCTGACGTGGTAAATGCCGTTTCCCCGATGGGGTCCGCGGCGAAGCTCGACGTTGTTAGCCCCTGTGCGTTGTCGTACTGATGGCGCCAGCCGATCTGAAGCTCTGGTACGAGTATGCCCTGCGCTGCCTCGAATCTTCGAGAGAACTTCACCGCCAGATCCGTCGTCACCGACGTCGTGTGCGTGGAACCCACCGCAAGTGCCGAGCCGTCTCCGCCGTCTTCCGTATAACTGTTCTGATTCAGATAGCCATACGTCAGTGCCACAATCGGCGTCACGGTGAACGGGCCGCTCGCCAATGGATAGCCGAACTCGGCACGGGCCACCAATTGCGTGCCACCGAAGCCGGCGCGAGCCGTTCCCGTAAAACCGGGGAAATTCATGATGCGCGCGGTGCTGTATCGATGTTGCACGGCGCCACCGGATAGATTGGCGTACCAACGGTCAGCGGTGTAGCTGCCGTAGCCAATGAGCCCGAACCCGTCCACTCGCGTCTTGCTGCCCGAGGTGAAGCCCGTGTTGGAGATCTCGGTGTTGCTGTAACTGATCACACCACCCACGCGCCAGCGCTCATTGACAGCACAATCGAGGCCGGCCAATACCCCGCCGAAGTTGGCGCTGTAACCGTCGATGGAACCTTCATCCGCCTGACTGGCGTGTCCACCCAGCGCCTGGCCCCACATGCCGCGCAGCGGTTCACTGTCGCACGTGGAAGGGGACGTGGCGAACTCTCTGAGTGAATTGACGCGCGCCGAAATGATGTTCAGGGCGTCCATCGTCGGAGCCGCGGCGGCCCGGCTGGCGGTGACCTGCATGAGCGGTCCGAGCTGACGCGCGGCCTGCTTGTGGTCAGCCGGCTCCAGCGCCTTGGTGGCATTGAAAAGATTGAGAAGTCCCGGATCGTCGACGCCCGTGTAGTTGTTGATGCCCGGAATTGCCGGCGGTGCGGAGGGCTGAGGAGGGGGCGACGTGAGGATCGTCGGAGCGTGCAGGGACAGCACCAGATAGTTCCGCTCGGTTGTGGTCACCGATGCACCGGTGACTTTAAGACCCGAGCCACTTGCGGCATACCGCAATGCCGCTTCGTTGTACTGCGTCCCGGTCAATGAGGCGTCGACAACAACAAAGCGTTGGCCGGATGCGAAGGCGTAGGCGCCAAGCGGCTGAAGCGTGACAGACGAGCCCGCCGCAAGCACGGCGCTTCCCGAGACGATCAGTCGGCCGTAACCACTGTCGTCCACGGGGTTTCCCCGGGCGGTCGCGGTATCCGACACCCCTATTTGCAACGTTCCCGTGCTTGCCTGATGGAAGTTGCCCGTGATTCGAACCGCATTGTTGATCTGAAGCCTGGCTGCGGTGTTGGTCACAACCGCCGAGCCAACGTCGATGTGGTCGTTCAGAACGAGATTGCCATTCGTGAATTCGACATCCTGATCGCTGAGTATCTGGCCCATTGCGCCACCGAGACCGGTGAGGGTGCCGTATACAGTCCCGGCGCCGCCTCCGATGCGAAGGCCCGGGCCGCGACCGCCTCTGGTATAGATGTCTCCCGCAATGGTCCCCGAATTCGTGATGCCGTTCACCTCCCAACCGTCACGGAAATTCAATGCGTAGGTACTGCCCGTGATGATCCCATTATTGGTCAGCGACCCGATGCTGCCGTTTTGTGCGTAGATGCCCACGCCGCTCGCGTTTGGCGTGCCTTCAACCGTGCCCGAAATGGTGCCGCTGTTGATCAGCGATCCGATCGTGCCGCCGTACGAAATCGCCATACCCATCGAGCTGAAATTATCGTTCCCCCGAAGATTTCCGGCGTTCACCAGTGATGTGATGGTCCCGTTGACCTCGACGGCGGTCTGGCCGTTGATGTCGGCGTGATTTTGCAGTTGCTCAATACGTCCGCTGTTATCGACGCCGACACGATTCCCTTGAATGACGCCGGTATTCGTCAGGGTTCCGATGGTGCCGTCGGCGTAGTTGTCGATGCCCGCGTTGGCGCCGATGATGTTGCCGGCATTCACGATCTGCATGATCGTCCCATCGTTGAGCACCGCCGAGAAGCTCCCGGTGATGAGGCCATTCGCGCCATTGGCGATCAGACCGATGCTCGCCAGTTTGTCGTTGGACACGCCGATTTCGCCATTCATCACGCCGTCGTTCGACACCCGTCCGATGTTTCCCTGGTTCCAGATGGCCCCGAAGAACATCGATGACTTGAAAACACCGGTGCGGCCGTTCTCGATGGCGGAAATTGAAGACCCCAGGCCGGCGTTGAGCGCTGAAACGTAGCCAGAAACGGTGCCGTCGTTAATCAGGGTGCCGAGTTCCGGGCCGGTCGCTTCGATACCGGACCCGTTGCTGGTATCGGCGTTGATGACGCTGCCGGTCGTCGTGATGCTCAACGTCCCGGACGCCCAGGTCTGCGGGCCGACCGGTGAGTTGATGGTGGTTTGTGCGGCCGATGGCTCGGAGAACAGAACGGCCATGGTTGCAAATGCGGCTGTCACGGCGGCGGACAATCGCGTCTGCTTCGGAAGCGATGGTGATTGGATCATGGTCTCTCGCGTAATGGGGATAACGCGGAGAGACTTCGCGCAACGGACGAGACGGCAAACACCTGATGAGCGCTCACCGCGAGGATTGCGCCGCATTCAGATGACCCCGTTCTCGCTATGAAAGTCGCGAGTTCACCACGTCTTTTCCGTGCCAATCGTTGTTGGCTTGCTCATGAGTGACAGATCTGCGGAAATGATTCCGTCGCGTTTGAATATTGTTACGATGGCGAAGCGTTATTCATCGTCGACAGGTTAATTGCCTGCGCTTGTTCTGCAGTTTTGCGAGTAAACCCGCGGTTGGACGAAGGGCGCGCGTTGGCCGACAAGTGCGCGGCATCCGGCGGGCGAATGTATAACGAGAGGGGAACATGAGCCGTATCGTCATCGCCTGGGAGCTTGGCGAGAATCTCGGGCATCTTTGGAACTTGCTGCCGGTCGCGCAGCGGTTGCGGTCGCTCGGTCACGACGTCTCGTTCGGAATACGAGACGTGGCGCAGGCGCATCGATACCTGGCACCGCTGGGGTTGCGGTGGTTCGCCGCGCCGGTCGCCCAAGGCGTCCCGCCACTGGGGCGCGATGTCGCTTCTCACACCGATATTCTTGCCGCGTGTGGCGCGGCTCACGCAACGCATCTCGCAGGAATGGTGGGCGCGTGGCGTCATCTCTTCGATGTACTCCAGCCCGACCTCGTGCTTGTCGAACATGCGCCGTTTGCATTGTTGGCGGCAAATCGCATTGGCGTTCCTACCGTGCACCTCGGCACCGGTTTCACGATTGCGCCGACGCTGGCGCCCGCGCCGAACTTTCGCCCGTGGGATTCTGCGATGAAGGATGAGGTCGTGCAAACGGGGCATCGAGTGGCGCTCGCGGTGCAGCAGGTGTTCGGAGGTCCATACCCGCTCGATGAATGCTTCAGGGCGAACGAAACTCGCCTGCTCAGTATCCCGGCGCTGGATCACTACGATGGGATGCGTTCGCCGGACGCGATGTTCATTGGCGCAATGCCTGCTCCGGAATCCCACGGTGAACCTGTCGAATGGAAGCGTGACGATGTGCCGCGCGTGTTTGTCTATCTGCGCGCCTCGCCGTACCTCGACGCTGTCTTGCGTTTGTTGGACGACGCCGGTGCCGAAGTCATCGCCACGTTGCCGGACGTTCGCCCGGAGCAGGCGGCGCGGTACCGAACCCTGCGCATTTACGATCAGCCGGTAAGGATCGACGCACTGCTCGGCCGCTGTGATCTGGCCATCACCCACGGTGGGCATGGCACGGCGTTGGCGTGCCTGCTCGCCGGTGTTCCGATGTTGGCGTTGCCAATGCATATCGAACAGCTTCGCGTGACCGAAAACGTCGCCAATGCCGGTGCCGGATTGGGCATTCTGCCGGCCCACGTGACCGAACACTTTGGACCCGTCCTGCGGACGATGTTGGCGACGCAGACGTTTCGCGAGGCCGCACGTGCAATTGCACTGCGCCACAGCGGGCTGGACCCGGCGCGGGCGCTCGATGGCGTTGTCGAACTGATCGAGCGCGCCATTGTGTCGCGCTCGCCGGGCGCCCGCACGGTTGCCGATGGGCGGGAATCGGGCCCCGCCCGCCATTGACCAGATGCGCTGGCGTTCAGGTTAGCCATCGCCGTTGGGCCGAAGGCCGTAGCGCGCACCAAACCGATCAGTGAATCGCGCCCGAAGGTAATATCTGCGGGATTTCAACCGAAAATCCCCGACGGGCAAAGTCCCCCATCGTGAAATGGAACTCAGACAACTGCGGTATTTCGTGAGCGTGGTCGAACACGGGAGCATGGGGCGAGCGGCTCTCGAACTTGGCGTCGTGACCTCTGCGCTGAGCCAGCAGATCAGCCGCCTCGAGAGCGAACTGTCGACCCGCCTGTTGCAGCGAACCTCCAACGGCGTTGTGCCCACCGACGCGGGACTGGCGTTCTGGCGCCAGGCACAGCTTGCCCTGCGTCATGCCGACGCCGCCGCATCCGCCGCGCGCTCCGCCCGTCTGTCGGGGCATGTGAGCGTTGGGTTGGCGCCGAGCACGGCGAGTGTGCTCGGCGTCGCCTTCGCACGGTCCATGCGCGAACGGTATCCCGACGTGCGCCTGCGCATCGTGGAGAGCCTTTCCGGCTATCTCTCGTCGATGCTCGGGGCCCGCCAGATCGATCTTGCCGTGATTTTTCATGAGGTCCCCGCGCAACGCTGGAGCGTGATGCCGCTGCTCGACGAGCCGTTGTTCCTCATTGGCGCCGTCGACCTCGACGGCATGCCGAGCGGCGCCTCCGTCAGGCTCAGGAACCTCGACAAGCTTCCGCTGATTCTGCCCAGCAGCACGCACGGCCTGCGCTCGCAGCTCGCCACGGCGTTCAAGCGGGCGCGCTTCGAGCCGAATGTGGTCGCCGAGGTCGACGGCCTGGCACTGCTCATGGACATGGTTTGCGCGGGCATGGGCGCGACGATTCAACCCGGGGCGGCGCTCGCGCGGCCAGCGCCGGTGCCGCTGGCCAGCGTGCCCGTCGCCGAGCACTACGCCACCCGGCCCAACATGATCGTCAGCGTGTCGGACGATGAACTGTCGCCCGCCGGTCTGGCCGCGCGCGTCGTGCTCGCCGACGTAGCACGTCAACTCGTGCGCGAAGGCCGGTGGCCCGGCGCGCGGCTGCGTACCCCGACCGTTCACGAAACGTGAAGGCCCCTTGACGCCTGACGTCTGGCGACCCGGATTTGACATCCCTATGATGCGTGCGAAAGGAGTCAAGTCAAATGGTCGACGTACTGGTAATCGGAGGAGGCAACGCCGCGCTTTGCGCCGCGCTCATGGCGCGCGAGGCGGGGGCGTCGGTTCAGCTCCTCGAGTCGGCGCCGCGTGAATGGCGCGGCGGGAACTCGCAGCACACGCGCAATCTGCGCTGCATGCACGATGCCCCGCAGGACGTTCTCGTCGATGCCTATCCCGAGGAGGAGTTCTGGCAGGACCTGCTGAAGGTCACCGGCGGGCTTACCGACGAACATCTCGCCAGGTTGACGATCCGCGCATCGTCGTCGTGCCGTCCGTGGATGCAGAAACACGGCGTGCGTTTCCAGCCGCCGCTGTCCGGCGCGCTGCACGTCGCGCGCACCAACGCCTTCTTCATGGGCGGTGGCAAGGCGCTCGTCAATGCCTACTACCGCAGTGCGGAAGCCCTCGGCGTGGACATCCGCTACGACACGCCGGTCGATTCGCTCGAGCTCGATGGCGACCGCTTCGTGGCGGCGCGCAGCGGCAACAAGCGGTTTGCCGCGCGCGCCTGCGTGCTGGCCGCCGGTGGATTCGAGTCGAATCGCGAGTGGCTGCGAGACGCCTGGGGCCAGAACGCGCGCGGCGAATGGCCTGCCGATAACTTTCTGATTCGTGGCACGCGTTTCAACAAGGGGGTGCTGCTCAAGCACCTGATGGATACCGGCGCCGACATGATCGGCGATCCGTCGCAGTCGCACTGCGTTGCGATCGATGCGCGCGCCCCGCTATACGACGGCGGCATTTGCACGCGCATCGATTGCGTGTCGCTGGGCGTCGTCGTGAATCGGGACGGTGATCGGTTCTACGACGAGGGCGAGGACTTCTGGCCCAAGCGCTATGCGATCTGGGGTCGGCTCGTCGCGCTCCAGCCGGGGCAGATCGGCTACTCCATCATCGACGCCAAGGCGATCGGACGCTTCATGCCGCCGGTCTTCCCGGGCGAGCGCGCCGACTCGCTCGAAGCGCTGGCGCGCAAGCTTCAGCTCCCCGAGGGGCCGTTCGTGGACACCATCGCACGCTACAACCAGGCCTGCCGGGGCGGTACATTCGATCACACCGCTCTCGACGACTGCCATACGGAAGGCCTCACGCCGCCCAAGACACACTGGGCGCGCCGGATCGATACGCCGCCGTTCTACGGCTACGCGTTGCGCCCCGGTATCACCTTTACCTACCTCGGCCTGAAGACCAACGACCGCGCGCAGGTGCATTTCGGCGGCGCGCCGAGCGACAACCTGTTCGTTGCCGGCGAAATGATGGCTGGCAACGTACTCGGCAAGGGCTATACGGCAGGCGTCGGCATGTCGATCGGAACGGCTTTCGGGCGAATCGCCGGAACGCAGGCCGCCCGCGCCGCCCTCAAGAACACGGAGTTTCGCAGTGCAGAAGTCTGACGCAATCCCCTCCGAGCAAGGCCCTTCGTTGGCGCCGCTCGTTTCGAAGCCCGCCGGCGCGGGCGCACGAGGCAAGGCCGCGCGCGTGATTCCCATCGTCGCGCTTAATCCAGGCGAGGCGGAAGTCGCGCGTCAGATGCAGATCTGCAACGCCTGCCGCTATTGCGAGGGATTTTGCGCCGTATTCCCGGCAATGACGCGCCGCCTCGAATTCGCCAAGGCAGATGTGCACTACCTCGCCAATCTCTGCCACAACTGCGGTGCCTGTTATCACGCGTGCCAGTACGCGCCGCCCCATGAGTTCGCCGTCAACGTGCCCAAGGCGATGGCTCAAGTGCGCCTCGAGACCTATTCCGAGTACGCGTTTCCCGCAGCGTTCGGCGCGTTGTACCGGCGCAATGGGGTGACCTTGTCCATCGCGCTGGCGGCCGGCATCTCGCTGTTCCTGCTGCTGGGCCTGGGACTGCGCGGCGGCCTTGCGCCGAGCGGCGCGCCTGCGGACTTCTATGCGATCTTTCCGCACAACCTGCTCGCCGTGATGTTCGGGGCGGTGTTCCTGTTCGCCGCGCTCGCATTGGGTATTGGCGTTCGGCGGTTCTGGCGCGACGTTGCGCCGGGGACGGCAAGCGTGCCCGCGGTGAGCGAGGCCGCCCGTCACGCGCTGACGCTCAAGTATCTCGACGGCGGCCACGGCGAGGGCTGCAACGAAGCGGACGACGCCTTCACGCTCGCGCGGCGCCGTTTCCATCACCTGACCTTTTACGGCTTCATGCTTTGCTTTGGCGCGACCGTCGTGGCAACGCTCTATCACTATGCATTTGGCCTCGAGGCCCCGTATCCGGTCCTGAGCGCTCCCGTGGTGCTGGGCGTGCTCGGTGGCGCCGGGCTCATCGTGGGGCCGACGGGGCTGCTGTGGCTGAACGTCCGGCGCGATCCCGCGCGCACCGACACACGCCAGCGCCCGATGGATCGCGGCTTCATCGCGCTCCTGCTGTTGACCAGCGCGTCGGGCCTCGGATTGCTCGCGTGCCGGACAACTGCCGCGATGCCGACGTTGCTCGCGCTTCACCTGGGCATCGTCATGGCGCTGTTCGCAACGCTGCCATACGGGAAGTTCGCCCACGGCATCTTTCGCAGTGCGGCATTGCTCAAGTCGTCCATCGAGAGGCGGCAGCGCAACACCCTGAGCCTGGGCTCGGAATAGCGATGGCCCGGCGCTCACGCAGCGCCGGTGCCCACACAATAACCTGGAGACAACCATGAACCCCACCGAATCCATTGCGGCGAGCGCCGGCGGTCGGCGCGCGAACCGGGCGGCCGCTGTGCTGCGCGTGACGAGCGGCAACTTCATCGAGCAGTTCGATTTCTTCCTGTTCGGCTTTTACGCCACGTCGATCTCGAAGATATTCTTTCCTGCGACCAGCGAATACGCATCGCTCATGCTCACCTTCGCCGTGTTCGGCGCGGGATTTCTCATGCGACCGCTGGGCGCCATCTTCCTCGGCGCCTATATCGACAAGGTGGGGCGACGCCAGGGCTTGATCGTGACGCTGTCGATCATGGCAAGCGGCACCATACTCATTGCATGCGTTCCCGGGTACGAGCGCATCGGTTTGCTGGCGCCGGCACTGGTGCTGTTGGGCCGGCTTTTGCAGGGCTTCTCGGCGGGGGCCGAACTCGGCGGCGTGTCCGTTTATCTCGCCGAGATGGCGACGCCGGGCCGCAAGGGGTTCTACACGAGCTGGCAGTCCGCGAGCCAGCAAGTCGCCATCGTGATGGCCGCGGCGATCGGCTACGGCTTGAATCAATGGCTTACCGGGCAACAGATCGCGGCGTGGGGCTGGCGGGTTCCGTTCTTCGTCGGATGCGCCATCGTGCCGCTGCTGTTTGTTCTGCGCCGCTCGCTGCAGGAGACGGCCGCCTTCGAGGCACGAGGCCATCGCCCCCCGTTGCGCGACATCGTGGCGATGCTTTTCGCGCATTGGCGCACCGTCCTGGGCGGCATGATGCTCACGGCGATGACGACCACGACGTTTTATCTCATCACCGTCTATACCCCGACGTTCGGCAAGTCCGTCCTCAAGCTCTCGACGTCTGACAGCCTGCTGGTGACCTTGCTCGCCGCGGCATCGAATTTCATGTGGCTGCCCATCGGCGGCGCGATCTCGGATCGGATCGGGCGCAAGCCTGTGCTGATCGGCATTTCCCTTCTGGCGATCTGTACCGCCTATCCGGCGCTCGACTGGCTGGCGCAGGCGCCGAGCTTTGTCCGCATGCTGAGCGTGCTGCTGTGGTTCTCGTTCTTCTTCGGGATGTATAACGGGGCGATGGTCGCTGCCCTCACGGAGGTGATGCCCGTGCAGGTGCGCGTGGCCGGATTCTCGCTCGCGTTCAGCCTGGCGACCGCGGTGTTCGGTGGCTTTACGCCCGCCATCTCCACGTACCTGATCCAGATCACGCACGACAAGGCGGCGCCGGGATACTGGATGAGTTTCGCGGCATTGTGTGGCCTGCTTGCCGCGCTGCGGCTTTACCGGCGCGGTCCGAAAGGCAACGTGATGAACAGCGAGCGAAGCGGCGTTCCGGTGTGACGCGACAGCACCGCTCGATCCGAGCGTGCGACGTCGGACGCGGCGCGGCACCGCGCCGCTCCGCCACACACTCGCCGCCACGTCCGTGCCGGGCGTCGAGGGAGACCGAGGGAGGTCACGCGATGGCCCTGGCCATCGTTGTCTATGCGCGAATCAACGCCATCGCGGCGCGAAGATGGCGCTTTCTCAGGGATCGCAATCGCTTGCGCAACTTTGCGGCATCCATCCGGCCGCCGAGCAGTCCGGGTCGACTGCGCAGCAGGGCTTCGCTGGCCACGACGTCATTAAGCTTGCCGAGCGATTCCTGCAACCGACCGAGTTGTTTGAGATGCCGTTTGTCGGCGGCGTTGCCATGTTCGAACAATTCGAGCAGATACCTCACGGTCTTCCCGCGCTTTCGAAGCTCATGGAGTTGCTCCAGTCGGCTGCGTCCTGGCGCGTGTCCCGCGCTTTTCGCCTCCCGTTTCATGTTTTTTCTTGCAACGGCGATGCGCAGCGAGACGAACGCGTCTTCGCTCTGCGCGCACTTTGGCAAGGGGCGCAGGGACTGCACCGCTTGCGCGCTGGTATTGGCCAGATCCCGCATGACTTCGCGTCGCGCCATCGTCGTTTTCGCGTGCGCCAATGCGAGCGCGCGCTCGCGGGCAATGTTTTCCGGCAGCGGTGCGTCGTGTGCGACGCACGCGAGCAATGAAGACAGGACGTCGTAGTTTCGCACCTGGCCGGCGATGTCCCCGAGGCCCTTGAACAGCGCGCGATGCCGCGCGTATTGCCGGCGATCCAGCAACGGACGATAGGTCCACCAAAGCGCGCGCAAGCGACGCATCGTCACGCGAAACTGGTGCAAGTCTTCCGCGGCGCCGGCCGCCACGATGCGTGTCGCCTGAACGCCGCCGCACCGTACCAACGTTGAGGCCAGCTCGGAGAACGTCGACGATCGACACGCGGACGCGGCCCGCGAGGCCGTCGCGAATGCCGGCGCTTCCGCTGGCGGCGCCTTGCGGGGCGGCGCGACGTCGCGTGTCACCGTGATCGGGGCCTTTTTTCCCTCTTTTGCTGCTTGCGGCATATGTCGGAGATGAGCCACCGTGCGACCGCCTCGGGCGTATTCATGTCGTACGACGCAAAAACGCACTCGTCCCCCACGTAGGCGATGACCGAGCCATTCACCACGCGGTAGTGCCCCACATAATGGTTGCCGTTGATCTCAACCTCGACGGGTGTTCGTTTTTCGGATATCCGGGCGGGCGTCATCGCGTTCGCTCCATGTCGGTCTGTCGAAATTTCAACTTAGCCGCAGGCACGCCATATCCGTCGTTCATGGCGAGTGCCTTTGATCTACGTCAGACCGCTCCCCCAACCGGATGAGGGGAGCGCCCGCGCCTACCCGCGTCAGCGCGATGCATCGTGAGCGCAACGGAATTCGTTTGACGTCGGTCAACGTCGACTGGCTGCGGCATGCCACGCTTGTCGAGGGCGGCCCGATTTCGCTCGGCGACGCCCGTCCGCGAATTCAGACAGGAGGCAACCATGTCCAAAGTCGTCAAGGTTATCGAAGTGCTCTCGGAATCGCCGAAAAGCTGGGAGGACGCCGCCGGGAATGCGGTCAAGGAGGCGCAGAAATCGCTTCGCGACGTCAAATCGATCTACATCAAGGATCTTTCGGCCGAAGTGGACAACGGAAAGATCGTCAATTTTCGGATCACCGCGAAGCTCAGCTTCAAGCTGGAGTGATCGGGGCGGGGCGCGCGTCGCCCCTCGCGCGCCAAGTGCCGAGCGCCGCTTGCACGGTTGGCGTGCCGGTCGCGCAACATCCACGGGGAACCGCCCGCTCAACCGGCCGGCACGAGTCTGGGCGCAGCGATGGTGTGGGTAGCGTTCGCTAGAAAATCAGTTGGCTCATCCAGCCGGGCGTTGGCCTGGCATTTTTGATTTCGTCGCCGACGCGTTTGATTTCGGAGAGGTAATCGTTGCGCATCAATACGATGCGCCTCGCAACGAGTGCCCGGAATCTCATTTCGCCCTCGCTGAAACCCACCCGGTCGCGGTAGCGTTTCCCGTCGGGCAGAGCCCCCCGAATTTCGTAATACGTGATCCCGTCCCTGACGTATTTCGTGATTACGGCTGCCATTTGCGTCGCAATTCGCTTGTTATAAGTTGTGCCCCGAACCAGCGCAGTTGCCCTGTGACTTCTGACAGGCAATGGTCGATTATGGCCGATCGCCCGGCTACGCGGCAACTGACGAGAAAAAATCGGGCAGTATTGCGTTTGCGCGGCCTGTCGATCCCATGCGCGTTACTCGCGCGCCGTGATGCCCAGTGCGGCCATCTTCTTGTAAAGGGTGGCACGTCCGATATCGAGCCGCGCGGCGGCGTCGGCAACCCGGCCCCCGGCGGCGCGCAGCGCTTGTGTCAGCAATTGACGCTCGAACGCCCGCATGGCGTCGTCATAGCGCTGGGCATTCGCGTCGTCGGCGGTTTTGTTATCGGACGGGACGGCGAAAGCGGCAGTGCCGGCGCCACCGGTCGGGTGGTTAGCCTCGCCGTCGCCCATGCCCTCGCCGATGAAGCGGGAAAGCGAGCGCGCGTCGATGCGCTCGCTTTCCGAGAGCAGGGCAACGCGCTCGAGCGTGTTGTGCAACTCCCGGACGTTGCCGGGCCAGCGGTAGGCGCGAAGGCAGTCGATGGCGCCTTCGTCCAGTTCCAGATGACCGGCGTCGCGGTAGGCGCTCAGCTTGTCGAGAATCGCGTACGCCATGGCCTCGATATCCGACGGCCGTTCGCGCAGTGGCGGCACGCGAATCGTCAGGACATTCAACCGGTAGTACAAGTCGGCGCGAAAGCGCCCTTGCGCCACGAGATTCGGAAGATCGGCGGAGGTGGCGGCGATGATGCGCACGTCCGTATGCACCATCCGGTTCGATCCGATCGGCTCGAACTCCCGTTCCTGAAGCACGCGCAACAGCTTGCCCTGCAGCGGTAGCGGCATGTCGCCGATTTCATCGAGAAAGAGCGTTCCCCCCTGGGCCAGCTCGAACTTGCCGGTGCGGCCTTTCCGGTCGGCGCCGGTATAGGCGCCCGCTGCCGCGCCGAAGAATTCGACTTCGAGCAAGGCGTCGGGAATGGCTGCCACGTTGACCGTGACAAGGGGTTTGTCGGCCCGCGCGGAAGCACCATGGATGGCGTGCGCGAGCAATTCCTTGCCCGTACCGGTCTCGCCGAGCAGCAGCACCGGCGAGTCGAGCTGCGCGGCACGGCGTCCGAGGCGCTTCGTCTCCAGGCTTGCCGCGCTGGTGCCCACGAAACTCCCAAAACTGTATTTGGCCCGCCTGGCTTGCGCGAGCGACTGGCGCGTTGCGAGCAGTTCCGTCTGCAAGCGCGAGTACTTGCTGAACATGGGCGTGAGCGCCTTGAGTTCGTCGAACAGCGCGAACCCCACGGCGCCGACCGTTTTGCCATGGGCGTCGCGGATGGGGAGCCGCGTGACCACCAGCGGCTCGTGTCCGGTCTCGAGAATGTCGAGCAGAATCGGCCGTCCGGTGGACACCACCTCGCGCATCAGACTGTTGGGGATGACGTCCTCGCAGTCGAGTCCGATCACGGCATCCGGATTGCTGAATCCGAACCGCGCCGCGTAGCCCCGGTTGATCCATACGATTCGCGCATCGCCGTCCACCACGACGGTGCCCTCGCTGGAATGATCCAGCGTTTCGAACAGCGATTGCATGGCCTGCTTGCGAACGAACTCGTAATCGGAGAGCAGGTCGTGCTGTCTATCGAGACCCGGCGCGTTGCGCGCATCGTCGTTCATCATGCTGAAATCCGGAAAGTCCACATTTGGAGACGATTATTCCACGAATGGAGACATTCGCTCGATTGGTGAAAACGCCTGAACCATCGGAATTCTTCTCGTTTCACCTCGATCGACTTGTTACCGCGTAGTGGGATGTCCCGGAAATGTCTCCAAATGGAGACGTCAAGGCGCCGCATGGCCCGTCAGCGGCCTTCGTTTTTTCATTTGGCGCTTCGATAGGGAGGTCGGTGTCCTTTGTAATCATGATGTTAACGCGATGCGGCATGCTTTTTGCGTAGCTGGCAGTCGAACGTAAGAACTTCAACCTGCACAACCCCGTGCAGGCAAACAAACTGGAGACAAGATGTCGTTTCTCATCGTGCTCGCCGCACTGGCGTTTCTGATGTTTGTCGCGTACCGCGGCTACAGCGTGATTCTGTTTGCCCCCATCGCAGCACTCGGGGCGGTTCTCCTGACCCAGCCGGAAGCGGTTGCCCCCGTGTTTTCCGGGATTTTCATGGACAAGCTGGTCGGCTTCGTCAAGCTTTATCTGCCCGTGTTCCTGCTTGGCGCCGTGTTTGGCAAGGTCATCGAGCTGTCCGGCTTCTCCGAGTCCATCGTGGCCGCCGCGATCAAGTACATCGGCCGCACGCGGGCCAATGCGGTCATCGTGGCCGTGTGTGCGCTACTCACCTACGGAGGGGTTTCTCTGTTCGTGGTCGTATTCGCCGTCTACCCGTTCGCGGCGGAGCTCTACCGGCAGAGCAACATTCCGAAGCGGTTGATGCCTGGCGCCATCGCGCTGGGCGCCTTCAGTTTCACGATGGATTCGCTGCCGGGCACTCCGCAGATTCAGAACATCATTCCGACGACGTTCTTCAAGACCACGGCCTGGGCCGCACCCGTGCTCGGTGTTGCCGGCGCGGTCTTCATCGTCGTGGTGGGGCTGACTTATCTCGAATGGCGCCGCCGCGCCGCCGCGGCCAACGGCGAGGGCTATGGTGCCTCGCTGCTCAATGAGCCCGAGCGAGTGAACTCGGACAATCTGCCGAACCCCGTGCTCGCCATCACGCCGCTGATCCTCGTCGGCGTGGTGAACTACGCCCTCACGAAGGCGATCCCGCATTGGTACGGCGGCCAATTCGATGTCACGCCCGATATCCTCCCGGGGCTTCATGCACCGGTGTCGATCTCGATCAACGGCGTGGTGGCGATCTGGGCGGTGGAGGGGGCATTGCTGACCGGCATCCTGCTCGTGCTTGTCACCGCGTTCGGCAAGGTGCGCGACCGTTTCGCCAACGGTACGAAGGTCGCTGTCTCCGGTGCATTGCTCGCGACGCTCAACACGGCGTCCGAGTATGGATTCGGCGGCGTCATCGCGGCGCTCCCCGGCTTCCTCGTGGTGGCCGACGCACTCAAGGGAATTCCCAACCCGCTCGTGAACGCCGCGGTCTCCGTCTCCACGCTCGCGGGCATCACGGGCTCCGCGTCGGGCGGGATGAGCATCGCGCTTGCGGCCATGTCCGACACGTTCATCAAGGCGGCGCAGGCGTCGCACATTCCGCTCGAGGTGCTGCACCGCGTGGTCGCCATGGCCAGCGGCGGCATGGACACACTGCCGCACAACGGCGCGGTCATCACGTTGCTCGCCGTGACCGGTCTCACGCACCGCGAATCGTATCGCGACATCTTCGCCGTGACGGTGATCAAGACGATGGCGGTGTTCTTCGTGATCACGCTCTATTACACGACGGGGCTGGTGTGAACATGACCGCCATTTCCTCCACTTCGGCTCGTACCGCACCTGAGATGGACGCTGCAATGCGCCTGAACGGCAAGACGGCACTGATTACCGGTTCGACGAGCGGCATCGGATTGGGCATCGCCCAGGCGCTCGCACGTGCCGGCGCGAATATCGTGCTCAACGGCTTTGGCGATGTCGAAGCGGCGCGCCGCGCGGTCGAATCGACCGGCGCGCATGCGATTCATCTCCCCGCGGACATGCGCCGCGCCGACGAGATCGAGCACATGTTCGACGTCGCACGCGAGCGCTTCGGCGGCGTGGACATCCTTGTCAATAATGCGGGCATCCAGCACGTGGCGCCCATCGAGTCGTTTCCGGCGCAGCAGTGGGACGACATTATCGCGATCAACCTGACGTCGGCGTTTCACACGACGCGGCATGCCCTTGCGGGTATGCGCGAGAGAAACTGGGGGCGGATCGTCAACATCGCGTCGGTGCACGGGCTGGTGGGCTCCGCCGGAAAGTCGGCCTATGTGGCCGCCAAGCACGGCCTGGTCGGACTCACGAAGGTCACCGCGCTGGAAACGGCGACGACCGGCGTGACGTGCAATGCCATCTGTCCGGGTTTCGTGCTCACGCCGCTGGTACAGAAACAGATCGACGATCTTGCCCTGCGCGAAGGACTCTCGGCGGACGACGCGCGCACGCGTTTGCTCGGGGAAAAACAGCCGTCCGGTCAATTCGTGACGCCGGAGATGCTCGGGAGCATCGCATTGATGCTCTGCTCGCCGATGGCGGCGGAGGTCCGCGGCGCGACGTGGGCCGCCGACGGCGGCTGGACGGCACAGTAGTCGCGGTTTCCCATCCCGTAGTTTTTATGGAGTCACAACCGACATCATGAACAGCACCCCAAACAAGTTCTCGCACGTCAAGCCAGGCGATACCGCTTTCGTCGGTGGGGGCCTGCGCGATTTCTTCGTGTATCGCGATCTCGGCATTGCCGATGCCACCGGTGGCAAGGTCATCGCCCATCTGGTACGTGCCAACAGCGCGCCGGAGGCTGGCACGGGATGGCATATCCACGGGGCCGATTTCCACATCGTGTACATGCTCAAGGGCTGGGCGAAGTTCATGTACGAAGACAAGGAAACGCTCGTGGAGGCGGGAGACTGCGTTCACCAGCGTCCCGGCATTCGCCATTTCCTCTTCGACTATTCGCCCGACATGGAGTATCTGGAGGTGGTGGGGCCGGCTGATTTCACCAGCGTCGGTGTCGACGGCCCGTGTGCGGTGCCGGCGCCGGCACCGTGGTGACGGTCGGTTCGCCCGGCGCTCGATCCCGCCTCGCTCAGGGCGCGACCGACACGCCGTCTATGCCGTGACGGCGCAGCGCTTCGGCCACGAAGCCTGACGTTTTCATCGCTTCGACGAACGCGGCGAGGAAGGCGTTGGCGGCCTCGCCGCGCCCGATCGGCAGCCCCATCGCCTGACGAATCACCATGAATCGCTCGCCCAGAAGGCGATAACCGGGCGTGCCGGCAATGTCTGCCTCGATTTGCTGCTTTACCCCCGCGGCGACGTCATACCCGCCGCTGAGAAAGGTCGTCACCACGGCCGGCGACGTCGGTGCGCGCACGATCTCCGCATGCTTCAGTTCGCGCGTGAGGAACAGGTCGTAAGCACTGCCTTTGCCGACGACCACGCGCGTGCCGGGACGGTCGACGTCCGCATTGACCCTCACCTCCGATGCGTCGGGCACGAGGTAATAGCC
Source organism: Pandoraea sp. E26 (assembly GCF_000681415.1). NCBI lineage: Bacteria > Pseudomonadati > Pseudomonadota > Betaproteobacteria > Burkholderiales > Burkholderiaceae > Pandoraea > Pandoraea sp. E26. The sequence continues at coordinate 121,126 of NZ_AYXJ01000007.1, forward strand.
CTCGATCAACACGTATGGCGCGGTAAATGCAATGGCGGCCGCCCGCTTCGGATCGACCGCGAAGAAGCCGACGTCGGCCGCTTCGGAGGCCACCGCGTCAACCGATTTCCCTGCCGCGTCGACGGTTTGCAATGCGAGCGGCACGCCGAGGCGCTGCGCGAGCGCCGTCGCCAGATCCACCGAAATGCCACAGGGCCGCGACTGCGCGTCGAGGCCCGCGAGGATGGGATTGCCCAGGTTGATGCAGGCGCGCAGCACGCCAGTGGGGGCGAAGGCGGAAACGAGAGCGGCGTCGGTGGTCATGTCGATGGCGTGCTGTCCTGTATGGCGTCGTGGGAACCACCCGGCCCGGCGATCGAGGGCGCGGGTGGCGCTTGGCTTCGCATCAGCCCACCGATTCGATCGTGATCTCGGCGTGCTTTCGGAATTCTGTCAGCGCGTCGTTGTCCGCACCGGCGTCGGTCACCAGTGTCCAGGCGCGTTCGAGCGGTGTCCAGTGTTGCTGGCTTGCGCGGTCGAGCTTGTTGGCGGTCACCAGGACATACACGCTCGCCGACTGACGGATGATGCATTCCTTGAGCCACGCCTGTTCGGCGGACGCTTCGCACAGGCCACGTCCGGCGACGACGCCGTCGGCGCCGAGGAAGGCTTTGTCGACGGACACCCGAGAGAGCGCCAGCTGTGCGAGTGGCCCGAGCACGCTCATGCTCGACGGGCGCACGTCGCCGCCGATCAGGGTCACGGGTACCCTGTTGGTCGCCAGCGGGCCGACCGCGAGCAGATTGTTGGTCACCACATGCACGCCCTCGCGTCCGACCAGAAAACGCGCCATCGCCTCGGTCGTCGTGCCACCGTCGAGAAAGATGGTGTCGCCGTCGTCGACGTGCGCCACCGCGGCGCGGGCAATGGCGTCCTTCTGTTCGCGAAAGCTCTCCCGGCGCAATTCCAGTGACTCTTCGGGTTCGTGCATGCGCACCGGCGCAGCGGCGCCGCCGTAGGTGCGCACGATACGGCGCTCGTCGGCGAGTGCGCGCAGATCGCGGCGCACGGTCGCTTCCGACATGCCGAAATGCGCGCACAGTGCGGCGACGTCGGTCATCCCGGACAGAACGGCTTTGAAAATCGCCTCGCGGCGGTTCGCAACTTTCATGAATGGTTGACGGCTGAACGAAACGAATCGTGGAAGCACGCGAGCGAACGGAGCGCCCGGCGCATGGCGCGCATAGTGTAGCTTGCCGCGAGCGGGAGGCGGTCACCGGAGCGTGGCAATCCGTGGCGCAGGCGCGGTTCGTTCGGTATCTCAAAATTGATCGATTCGATCAATTGGAGTGCGTAATCGAGTCATTCCGCGTCAATCCACGTCAATCCGATGGCGCTCATTCCCAGTTTTTGCCGAGGATAAACCCTAAGTCGCAATGTTTGCACATTTTTCCGGCAGCGATTAGACTTCAGTCTGCTTGAATCGATCAAAATAATGATCGATCGGTCAAAATTAATATTCGTCGGGAGACAACAATGGCTCAAATACGTATCAAGCGGGCGATCGAGCGCGTGCCGGGCGGGATGATGATCGTTCCCCTGCTGATCGGTTCGTTGATTGCGACCTTCATGCCGGGCATGCCGAAGTTCTTCGGCTCGTTCACCAATGCGCTGTTCACGGGAGCGCTGCCGATTCTCGCCGTTTTTTACGTGTGCATGGGTGCGAGCATCGACGTGAAGGCCACGCCATACCTCGTGAAGAAGGGTGGGGCATTGTTTGCCGCGAAGGTCGGCGCGGCCATTGTGGTCGGGATCGTACTGGGTCATTTCCTCGGCGAGGCGCCGGTGAGTTCGGGCATGTTTGCCGGCATTTCCACGCTGGCCGTGGTTGCCGCGATGAACGACACCAACGGTGGCCTGTACATGGCGCTCATGGGGCAATATGGCCGCTCGGAGGACGTAGGCGCCTACACCATCATGTCGCTCGAATCGGGGCCGTTCCTCACGATGGTGACGCTCGGCGTTGCGGGGCTGTCCGCCTTCCCCTGGCCGACGCTGGTAGGGAGCATCCTGCCGCTGGCCGTGGGCATGATTCTGGGCAACCTCGATCGCGAGATGCGCGACTTCCTCGGTCGCGCGGTGCCGGTGATGATTCCGTTCTTCGCGCTGGCGCTCGGCGCGGGCCTCGATCTGCACAAGGTCTGGCAGGCCGGCCTGCTGGGCATTCTGCTCGGCTTCGCCGTGGTGGTCGTGACGGGCATTCCGCTGTACATCGTCGACCGTCTGACGGGCGGCACCGGCGTTGCCGGTACGGCCGCGGCGAACACGGCGGGCAACGCCGCTGCCGTGCCCGCGCTGATCGCGGCCGCGAACCCGGTGTACGAGGAAGCGGCCAAGAGCGCCACGCTGCTTGTGGCGGCGTGCGTGGTCGTCACGGCCATCGTCTCGCCGATCCTGACGGCTGCCGTTGCCAAGCGGGCGATGGCCCGCAGCGGGGGCACCGCCGCCAAGGGGGCCGTGCAGTGAGCATGCTGATTGTCGCCGACGATTTGTCGGGCGCCGCCGACTGTGCGATCGGCTTCACGAATGCCGGTCGCCGCAGTGTGGTGTCGCTCGACCTCGACGGCTTCGATGCCGCGGCGCAAGTCGTGGCCATCGACACGGACACACGGCGCCTCGCGCCGGCGGTAGCGGCCGCGCGCGCCGTGGCCGCATGGCAGCGGCTCGCGGCACCCGGGCGACGCTTGTACAAGAAAATCGATTCGACGTTGCGCGGCAACTGGGTCGCGGAAGTGGCCGCCCTGCAGCCGCTGGCCGGCATGGCCATCGTCGCCCCTGCCTTCCCGGCCACGGGGCGTGTCGTGCAGGGGGGCGAAGTTTTCGTGCGGGGCGTGCCGCTGGCCGAGACGGATACGTGGTGCCTGGAGCACCGCGGCCGGGAGGCCGGCATCGCACCGATGCTCGGCGCCGCGGGCATGGCGACGCGCACCGTTTCCGTCGAACTGTTGCGCGGCGATCCGGCGACGGTGGCGGCGGCGCTGGACGACACCATTGCGCAGGCGCGCGCTGCCGGCGTGACAGCGCTGATCGTCGATGCACAGACCGACGACGACCTGGCGCGCCTGGCGCGCGCCACGGCGTCGCGTACGGATATCTTCTGGGTCGGCTCGGGCGGTCTCGCCCGCGAGCTGGCCGAAATTCCCGAGTTGTTTGCGGTCCCCCCAGGGGTGCCGCGCACGCAAGACCTCGCGCCGCCGTCGGCGGCCGCGCCGGACACCGGGCGTGCCCGGGTACTGACGCTCGTGGGCAGCCTGTCGGCGGTGTCGGAACACCAATGCGCGCGGCTGAAAAGCGACAATGCCGTCGTCGAATGGATCGTGCCGCCTGTCGTACTGCGCGCCGGGGCGGCGCACCGCGAAGCCGCGGCCTGGGGCGCGCGCATTGGTCGGGCCATCGACGAAGGTACCGACCTGCTGGTGCGCATCGGCCGCGACGACGCGTTCGATCCCGCGGAGGGCGCGCAACTGTCGGCGGCCCTGGCCGAACTGATCGCGCCGCACTTCGCGCGCCTGTCCGGACTGGTCGTCACAGGAGGCGAGACCGCGCGCGCGATGTTGAGCGCGGCCGGCATCGGTGCGCTGGAATTGCTCTGCGAAGTCGAGCCGGGCGTCGCGGTGGGGCGTCCCGCCAATGGGGCGCCGACGCATATCGTCACGAAAGCGGGCGCCTTCGGCGGCGAAGCCGCGCTGCACAGCGCCTATCGGCACCTGCGCGCGCTCGCGGATGACGGCGCGCCCCGATGACCCCGGACGACGCGGACCGGCCCGGGATGATCCAGAATGATCCCGGCATCGCGCGTGCGTCATCGAACAGGACATCGACCCGGACCCGGTGCCGGGCCACACCCCCTTGAAATGGATACCAACGCAAACGCCATGAATCACTATCTGCCTGTCATCGGCATCACCATGGGCGACGCCGCCGGCGTCGGCCCCGAGATCATCGTCAAGAGTCTGTCGCACGAGCACGTTTATCAGCAGTGCCGTCCGGTGGTGATCGGCGACGCGCGCCGTCTGGAGCAGGCCGCCGCCATTGTCGGCAAGCCGATGACCGTGCGCCGGATCGCTTCGGTTGCCGAAGCGACCTTTTCGCCAGGCATGATCGAGTGCATCGACCTCGGCCTGATTCCCGAAGATCTGCCGTTCGGCCAGTTGTCCGCCATCGCGGGCGATGCGGCGTACCAATACATCGCGCGTGCCGCGACGCTGGCCGAGGCCGGCGAGATCGACGCCATCTGCACGGCGCCGTTGAACAAGGAAGCCTTGCACGCCGGCGGTCACAAGTTTCCGGGGCATACGGAGATGCTCGCGCATCTGACCGGCGTTGACGAAGTGTCGATGATGCTCGTGGCGCCGCAACTGCGCGTGATTCACGTGACGACCCACATCGGTATCATCGACGCGATTCGCAAGATCGAACCGGGTCTGGTGCAGCGAACGATCGAGCGGGGGCATGCCACGCTCGTCAAGGCGGGCATCGCCAATCCGCGCATTGCCGTGTGCGGTATCAATCCTCACGCCGGTGAGAACGGCCTGTTCGGCTACGGCGAAGAGGAGGAGAAGATCGTACCGGCGGTGCGGCACCTGCGCGAACGGGGTTGGGACATCGAAGGCCCGCTGCCGGCCGACACTCTGTTCTTTCGCGCCGGTCGTGGCGACTTCGACCTGGTGGTCGCGATGTATCACGATCAGGGCCACGGGCCGGTGAAGGTGCTGGGCCTCGAAGCCGGCGTGAATGTGACCGTGGGCCTGCAAGTGGTGCGTACGTCGGTCGATCACGGGACGGCTTTCGATATCGCGGGCAAGGGCATCGCCGACGAAGGCAGCCTGCTCGAAGCGTTGCGCCAGGGCACCGAACTCGCCACGCGTCGCGGCTGAGGCCGGCGTCGAATCACGCTACACTCTGTCGACATTCAATCAGACTTGCATCGCCGGAGACGAGACGGCGCCCCCGCCGGGGCGACGGTGCGCATCCGGCATGTCGTTCACGGGGATTCGACACATGTCAGCGAAACGCTTGCTGATCGCGTGCATGAGCGCGGTCGGCATTTCGACGGCGGGCGGCGCCTGGGCGCAGTCCTACTTGCAGAGCGGCGATCTCAACAGCATCCGTCAATCCAACCAGCCCGCGTCGGGCGGTTCGTCGGGCACATCCGTCGCACCGCCCGCGGCCCGGCAACCCGCCACGGGCGGCGTGAGCGCTCAGTTCAATCAAGGCATGGCCCAGGCAGAGCAGCAGGCGTTGCGCCAGCGCGAAGCCGCCGCCGCGGGCGACATGCAGATGCGCAGCCTGACCGACCCGCAACGTGCGCCTCAGGGGCGCTACCCGGGCGCGCCGACGAACTCGCAGGGCTCGATCTACCTCGACGCACAGGGTCAGACCGCCTGTCGCAAGGACCCGGTCTCGGGGCAGGTGCAATGCGGGGCGAGCCTGGGGCGATGACGGCGCAATCACTCGCCGCGCAACGCCGCGACCTGCCGCTTCCACAGTGTCCAGGGACGCTCGATGACGCCCAGATTCGTCGCATTCGAACGCTTGCCTTCCTCCTCATCCAGATAAGTGACTTCGCCGCCGAGCGCGATGGCTTTCGACTGCATGCCGGCATTGAGTTCGGTGTAGATGGCGCGGTACACCGCGGCGGGCAACGAGGGCGCCGTGGCGACGAAACCGTGCCCGCGCATGAGCGCCACGTCGGCGTCGCCGAGCGACGCCGCCAGCGCCTTGCCCTGTTCGCCGTTGCGCACGAGCATGTCGGTGCAGCCGAAGCAGTGCCGGATGTCGAACACCGGCGCGCCGCTGCCCAGAAAGCCGGCCATGTGGTACACCGGGCGCAACCGCACCGACGACGCGGCAAACGGAATCACCGACGGTGAGTGGCTGTGCACGATCGCCATGACGTCCGGGCGTGCGCGATAGATTTCGCTGTGAATCCACGTTTCCAGGTAACGCTTGCGGGTGTCGCCGTCGACCGGCTGACAATCGAAGTCGAGCGTGAGGATGTCGTCGGGCGACACCAACTCGGGTGCCATCGATTGCGCGATGAGAAAGTGCGAGGCATTGCGTGGATCGCGAACGCTCACGTGGCCGAAGCCGTCGAGCACCTCGTGGTGGGCGAGGATATGATTCGCGGCGGCCAGATCGACGCGCAGTTGCGACATCGAACCCGCGTCATGTTCCGTGACGGCCGGCTGATAGGGGGGGCGAGCTTGCGACATGGTGTTGGCGATTGAAGTGGAAATGCGATGAAACGAGCGGAGGCTCGACGTTGGCGCACGTCAAATCCTGACGTCGGCGCCGAGCTCCGGCGGAAACAGTTCGTCGGCCTGCATCGGCCGATGGCACACCCCCTGCTCGTGGGCGAAGCGCAGGAAGGCGTCCAGCGTCACCTGGTTGGGCGCTATGCCGTACGGCCATGGATCGCCGCCGAACATGGCACGCGCCTGGGCCGCGCGCTGGGGCATCCAGGGCAGCGGGAAATGCGAGCACGTGATGTCCTCGAGACGGGCGATGCTGGCGTCCTTCGCCTGCGTGAACGCCCGAAGGAGATTGCCCGCGATCCACGGATGCGCGGCGAAGCGCTCGCGCCGCATCACGATCAGATGCATGATCGGAAAGATGCCCGAGCGTGCGAAATAGTCGCGCTCGGCGGACTCGACGTCGGAAAACAACCGCACGATCTCGGTTTCGCGACCGGGCGGCGGCGCGGGCGGCCGGGCGCTGAGGATGGCGTCGATCTCGCCGTCGAGCAGCATTCCGGTAAGCGATTTGCCGGGCGCGGGCCGGTAGCGCACGTGGTCCGGCACACGAACGGCGACTTTCTCGCGCCGCCCCGCCTGGTTCACGCCGGCCTGCACCCACTCGATGTCGGCCAGCGCCACGCCCTGATCGTGCGAGAGCCAGCCGCGCGAATAGACCGACGCCGTTTGCGCCCATTCGGGCACGCCGATGCGACGCCCGCGAAGATCGGCGGGCGACGCGATATCGCCACGATCGCGCACATAGAGCGACGACAACCGGAACACGCGCGACGGAAATACCGGCAGGCCGATCAGGCGATCGTCGCCCTGGGAGCGCAGCGAGGCGTACTTCGCGAGCGACATCTCCGAGAGATCCCACTCCTGATAATGCGTGGTGCGATAGAAGATCTCCTCGACCGGCAGCACCGAGGCAATGAGGTCGATGCCTTCGGCCGCGATCCGGCCGGCGAGCAGGTCGCGCACGTGGTCGTAGTCGTTGATGGCGAGCGAGAGGGGCAGCGTGGACATGATGCGATCCCTTGCGCGGGCGTCGGCGCCTTGTCGCGGCGACGCCCGATGTCGTTGGATGCGGCGCGTGGAACGCCGAGCTTGCCGGAGGGAGGCTGGGGGCAGCCCTCAGTGACCGAAGGCGGGGGCCTTGGGCAGGCGCTCGGGGCGCGCCACGAGAAACACCAGCACCGCGGCCGTGACGAGCGCGGCGCCGAGCACGAAGAACATCGTGCCGGCCCCGCCGGTGAGTTGTTGCAGCACGCCCGCGATGGCCGGGCCACACATGGCGCCCACGCGGGCGATACCGAGGTAGAGCCCGACCGCGGTGCTGCGAATCTCCGTGGGATAGCTCACGGCAACCAGGTTGTTGAGCACGGTCTGCGTGCCGATGACGAACATGCCGGCCACGACGATACCCACGAACGTCACCGAGCCGCCGGAGGCGAGCGCGAGCAAGGCAATGGCGGCCGCACCGCACAGCCACGCGAGCGACATTGCCAGTCGGCGGTTGCCGATGCGGTCGGCGAGCACGCCGCAGATCAGACTACCGAACGCCGAGGCGAAGACCAGCAGCGAACCATAGGCGAAGCTCGTCGACAGATTCTCGCCACGCTTGAGCATGATCGTCGGCAGCCAGCCGGACAGTCCGTAGGACGAGAACAACGATAACGCCCCCATGGCCCAGAAGCAGATCGTCTGACGGCGGAAGCCGGCCGAGAACAGCGCGGCCACGGAGCCCGCCTTGATGCCGGCGTCCGGCGAGGTGAACGTCGCCTTTTCGAATTCCGGCGCGCGCGCGGGCCACAGACGCGCGAGTTGCGCGCGTACGGCGTCCTGACGCCCGCGACTGGCGAGAAAAGAGACCGACTCGGGCAACACGAACTGCAAAACGAGCGCGAGCACGACCGACAGGCCGCCGACGAAGTACATGCTTTGCCAGCCGTATTGCGGGATCAGCCAGGCGGCGATGAAGCCCGAGGCCGTGGCACCGCCGATCCATCCACAGGTGAAGAACACGATCGTGAAGACGTTCGCGCTGCGCTTGGGTGCGATCTCGTTGATGTACGTGACGGCCACCGGCATCAACAGCCCCAGCGAAATACCCATCGCGAAACGCAGGCCGATGAACGACATCAGGTCGTGCGCGAAGACGGCGATCGCCAGACTCATCAGGCCCGAGAGCCAGATGCCGGCGAGCAGCACCCGGCGTCGCCCGATCCGGTCGCTGAACGGCCCCGAGACAGCCGAGCCCGCGGCGAAGCCGGCCAGCCCGCACGACAGCAGTACGCCGATCTGACTTGGCGAGAGGTGCCAGAGCGAGGTGACGTCATGCACGATGTAGGCGGCGTTGTAGAGATCGAAGCCGTCGAACAGGAGGATCAGCGCAAGCAGCGTGCCTAGCCGATAGTGAAACGCGCCCAGTGGCGCGGATTGCAGCGTCTCGCGAACGTCGATGCGTTCCGACGGCGTCTGCGCGATGTCATGGGCCATGCCTTGTCTCCGAAGGGGCGACCTGTCGGAGGCCGGCATCGTGGCTCCGCAGTGTCTTTGTCGTGAAATCCGGAGTCGACTTTACTGGGCGGTTTTTTGTTTATCAATATTGATTATTAAAGTCAATATACCTATGGCATCATGTGTCGCGAATTCCACCGAAAGGCGCAGGATCCGCACGAATCGCCGCCCGCTGCAACGCCTGGGCTGCGAGGGGCAGATGAGACAGACGAGACCGACGAGACAGACGATGACGCAACCGACCGACCTGATGACGCGCGAGGAAGTCCTGAGCATGCTCGCCATCAAGCCCGCCACGCTTTACGCCTACGTGAGCCGGGGCTTGATCCGCGCGAGGCCGCATGAAGACGGGCGCAAGAGCCTGTACCTGCGGCGCGACGTGGAGCGCCTGGCCACGCGCAAACGCGGGCGGGCGCCGACCGGTGCGGTGGCGGAATCGACGATGCGTTTCGGCGACCCGGTGTTGCATTCCGCGATCACGCAGATCACGCCGCATGGCCCCCGCTATCGCAACCGTCTGGCGATCGACCTGGCGGCAGGCGGTGCGTCGTTCGAGTCGGTGGTGCATCTGCTCATGACCGGCATCTGGCAGGACAGCATTGCCGAGTGGCCAATGCAGGACACACCCCCCGACGTTCTGCGCTTTCTCGCGACGTACAACGACGAAGTCGCGAGCGCGGATATCGGCAATCTGCTGGGCATGGTGCCGTTCGCGCTCGCGATGCACGAGCGCGGCGCACGCGAGCTTGCCGACGGCTCCGCCGTTCAGGCCGCGCGCATGATGCTGCATTGCATGGCCGGCTGCGTCGGCTTTCTCGGACCCGGGCGCTGCTTCGTGGCGCGCGGCAAAGGGGAGAACATCGCCACGCACATGCTGCGCGCGGCCGGCATCGCGCTCACGCCGATGCGGCTGCGTGCGATGAATGCCGCGCTGGTCGTGCTGGCCGATAACGAACTGGCCCCGGCGACGTTCTCGGCGCGTGTGGCGGCGTCGACCAACGCCGATCTGTTCGGTTGCGTGGCGGCGGCCATCGGCTCGCATATCGGCTTCACGACGGGCACCAGCACCGAGAAGATCGAAACGCTGCTGTTGTGCGAGCCTTACGACGCACTCGACTCGCGGGTCGATCGCGTACGCGAATACGGCGCGAGCCTGTTCGGATTCAACCATCCGCTGTATCCGGGCGGCGACGCACGCGCCGATCTCATGATGCAGTGCGCGGCGGATCTCATGGCGGCAACGGGAAAAGGCGCGATGGACGCCGCATCGCGCGAGAACACCCGCCGGACGCTGGCGTTTCTCGAGCGTATGCGCATCGAGTTGAACGCACATCCCGGCCTGGCGACGGGGCTGGTCACGCTCGCGCGCGCGCTGCAATTGCCCGACGGCGTGTCCACCGCGATGTGGATCGTCGGCCGTTCGGCGGGCTGGGTGGCCCATGTCACGGAGCAGCGCACGCAGGCGTTCATGCTGCGACCGCGAGCGAAGTACGGGTTTGGAGGGCCGGTGTCGGCCGAGGCGTTCGAGACACCGGCGTCGCGCTAGCGCGATGCCGGCCCCGGGCGCCCGGCGGCTAGTGCATCGGTTCGGTCGGCGTTTCGTTCTCGAAGGTCCGGAAACGCCAGCCGAACCAGACCGCCAGCATTCGGATCACGAAGCCTGCCAGGCAGCCGATGGTCGTCGCCACGCCGTTCGGTACCCCCCAGTGCAGCATCGCCACGTACAGCGCACCGGCAATGCACGCCACGCTCGCGTACATCTCGCGGCGCAGCACCAGCGGCACCTGTCCGCAAAGCAGATCGCGCAGCATCCCCCCGCCGATACCCGTGAGCACGCCGGCCATCACGACGATGACCGGACTCGTGCTCACCGTCATGCCGATATCGCAACCGAGAATGGTGAACGCGGCCAGTCCGATGGCGTCCACGGTGATGAACGTCATGCGCAGCCGGTGAATGTGACGTGCCACGATGGACGCCAGCGTGGCGGCCCCCAGCGTGAGCAGCAAATACTCCGGATGGGCGATCCAGACGAGCGGATGGCGGCCGAACAGGACGTCGCGGATGGTGCCACCGCCGAGCGCCGTCACCATGCCCACGAAGGCGAGGCCGAAGCGGTCCATGCCGCGCTGCATCCCCATGATCGCGCCCGACATCGCCTCGGTCACGATGGCGATCAGGTACAACGCGTAGAAGATTTCCGTTTTCATAATGTCCCTTCGAATGCCGGGGAAATATATCACCTGCACGATCCGGCCGCGATCGGGCCGCGCCCGCACTGTGATTTGTACAAGTTTCCCGGAGGTGGGGCCGATGAGACACTGCTTGCAATGAAACGACACAGGCACGGGCCATCGGGCTCGCCGTGTCACCACAACGTCAAGGAGTCCACCATGCGCTACGTTCCCGGCTTGTTCCCCAAAGCGATCGCGGGCCTGATCGCCGGTTTCCTGCGCATCAGGCCGCTGTAATGCGTACGCTCTTCCAGCTTCACAGCGGCTTCGTCATCGTCGTCGGCGGGCTTTCTTTGCTGCGGTCGTGCCGCCGGATGGTCTGTAGAGGCGTCAAACGGCTTAAACTCTCATCTTTTTGTGCTCCGAACGGTGCCGGGCGGCGGTGATCGGGCGGGTTCGCCACACCGGCGGATCGGCAGGCCGGTCAGCGGCAGCGCAATGGTGCAGCGTTTTTTTCGACGGGCCTTTTTGATCGTTTATTTCGCTCCATGATCCAGTTCATTCGCCGCCGACGCTACCTCGTCGCCAGCCTCGTTGCCCTCGTCGTGCTCGTGGTGCTGGGGCTGCGCAGTCTCGCGACCCCGAAGCCGCCGCAGTACATCAGTGCCAGGGTCGAGCGCAGCGACCTCGAAAATACCGTGCTGGCAACGGGCACACTGGGCGCCGTGCAGCAGGTCGACGTGGGTGCGCAGGTCACCGGTCAGTTGAAGTCGCTCAAGGTCAAGCTCGGCGACAAGGTCAAGAAGGGACAATGGCTCGCGCAGATCGATCCGGTGCTCGCACAGAACGGCCTGCGTTCGGCCGAGGCGGACGAGCAGAATCTTCAGGCGCAAAAGCGCACCGCGCAGGCGCAGCTTCGCCAGGCCGAGCTCGCCTTCGCACGCCAGCGCCAGATGCTGCCCGATGAGGCGACGTCGCGTCAGGACTACGAAGCGGCCCAGGCCGCGCTCGACACCCAGCGCGCCACGCTGCTCGGGCTCGACGCGCAGATCCGCAAGGCCCGTGTGCAGATCGAATCGGCGCGGGCCAGTGTCGGCTACACGCGCATCGAGGCCCCCATGGACGGCGAGGTTGTCGCCATCGTTACCCAGGAAGGCCAGACCGTGGTCGCCCAGCAGCAGGCGCCGGTGATCCTGAAACTCGCCGACGTGAGCACCATCACCGTCAAGGCGCAGGTCTCGGAAGCCGACGTGATCCGCATCCAGCCGGGACAAACGGCGTACTTCACGATTCTTGGCGACCCCGACAAGCGCTATTACGGCAAGCTGCGCGCCATCGAGCCCGCACCGCAGAATTACCTCGACACGCAGAGCACGCTGGGCGGCGGCGCCACGCGCAACAATACGGCCGTGTTCTACAACGCGCTGTTCGACGTGCCTAACGACGACCATCGCCTGCGCATCTCCATGACCGCACAGGTCAACGTGCTGCTCGGCACGGCCAGGCAGGCGCTGAACGTGCCGGTGGCGGCGCTCGGCAAACGCGTCGGGCCGAATCGCTACGAAGTGCGCGTGCTCGGCGACGACGGCAAGGCCGTCACGCGCCAGATCGTGACCGGCCTGAACAACAACGTCCGGGTCGAAGTGCGCGAAGGCCTCTCGGCCGGCGAGCGCGTCGTGATCGGCGAGGCGGGCGAGTCCGCGCCTGTCGATACGTCATCCAACGCCGGCCAGGCACAGTAAAGGGAAGGGACGCCGAGCATGTCGAGCACTTCCGCCCCGCCCACCGTCGATTCCGGGTCGGTCCCGATGCTGTCGCTCTCGGGCATTACCCGCCGGTTTCCGGCGGGGGAGCGCGATGTCGTGGTGCTGCACGATGTCAACCTCGCCATCGAGGCCGGCGAGATCGTCGCCATCATGGGGGCGTCCGGTTCGGGCAAGTCCACGCTGATGAACATCCTCGGCTGCCTCGATCATCCGAGCGAGGGCAGCTACCGGGTGGCCGGGCGCGAGACCCGCGATCTCGACGCCAACGCGCTCGCGCAGTTGCGCCGGGAGCATTTCGGATTCATCTTCCAGCGCTATCACCTGCTGCCCCATCTGGACGCCGCGTCGAACGTGGAAATGCCGGCCGTCTACACCGGCGCCGCGCATGCGTCGCGTCGCGTGCGCTCGGAGATGCTGCTCGCCCGCCTTGGACTCGCCGACCGCATGCATCATCGTCCGAGCCAGCTCTCGGGCGGTCAGCAGCAGCGCGTGAGTATCGCGCGCGCGTTGATGAACGGCGGTGAAGTCATTCTCGCCGACGAACCGACAGGCGCGCTCGATTCGCGCAGCGGCAGGGAAGTCATCCGCATTCTGAAGGAGCTCAATGCGCTGGGGCACACGGTCATCATCGTGACCCACGACGAAAACGTCGCCGCGCACGCCCGTCGCATCATCGAGATTCGCGACGGCGAGATCGTGGCCGACCGGGCGAACACGCCCGTGGTCGAGCCACCCGAGGAGATGCCGGGCGACGACGTCGAGCCAGCGCCGGACGATCCGGGCGCGGCGCGCCGGCCCGACCCGGCGGCGCCGCAGGCCGGTCACCCAGGCGTCCCGGACCCGGTGGCCGCGCCGCGTCGCTGGGCCGGCGGCATCGACCGGTTCGCCGAGGCGTTCCGCATGGCGTGGATCGCGCTGGTCTCGCATCGTCTGCGCACGTTCCTGACGATGCTGGGGATCATCATCGGCATTACGTCGGTGGTCTCGATCGTGGCCATCGGCGAGGGGGCCAAACGCTACATGCTGGCCGAGATCGGGAGCATCGGCACGAACACGATCAACATCTATCCCGGCAAGGACTGGGGAGACAACCGCGCCACGACGATCCAGACGCTGGTGCCCGAGGACGTGCTGGCCCTGTCCGAGCAGGTCTATGTCGACAGCGCCACACCGGAGACGGCGCGCAGCCTGCTGCTGCGCTATCGCAACATCGACGCGAGCGCGATGGTGACCGGCGTGGGCGAGCACTACTTCCAGGTGCGCGGGCTGAACATCGCACAGGGCATTGCGTTCGGTGCGGACGAAGTGCGGCGTCAGGCGCAGGTCGCCGTGATCGATCAGAACACGCGTCGCAAGCTCTTCGGCGCGAATCCGAATCCGCTGGGCGAAGTGATCTTCGTGGGCAACCTGCCTTGCGTGGTGATCGGCGTGACCGCCGAGAAGAAGAGCGCGTTCGGGGACATGAAGAGCCTGAACATCTGGGTGCCGTACACCACCGCCGCGGGGCGCCTGTTTGGCCAGCGCAACGTCGACAGCATTACCGTGCGGGTACGTGACGGCCAGCCGAGCAAGGCGGCCGAAAAGAGCCTCGAGACACTCATGACGCAGCGCCACGGGCGCAAGGATTTCTTCACCTACAACATGGACAGCATCGTGAAGACGGTCGAGAAGACGAGCCAGTCGCTCACGCTGCTGCTCTCGCTGATCGCCGTGATTTCACTGGTGGTGGGCGGGATCGGTGTGATGAACATCATGATCGTGTCGGTGACCGAACGCACGCGGGAAATCGGCATTCGCATGGCCGTCGGCGCGCGTCAGAGCGACATCATGCAGCAGTTCCTGGTCGAGGCGGTGATGGTATGCCTGATGGGCGGTGCGATCGGCATTGCCCTGTCGTTCGGCGCGAGCTTCGTCTTCGCGCTGTTCGTCGCGAAATGGAAGATGGTGTTCTCGATGGGCTCGATCGTCACGGCGTTTCTGTGCTCGACGCTCATCGGGGTGGTATTCGGTTTCATGCCGGCGCGCAATGCCGCACGGCTGGACCCGGTGGAAGCGCTGGCACGCGATTGAGGTACGGCCAAATGATCCGAACGACTCCCAAGAATGCCGCAAGGCGCCTCGAGAAGCCGGCGCGCACGTGGCTCGCGCTCGCCAGCGCCGCGGTGCTGCTTGCCGGCTGCGCCGGCGTGCGCCACGATCCGCTGCCGGCAGTGCCGGTGCCCGCGCAGTGGGCCGGGGCGCCCGTTGCCTCGACGAACCCGCCGGCCATGCCCGGGCCGAACGCCGGCGTGGCCGCCTCGCGCGTGTCGATGGCATCGACCGCATCGAACCCGGTGGACCCCGTGGACCCGTTGGCTGCCGCGATCGCGCCCGAATTCTGGCGCGCGTTCGGCGACCCCGTACTCGACCGCCTGATCGCCGAGGTGCTGGCCGTCAACACCGATCTCGCAGCGGCCGGCATTCGCGCGTACCGAGCGCAGTTGCAGTCGGGGCTGGCCGACACGAATCTCACGCCGTCGGTCAGCGTGAACGGCAAGGGCGGGGTGTCGCGCACGCTCGACACCCAAACCATGGCGCGAAGCAGCAGCCTGAACGCCACGGCGCAGTACGAGGTCGACCTGTGGGGCAAGCTCGCCGCCCAGCGCGACGCCGCCCGCTGGGAATACGAGGCCACACAGGCCGATCGCGAAGCGGCGCGCCTGTCCATCATCAGCCAGACGGCCCAGTACTACTGGACCCTCGGCTATTTGAACCAGATCATCGCGTACTCGCAGAGCAACATTGCCTATGCCGAGCGCGTGGTGGCACTGGCGCGTTCGCGATACGCCGCCGGCGCGGTCTCGGCGCTCGACGTGGCACAGGCCGAACAGTCGCTGGCCGACCAGCGGGCGACGCTCACGCAGCAATTGCAGCAGCGCACCGAGAACCGCAATGCGCTGGCGATCCTGTTCGACCGCGCGCCCGAGCAGATGGCGGCCGAGCCGTCGACGCTGCCGACGCAGGCGTTGCCTGACGTGCCGGCCGGTCTGCCTGCCGAACTGCTCGGACGGCGCCCCGACCTGCGCGCGGCGGAGTGGCGTCTGCGCGAATCGCTGGCCAATGTCGACGTCACGCGCACCGGCTTTTACCCGACGTTCTCCCTCACGGGCTCGCTCGGCACCACGAGCAGCACGCTCGAGCGCGTGCTGAGCAACCCGATCGCGGCCCTGGGTGCAGGACTGACCCTGCCGTTCATTCAGTGGAACACCATGCAGTTGCAGATCAAGGTGTCGCAAACGCAATACGAGGAAAACGTGGTGAACTTCCGCAAGAGCCTGTACACGGCGCTGAGCGAGGTCGAGAATGCGCTCTCCGCGCGCGACCAGCTGACCAGGGAAAGCGAGCAGCGTGTCCTGTCGCTGGCGCAGGCACAGCGCGCCGAGTCGCTACTGCGCTCGCGCTACCTCGCTGGTGCGATCGACATACAGCCTTGGCTGCAGCAGCAAAAGTCGCTGCGCGATTCGCAGGCGGCCGAAGCCCAGGTCCGCCTGAATCGTCTCAACAACCGAATGGCGCTTTACAAGGCGCTCGGCGGCGCGGGCAATTCGGTCGACGCCAACTCACCGGCGTGACCCGATGGCGAAAAACGGCGAAAAGATGCGAAATGACGCGAAACGACGCGAAATGCGAAAAGGCCGGCGATGCCGGCCTTTTTCGTTGGTGATGTCCAGCGCGAATCTCAGGCCGCGGCTTCGTCGGATCCGGACGTCTGCGAGCCTTGCGGCGACTTGGGCAGCGTCACGGTGAACGTGGTGCCCACGCCGACCTGGCTGGCGACGTCGATGGTGCCCTTGTGGAATTCGATGGCCGCATAGACCACGGCGAGCCCCACGCCCGAGCCGTCTTCGAGCACCGCGTTGCTGCGTGAGCGGAACGACATCTGGAAGATTTCCTTGAGTTCGTCTTCCGGAATGCCGGTGCCGTTGTCGCGCAGCACCACACGCAATGCCTCGCCCGCATCGCTCACCCCGATGTCGATGGCCGGCGGCGCCATCGTGTACTTCGTGGCGTTGCTCACCAGATTGATGAACGCATGGAACAGCACGTTGCTGTCGCCGATCATGCGGCTGTCCAGCTCCGGCGCGGCCTGCACCGTGATGCTGGCGTTCGGGAACATGTCGGTGCCAACGCCGCGCACGTCCTCGAGCAGGGCCACGAGCGAGAGCTCCGCGCGCTTGCCGAACTTCGGGTCTTCGAGCGAGGCGCTTTGCGCGGCGTCGAGCCAGTTCTGGATCAGATGGTTGAGCTTGGCGACGGCCTCGCGAATCTTCGTGTAGCGCGGCCGCGAATCGGTCTCTTCGTTGCGCGGATTCAACAGCCGCTGCGCGTGTCCGTCGATCACGCTGAGCAACGTGCGGAATTCGTGCGTGGCCATGGACCGGAACGTTTTCTGGAAGTTGTTGAGCCGTTCCTCGTTGGCCAGGGCGCGCTGCAGGATGGTGTTCTTCGCCGTGGCGAGCTTCTGGTTGCGAACGAGCGACGACGTGCTTTCCTGGAATTTGGCCAGCGAGCGCGACAGCGTGCCGATTTCGTCCCCACGTTGCAACCACGGCAGACGCAACCTGGCCTTGCCGGTCACGGCGTTGCCCGACATGCGGATCAGGCGGGTAAGCGGCCTGAGAATGACGGCGTCGACGTAGATCAGGCACAGCAGCGTGACGACGATCATGGCGGCGATCAGCGCGTCGATTTGCAGCAGGCGATGGCGGGCGGCCGCGTTCTTCGCCTCGACGTCCTTGATCAGCGCTTCCGTGCTGCGAAACACCAGCGCGCCGAACGTGCTGTTCGCCTGCGTGTATTTATTGTTCGACTCGCCGCGATAGAGCTTTGCGGCGTCCACCAGCTTGCCGGCCTGCGCCAACTGGAAGACCTGGTTCGACGCGCGGCGGTACTGTGCCCACTGTGACTGAAACTTGCCGAAGGCGAGGCGGAACTCGTCGTGCACGAGCACCTTCTGGTAGCGCTGCGACGCGGCCTGGATCTTGACGTCGAACTCGTTGGCGGCGGCCCGGATGTCGGCGAGCGCCTTGGGCGGCATCGGGGCGAGCGCTTCGGATTCGACGGTGCGGAAGTCGGAGATGTAGTCGTTGAGTTCCTCGAGCACGCTCAGATGCTCGATCTGCGTGCGCTCGGCGGCAATCGCGCGCTGCTGCGCGGCGTCGACTTCTCGATGCACGATCACGCCCACGGCGATCATGGCCGCGAGGCACAGGGCGAGCAGGAGGTACATGCGCCCCCGGATCGGGAGCGGCTTGCGGGGGGAAGACGAGGCTTTAGCCATGCGAAAACGTTCCGGCGCGATGGCGCGCGATCAAAGCTGAATGATATTGAGCAGGGCGGCCCGCACCACGGCTTCGGTGCGCGTGGCGACGTTGAGCTTTTCGCGGGCGTTGTCGATGTGGAAATCCACCGTGCGCTTGCCGAGATCCAGAATGATGGAGATCTCGGCCGAGGTCTTGCCGCGCGCCGACCATTGCAGCACCTCGACTTCGCGTTTGGTCAGGCCGAACGGCAGGGGCGCGCCGTCTTCCGGCTCGTCGTGGTCCGTGTATTTGCGGATGACGGTGTCGAGCACGTCGAAATCGACCGGCTTGAGCATGTACTCGTCAGCGCCGGTGCTGTGCCCGCGCATGATCGACGCCTTGTCGGCGTTGCCCGTGAGGAAGATGAACGGAATCTTGCGCTCGCCCTGGATGATGCCGCGCGCGCTTTCCAGGAACTCGAAGCCGGTCATGCCCGGCACGTTCACATCGCACAGGATCACGTCGGGCATGAACGACGCGAGCGTTGCCAGGGCGCTCGAGAAGTCGTGCGCCACCTTGACGGTATAGCCCCGATCGGTCAGATCTTCCCGGATCAGGTCGGCTGAGTCGTGGTCGTCTTCAATACAGAAAACTTTGGTGGGAGATGACATCCCGCTGGCCCCGGTTTTTTATGTGGAATGGTGAAATCGTACTAAAAAATCACCGGACGGCGAAATTTCCGTCGTCCGTGCCCGCGAGGCCGGCACGACAGGCGGTGCCGCGAAGGGGGCGGCACAAGGAAAAAAGGACCGCGCAGGCGGTCCCTTCCGAAGGCTTTTCGCCGTCCACCGGCGATGCGCCGTCGCCGACGTTCCGGCAAGCGCGTCAGAAGCCGAAGACGTGCCCAACGTGGACGGCGCATTGCATCCCGGCTTCCACGCACACGTCGTTGCCGAGCAGGCTGTCGATGAGGTCGATGAGATGGGTCATGGAGGTTCTCCGTGGGTCGTTGGGCTGGGGGGCAGGGGTCAGCCGAAGATCGGGGCGATAACGCCGACGAGGCCGAGGACCGAGGCGAAGCCGTAAGCGATGAGTGCGGGCATGGTGTTTCTCCTTGTGTCGATGCGTCGTGGTTTCGGTTTCCGGCTGCCGCGGTGTCGTGCCAGCCGTTGAGTGAAGTATCGTCGTCGCCCCCGAGTGGCGAAACTGTGATTAATACAAGACGGGACGAAAGTGCCCGGATCGAGACCTCCGGCGAAGAATAAGTCCTTATTCCACGGTGGGTTACGGGCGATTTTCGAAAAACCCCGTATTAATCGCAGTGACGTCCGAGGGACCGCTCCGTACCATTCGCTTCGCATTACAAAGCCTTACGGAAGCCATAAATGGATACGGAGTACTGAATGAGCACCATTCGTATGACGAGCGTTGCGTTCGCGGCGCTCTGCACGATGATGTCGTCAGCGATGGCGGTAACGTCGATCGACATCAACGACCGATACGGCACGCCGTTCATACAGGCGCGGCTGTTCTCGCCGACGGACGACCCCTACACCTTCGGCAACGACGGCGTGACGCCCGTGAGATCGACGGGCACGCTTTCGCCGCTGCAGACCGACCAGGTGCGAGCCGCGCTGGACTATTGGGCGGAGATCATCAGGGTGGCGCCTGGGCGCTCGCCGGCGATCATCAATGTCGGCATGAGCACCGACGGGGGAGCGCACGCGCAAAGTCCGTATGTGTACGAAGCGACGGATCCGCGCGCGGTCGGCAACCAGAACCCGACGCTCGTGCAGGCGGCGTTGCAGAACAGCAATCTGGGCGGCCCGACCTACTTCGGGGCACATGGCGAGATTACGCTGGGCAAGATGGACTTCTCGACGGCACCGTACGCCGCTTCGCAAATTCCATTGACCGAGAAGGCCGACATGACGGCCGTCATGGCACACGAAGTCGCCCACGCGCTGGGTGTCGGGACCAACATGTTCGTCGGGACTTACACGGCGAACGGCTTGCCTTACGCCCAGTTCGCCACCGTGCTCGACGACTGGTCTGCGCATCTGTACGACGACAATGGGAATCCTGCCCGGCCAGGCCAGGTGATCATCTCGCCGGCAAACGCGAGCATGTACGACCCGTCCGTGTTCGACATTCGCAAGGACAACGGCTATTTCACCGGCGACCATGTGCAGGAGGTCCTCGCGGGGGCCATGAACGGACATATCCCGGTGAAGGCGATGTTCGAGCAGACCACCTACGACTCGCCGATTCTCTCGCATATCGAGCTCAAGAACAGCCTGATGAGCCACCAGACGTACCGCAATTACACGGGGTTCATGGAGGCGGAGCTGGCGATGCTGCAAGACATCGGCTACAACATCGACCGGCGCAATTTCTTCGGGCGATCGATCTACAACGATGGCCTGAGCGTTGTGAACGACAACCCGTTCTTCGGCCGCAACGCGGACGGCACGGACTACATACCGAACACGTACAACACCGCGACGCAAGGCCTGGGGCTGCACATCTACGGCAGCGGCAATACCGTGTCGCAACGCGCCGACCTGCTCACGATCGGCGCGGGCGGCGCGGGCATTCGCGTGGACGGCGTGGGCAACAACGTGACCGTGCTCCCCGGTACGCGCATCTACGCGGACGGCAGCAATGGCCGTGGCGTGATGTTCACGTATGGCAAGAATCATACCTTCGTGCAGCGCGGCGACGTTCAGGCGCTGGGCGCGAACGGTATCGCCGCGAGCTTCGATTTCGGACACAACGCGCTCGGCGATTACGGCGACGATGGCTACAGCGGCGACTATCGCGGCTCGTACATCTTCGTGAAGTACGACTCGCAACGACAACCTCTGGCGCTGCTCGACGAGCTCGACGGCCCCCTTGTCGCGCGCGCCGATATTACCGGCCGCCTCGCGGGGAGCTATGCGTCGCTGTATATGTCGGAGAACGGCTATGTCGGGCAGATCAACATCATGCGCGGCGCAGCGCTCTACGGCGACATCATCTCGAAGTACGCCCAGCGTGACGCCAGTGGCGCGTTGCGCCTGACGCGACTGAGCTTCGGTCTGACCCCCGATGCGAACGGTGTCGCAACGGCACAGGCCGACCCCACGTTCAACCTGCGCTACGACGGCAATATCGTCGGCGGCAACCTGTCGCTCGCCCTGATCGGCGGCACGACGCAGATCAATGGCGATCATACGGTGCACGACGTTGCCGTCGCCAGCGGCGCCACGTTGACCGGTAACAGCCGTTACACGCTCGATCCCACGGCCGGCTTCGTCAACGCGGGTACCGTCGCGCCGCTGCTCACGGGCGGCTTCATCAGCATCGCGGGCGACTACACGCAAACGAGCACCGGCCGCCTCGTGTCTTCGCTGTCGGGAGACGGCACGTTCAGCAAGCTGATCGTGTCAGGCTCTGCGACGCTGGACGGCACGCTCGCGATTGCGCCGCAGCGCAGCTGGTACGCGAACGGTTTCACCGTCACCTCGAACCAGTGGCTGGGCGCGTCGAGCGTCAACGGCGCTTTCGCCAGCGTCACCACGCTGCTGTCGTCGCCGACGCTGCTTGCCACCGCGTCGTCGCTGGGCAACAACACCTACCGTGTCCAGCTCGCGCGGGCCGCGAATGCCTACTCCCAATATGGCGCGGACGGCAACAGCCGTCGGGTAGGCGCGGCACTGGACCAGATCGCGGGCAGCGTGGGGGCCGACTTGCAACCGCTCGTCACGGCGCTCGACTTCTCGGCGGCGAATGGCAGCGATATCGCCAGGGCATTGCCGCAACTCACACCGGCGGCCTACGGTGCGATGTTCACCGGCGCATTGCTGCGCGAGCGCCAGATCACCGACATGGTGGCTGCCGCTGTCGGCGCGGACGGTGCCAAGGGCGCAGGCGAGGGCGCGCTCACGGGCAACTGGCGTGGATTCGCCATGCCGTTCGGCAGCGGCTACTGGCGCGGTCGCGACGGCGACATGGCCGGGGCCAGCGGCAATACCTACGGCGTGGTGTTCGGCGCCGAACGGGTGGCGGGCGAGGGGCGCGACTGGACGTTTGGCGTGCACGGCGCGATCAGCGGCCAGTCGACCCGGCTGGACGGCCAGACGCCCGGCTCGGGCAAGACCACGGCGTTCGATGTCGGTGTGCAAGCGCGCTTCGCGCCGGACCCGAACGCGGGCCCGCATGCGTTCGCGTTGGCACGCGTGGGGGTCGAGGACGGCCGTATGGATCGCTCCATCGCGGTGAACGGTTATAGCGCGTCGCCGCGCGGCACGTGGACCGGTGCCACCGCGTCGGCGACGGTCGGCGGCGGATGGCGCTGGCAGCTTGGCAGCACGGTGAGTGCCGGTCCCCTGGCGGCGCTCGATTACACCGCGCTGTATCGCCCGAGCCTGACCGAAGACAATGCCGACGGCGCGCGCCTGCATCTCGACGGCAAGACGTTCAACTCGCTGCGCACTCGTCTGGGCGGTGAATTGCGCTTCGATCTGCCGATGATCTCCGGCAATGCGCTCACGGCCAACCTGCAAGCGACCTGGAACCACGAACTGACGGGAGGCGCTGTAACGCAAAGTGCCAGCTTTGCCGGTTATCCGGGGGCATCGTTCACGACGCGCAGCGAAGTCGTCGGTCGTGACAGCCTCGGCTTGCAGGCCGGTGTGTCGTATCGCATGGCCAAGCGCATCGTGTTCGGCGCCGCGGTGTCGAGCAACTTCTACAAGGCCGGCAACGCGGATGTTGCCGGATCGGTGTCGGCGACCTGGCGCTTCTGATGTCGGCAGGCCACAGGCGAGCGCACGCCTGACCGGTCATTGCGTGTAAAACGCCCGAGGGACGAGATACCTCGGGCGTTTTTTTGTTTCCGTCGCCGCCGTGCAGACGATGAGAAGCGCGGGAAGCACCGGTTCGCGAGTGCGTCATTATGTCGCGATGTATGGAATATGTGTATGCGTAGCATTCGAAACGCAAATTCCTTATACATACATCGAGGCTGTAAATGTCCATGCATAACGTCTCCCCGCCGATGCGGCGCAGGGCGGACACATCGCGCGGCACGCGTTGGCACACGTTGTGCGTCCGCGCCGCGGCGCTGATGGCAACAGTGCCCATGAGCGGTTGCACGCTCGAACTGCTCGACCCGAAGGGCAGCGTTGGCGAGCAGGAGAAGCATCTGATCCTGATTGCAATGGGCGTCATGCTGCTCGTGGTGATCCCGGTGATCGTGCTCACGCTGGTGTTTTTCTGGCGATACCGCGAGACGAACACGGCTGCCACGTATTCGCCGCGCTGGGCGCATTCGACAAAGATCGAAGTGGTCGTATGGACCATTCCCGTGATCATCGTCGTGTCGCTCGCCGTCATGATCTGGGAGACGACCCACAAGCTCGACCCGTATCGTCCCATCGAGCCGGTGGCCTCGGGCACGCCACCGGTGCGCGTCGAAGTCGTGGCGCTGAACTGGAAGTGGCTGTTCATCTACCCGGACTATCGCGTGGCCACCGTCAACAGGCTGGTGCTGCCGGTCGATACGCCCGTCGAATTCAAGCTCACGGCCGAGTCGCTGATGAACGCATTCTTCATTCCGCAACTGGGCAGCATGGTCTATGCGATGTCGGGCATGCAGACGAAGCTGCACCTGATCGCCAACGAGACCGGCACCTATGCAGGCATGTCCTCGGCATACAGCGGGCCGGGGTTCTCCGACATGCACTTCAAGGCGCATGTGACGTCGCGCGCCGATTTCGATCGCTGGGTGAAGGCGGCGCAGGCCGTGCCCGACACACTCGACGCACCGGCCTACGTGACGCTCGAACAACCGGGCACCGGCGCGCCGGTGGCTGTCTATGCCAACGTCATGCCGGGCTTGTTCGACGCGATCGTGGGCAAGTACATGGGACCGATGGAAGGGGGCTCGCAGGGCATGCGGGTGTCGGGTAATGCCATCGACGACATCATCGCCGCCGCGAATTGCCGCGCGGACGGCCAACTGGACCGCCGCGCCTTGCTCGCGCAGCGTGCCGAGCGCGCGGCAGGCACCCCGTCGGTGCCTGCCGAACCGCGTGCGCTCACGGAGTAATTCATGTTCGGAAAACTCGATCTCGACGCCATCCCGCTGCACGAACCCATCATCATGGGCACGCTCGCCGTGGTGCTGCTGGGCGGCGCGGCGCTGCTCGGCGCCATTACGTATTATCGGAAGTGGGGGTATCTCTGGACGGAGTGGATCACGTCCGTCGACCACAAGCGCATCGGCGTGATGTACATCGTGCTCGCGCTCGTGATGCTGCTGCGGGGCTTTGCCGACGCGATCATGATGCGCGCGCAGCAGGCCATCGCCGCGGGCGGCGAGGCGGGCTACCTGCCGCCGCATCACTACGACCAGATCTTCACCGCTCACGGCGTGATCATGATCTTCTTCGTGGCCACACCGCTGGTGCTCGGCCTGATGAACGTGATCGTGCCGTTGCAGATCGGCGCGCGCGACGTGGCATTTCCGTTCGTGAACTCGCTCTCGTTCTGGCTTTCGGCGATGGGCGCCGTGCTGGTGATGATGTCGATGTTCGTGGGCGATTTCGCCGCCACCGGCTGGGTCGCCTATCCGCCGCTGTCCGAACTCGGGTACAGCCCGACCGTCGGGGTGGATTACTACATCTGGTCGCTGCAGATATCGGGGCTCGGCACCACGCTCACGGGTATCAACTTCATCGTGACCATCCTGCGCATGCGCGCACCCGGCATGAATCTCATGAAGATGCCGGTGTTCACGTGGACCGCGCTGATCACCAACATCCTGATCGTTGCCGTATTCCCCGTGCTGACCGCCACGCTCGCGCTGCTCACCGCCGATCGCTATCTGGGCATGCACTTCTTCACGAACGAACTGGGCGGTAACGCCATGATGTACGTGAATCTGATCTGGATCTGGGGGCACCCGGAGGTCTACATCCTGATCCTGCCCGCGTTCGGCGCGTTCTCCGAGATCATCGCCACGTTCTCGCGCAAGCCGCTGTTCGGCTACAAATCGATGGTCTACGCCACCTCGTCGATCGGTATCCTGTCGTTCTTCGTGTGGTTGCACCATTTCTTCACGATGGGCTCGGGGGCGAACGTCAACGCCTTTTTCGGCATCATGACCACGATCATTTCGATTCCGACCGGCGTGAAGCTGTTCAACTGGCTGTTCACGATGTACCAGGGGCGTATCCGCTATCACTCCGCCACCCTCTGGACCATCGGCTTCATGGTGACGTTCGCCATCGGCGGCATGACGGGCGTGCTGCTCGCCGTGCCGGGCGCCGACTTCGTGCTGCACAACTCGCTGTTCCTCGTGGCGCACTTCCACAACGTGATCATTGGCGGCGTGGTGTTCGGGTGCCTGGCAGGCATCACGTTCTGGTTCCCCAAGGTCTTCGGCTTCACGCTCAACGAGCGCTGGGGCAAGATCTCGTTCGCGTGCTGGCTGGTCGGCTTCTACCTGGCCTTCATGCCGCTCTACGTGCTCGGTTTCAAGGGCATGACGCGCCGCATGAACCACTACGTGCAACCCGACTGGCAGCCGTATCTCGTCGTCGCGATGATCGGCGCGGCGCTCATCGGGCTCGGCATTCTGGCGTTCGGCGTGCAATTGGTCGTGAGTATTCGCGATCGCAACGCCAATCGCGACCTGACCGGCGATCCGTGGGACGCGCGCAGCCTCGAATGGGCCACGTCGTCGCCCGCGCCGTTCTACAACTTTGCTCACGTGCCGCACATCGACTCGCTCGAGCAGCATTGGGACGACAAGGCGCGGGGCCTGGCATGGCGCGAGCCGGCGCGGTACGACGACATCCACATGCCGCGCAACACCGGAACGGGATTCCTCGTGTCAGTCGCCAGCGGCGTGATGTGCTTCGCGCTCGTGTGGCACATCTGGTGGCTGGCGGGCGCAAGCCTCGTCGCCTCGATCGCCATTTTCCTATGGCGCGCCTACGACCGTGACGTCGATTACTACGTGCCGGCGGCGGAAGTGGAGCGTATCGAAAGCGCCCGCTTCGCCGGCCTGCGTGCTGCGCTTCCCGCGCGTCAATCCCTGCAAAAGGCGGCCTGATGTCCTCGGCAACCCTTCACTCCAATTCCGGTCGCGGCGCGAAGGCGCCGGCCAACGACCACGCCGATCACGCGCACCACGACAGCGGCGCCACCACGACGCTCGGCTTCTGGATCTACCTGATGAGCGACTGTCTCATCTTCTGCGTGCTGTTCGCCACGTTCGGCGTGCTGGCGCAGAGCACCGCCGGCGGGCCAACCGGGCGCGAGCTCTTCGAGCTGCCGTTCGTGCTCGGGGAAACCGTGCTGCTGCTGCTCTCGAGTTTCACGTTCGGGCTGGCCTCGTTGTCGATGCGCCCGGGCAACGAGGCGGTCGTGCAGCGCTGGTTGTGGATCACGTTCGCGCTGGGCGCGGCGTTCGTCTCGATGGAAGTCCACGAGTTCACGGCATTGCTCCACGAAGGCGCGGGCCCCGGGCGCAGTGCGTTCCTTTCGGCATTCTTCACCCTGGTGGGCACGCACGGTCTGCATGTGACTTGCGGCCTGCTTTGGCTGGTGGTGATGATTCATCAGATCGGCCGCTTCGGCTTCGATCCGGTGGTGCGACGCCGCCTGCAATGTCTGAGCCTGTTCTGGCACTTCCTGGACCTGGTCTGGATCTGTGTCTTCACCTTTGTCTACCTGCGGGAGTTCGTATGACGAGCGCTCAAGTCCATGACCACGGCGCCTATGCCTCGCAAAGTCACCTGCGCGACTACGTGGTGGGGTTCTTCCTGTCGTTACTGCTTACGTTCGCGTCATTCGGCGTGGTCATGCTGGGCGTGGTGCCCGCCGGCATGGGCCTGACGTCGATCGTCCTGCTGTGCGTGGCGCAGCTGGTCGTGCAACTGGTGTACTTCCTGCATATCGGTGCGAAGCGCAGCCAGCGGCAGAATTCGGCCATCTTCCTGTGTACCGCCGGGCTGATCGCGATCATCGTGGCGGGCTCGCTCTGGGTGATGCATAACGCCAACACGAACATGATGCCCACGCACATGTCCATCGAGCGTGCCAAACTGCGCGACTGACCATGGATCGCTTCAAATGCATGGAAGTGTTCGTGCAGGTCGTGCGTGCCGGCAGCCTCTCGGCGGGCGCGGCGGCGTGCGGCATGACGACGGTCACGGCCGCGCGTCACGTGCAGGCGCTCGAAGCTCGGCTCGGACAGCCATTGTTGCGGCGCGTCGGACGGCGTCACGCGCCGTCGGCGCTGGGTGAGCGCTATTTCGTCGAATGCACCGAGGTGCTCGCACGCGTGGCCGACGCCGAGGCGCTCGCAGACACGGGCGCAGTTGGGGGGCGCCCCGCGTCGGTGTCGGGCGCGTTGTCGCGTCACGTCGGGCAGATTCGCGTGAGCGCGCCCACCACCGTGGGCGCGCATCTGCTCATGCCGATCTTCGCGGAATATTTGCAGACACATCCGGACGTGGCGCTCGATCTCGCGCTCAAGGATCGCGCGGTCGATCTCGAGGAGGAGGGCATTCACGCGGCCTTCCAGGCGGGGGGGAATGCCGAACCGGGACTGGTTGCGCATGCGCTGCGCGGTGTAACGCACGTGGCGTGCGCATCGCCGGATTATCTCGCGCGGCGCGGCGTGCCGCGTCAGCCGGCCGATCTTGCGGGGCATGACTGTCTGGGCTTCCGATACGACGATGTCCTGGGGCGGTGGCATGTCGCCGAGGCCGGGCGCGACGCCCGGCTCATTGCTCACAACCCGCTGGCGCAGTTGCAGGCGGCCGTGTGCGGCATGGGCATTGCCCTCCTGCCAGAGTACCTGCTCGCGCCGGAGGTCGATGCCGGGCGGCTCGTGCGCGTGCTCGAAGCGGATGCGCGACTGAGCGAGCCGATGCAGCTCGTGCATCTGGCCGGGCGCTACGTGTCGTCGAAACTGGAGCATTTCGTGCGCTATATGGTGGCCAGGCTCGGGCCTGAGGCCACCATGGCGCCGGCGGGCGCGTCGGCCGCCGTGCCCGCCGGGGCGAGCGTGCTCGCGCTGTCGCCTGCCTGAGGGCGGGAGCGGCCGGGGCGACACCGCGATGCGGCCCACTGCGCGGCGACATCGGATAAGATGCACGCATCGACGTCGTGGCCGATGCGATATCTCCGAGAGCGAGGCCGTTCGAGCCCGCCATTGCGATGATCCGGCAATGAAACTACGTGGCAAGATTTTGCGACGCCTGCCGGCCTGCGCATTCGCAGGCGCGGCGTGCCTCTGGATGGTGCTCGACACGACGGCCGCGCTGGCCCAGCCGCCGCAGTACAAGAACGACGCGGAGCTGATGGGCGCCGCGATCGCGTCGCCCGAGGGCGTGGGCGAAGTGTTGGCGCGACTGGTGCAGAAGTGCGGGTTGTATGGCGCTTCGACACGTGACCATGGCAATTCGGCCCTGCGCGCATGGCAGGCGCGGCATCGCGACTATCTGGCCGAAGGTCGACGCGTACGCGCCGAATTGCAGGCAACCTACACGGATTCCCAGGCGCGCGAGCGCTTCGACGAGTTGCTGCGCACGCAGTTGCCGATGCTCGTGGAGCGCCAGTTCGTGGTGTACTCGCGCAGCATCGACGATCAGCCGACCGAGTCCGCGAAGGCGGACCTTTGCGACGGCTATTTCTCCGCGGTCGATGATCTTCAGTTCGATCTCAAGGTGAACGACCCGGCGCTTGCCGCGTTTTTCGACCGGCGAATCTCGGCGCATGGTGCGGCGCGTGGTGCGGCGCGTGGTGCGGCGCGCGGGGCGGACGACGGCGGCTCGGGCACCGCCAATGCCGTGAGCGCGGCCGGCGACGCGGCGGGCCCGCCCGCTGCGACGAGTGCGCCGGTGGCGAGATGAGCGCCCGGGGAGACGGTACCGGAAAGCGTCAGACCAACGCCGCCGCGCGCGCGGCGTCGATATCGTCCGGCCGCTCGCCGGTGAGCAGATAGCGCATGAGCTCGGCCACGGGGCGAATGCGTTCACCGAACGGCAGGGGGTCGCGGCCGCGGAAAAACAGGCCGCGCGCCACGTCGCCCCGCACGGCCTGCGCCAGCTTCAGATCGATGCAGAACTGCCCGATGCGCGCCACGCCGTCACGAAGGCCGCATGCCTGAAGGCAATCGAATCCCTCGAGGCACTGGCGCACTTTCGCCTTGGCCTGCAACGCGGTTTCGCGCGACAGGTATTTCCTGAGCCATGGCGTGAGTACGGCGCGCGCAGGGAGTCCGGCCACGCTGGTGAATTCTGCAATGTCCTGCGGCTGCGCGCTCGCGAGCACCGCCTTGAATGCCGGATGCGCGTCCGACTCCTCGGTCACGGCGAATGCCGTGCCCAACTGCACCCCGGCCGCGCCTTGGGCGAGCCAGTGCCGAACCTGTTCATGACGGTGGATGCCGCCGGCAACGATCAGCGGCACGCGATGCCACTCGATGCCGAGCGTGGCGTAGATCTCGCGGCACTCGCCGAGCACGCGCTCGAACGAGAACCGGGCGTCGCCGAGATCCTCGATGCGCGACGCTCCGAGGTGGCCGCCCGCATGTGCGGGATGCTCGATCACGATGGCGTCGGGCAGGCGTCCTTTCTTCATCCATTTGCGCAGCACGAGGCTCACGCCGCGCGAATCGGACAGAATCGGGATGAGCGCGACGTGGGGGTGCGACGCCGTGAGTTCGGGCAGGTCGAGCGGCAGGCCCGCGCCCATGACGATGGCGTCGGCACCGCTCTCGCACGCTTGCCGCACGAGCGCGGCGTGCGCGCTCACCGCTTTCATGACATTGACCGCCACGAGTCCGTGGCCGTCGGCAATGGCCTTGGCCGCACGGATTTCCCGATCGAGCGCGATCAGGTTGACGGCTTCTATCGCCGCTTTATCGCGTATGCCTTCGACGCGGGCGAGCAGGTCCGGATGATGATGGCGCAGATCGATGCTCGCGATCGTGCCCATGGCGTTATGCCGCGCCACCGTGCCCGCCAGCCGGTGCGCCGAGATACCGATTCCCATGCCGCCTTGCACCACCGGCACCAGCCGGCGGCCGGCCAGCGTCAACCATTGCTCGTTCATGTCAGTTCCGTTCGTCGAGGATTGCGCGCGCGGTGCGAGGGTCCGCACCCGCGAGATGGCAGTCTGTCATCGGCGCGGCGAACGAATGTTGCGATGGGTCAAGCGTGACGCGGCTCAGGGCGCGCGGTCGGTGCGGCATGGCGTCGCAGCGGTTGGCTGCCCGCCCGGGACGGTGCCGAGCGCAATGCCGCCAACGATCAGTGCGAGGGCGAGCCAGACATCCCATCCCAGCGGTTCGCGCAGGATGAGCGCGGATGCGAGCGTGCCCACGACCGGCACGCCGAGCAAGCCAAGCGAGGTGACGCCGGCCGGCAGGCGCCGTGTGACCACGCCTGCGAGCCAATAGGCAATGCCGCCGCCCACGACACCGCCGTACGCCATCAACCCCGTAAAGGCCGCCCATCCGCTCACGTGCGGCGCACCGTCGGCAATGCAGGCGATCGCCGTCATTACGACAGTCGCGAGCAGTAACTGCCAGGGACTGAGCTCGAACGGGCCATTGACCCAACGATGGGCACGCATGTGGACAATGGCCACGGCCCACACGAAGGCCGCCACCAGCACCAGGCCGTTGCCGAGGATCGCCAGGTGATCGTGCCAGTCGAAGGAGAGCGGATTGAACATCACGCCCAATCCGATCAGGCCGCAACCGAGTCCCGACAGTCGCCGCGGCGTGAGCACCTCGCCGAGCCAGAGGCGCGCCGCGGGCATGACCCAGAGCGGGGTGGTGTAGGCAAGCACGGCGGAGCGCCCAGCGCTGACGTATTGGAGGCTGAGCGCGACGAGCAGGGAGAACACCGCCATGTGCAACAACCCCACGCTCAGGATCACCGGCAGATCACCCCGTCGCGGCAGCACGAGACGCCGCGTGAGCGCGCAAATCACGAAGAGGGTGGTCATGCCGACGGCTGAGCGCAACGCCGCGCTCCACCACGGTGACACATGGGCCAGCAAGGCCTTGCTGACCGGCCAGTTCACGCCCCAGGCCACGATCACGATGGCGAAGAGCGCGCCGGCATGCGAGCGCAACGGGGCGCGCTTCGATGCAAGGCGTTGCAGGCTGGCAGGCAGATTCACGCGCGGACTCCCTCGGGTGGCGGCCAGGGCGTTCGGGCGGAACGCGCCTTGCCATCACGGTAAGGGAATCGTGGATTGCCGAGAAGCGCCAAAGGCGACGCAATCGGTGGTGCCACGCCGGTGGGTGGGTCGTTACGCCGCGCGATCCCGGGGCGGCCTGCCGCGCATCTTCATGCACAGGCCGCGCAGGAACACTCGCAAGCCGTCGGCCTTGCCCAATTGCGGACGGTGACGGAAGACGTCGTAATCGGCCGCCTCGATCATGTCGAGGATGCGCAGGCCGCCATGCACCACGCAGCACAACTCGAGGCCGAAGCGGCCCGGCACGCGGTTGGCGAGCGGGGCGCCGCGCAACATCATGCGACGCGCGAAATCGACCTCGTAGCGCATGAGTGCGCGCCAACGGTCGTCGAAGGTCCGCGCCCCGATGTCGGCATCGCTCACGCCAAAGCGGGCCATGTCCTCCTGCGGCAGGTAGACACGCGCCTTGCGCCAGTCGACTTCCACGTCCTGCCAGAAATTGATGAGTTGCAGCGCGGAGCAGATGTCGTCGGAACAGGCGATGTTCTCGGGCGTGTCGAGCTTGAACAGCGCGAGCATGATGCGCCCGACCGGATCGGCCGAGCGCCGCGTGTAGTCGCGCAGGTCGGAGAACGTGGCGTAGCGTTTGGTCTCGATGTCCTGGTCGAACGCGCTGAGCAGGTCCGAGAAGGGCTGGACGCTGAGCCGGTGTTGCGCGATCACGCGCGCGAGCGCCGCGAACAGCGGCTTGTCGGGCGACGTGGGCAGACCTGCGGCGATCTTGTCGAGTTCTGCCTGATAGGCGGCGAGGCCGGCGTGACGCTCGGCATTGGTGGCGTCGCCTTCGTCGGCGATGTCGTCGGCCGTGCGGGCGAAGTTGTAGATCACGCCCACCGGCGCGCGCATTTCGGGCGGCAACAGGAGGCTGGCGACCGGGAAGTTCTCGTAGTGCTCGATCTTGGCGTCGGAAGTCATCGACTGGGGGCGGCAAAAGGGGCATTGCCGTTCGCCGGCCGGGCGGTGCGCCCGGTGCGGGAAGGGCTGCGATAGCAGAAACCGGGACAATCCGGAACCCCCGAGATTCTATGCTATCGTTCCGAATTCTGGCGGGAAAGTCACGCCAATCCCCGGTATACTTCCTTCCTTGCAAGAATCCCCCAGAGTTTTTTTCGTGGTGTCACCCTGTTCCCCTGCACGACGAGGAGCCTCGTGAGCGTCGCCGAACCGATCGAAATTTCGCCTGAGCAGAGCAACGCCCGCGTGGCCTCCGGCAGCAGCTTTTACGCCGCCATGCGCATCCTGCCGCCCGCGCAGCGCGAAGGCATGTTCGAGATCTACGCGTTTTGCCGCGCCGTGGACGACATTGCCGACGATGGCGACGATTCCCCGGCGAGCCGCATGGCGCGCCTGGCAAGCTGGCGACGCGATCTGGCCGATCTTTACGACGGACGCCCGACGCCGTCGCTCGCCAACCTTGCCCGTGTGGTCAAGCAGTTCGGCCTGAAGCACGACGACTTTCTCGCGGTCATCGACGGCATGGAAATGGACGCGTGCGGACCGATCGTCGCGCCTGATCTGCCCACGCTCGATCTGTATTGCGATCGCGTGGCAAGTGCCGTGGGCCGGCTGTCCGTCAAGGTCTTCGGCATGCCCGAGCAGGACGGTATCGAGTTGTCGCACCACCTCGGCCGGGCGCTCCAGTTGACGAACATTCTGCGCGACATCGACGAAGATGCCGGCATCGGTCGCGTCTATCTGCCGCGTGAAACGCTGGCGGACGCCGGGGTCGTCGACCCGACGCCGGCGTCGGTGGTCGCCGCCAACCTCGATCGCGCCTGTGCGCCGCTGGTGGCCGAGGCCCATGCGCATTACGCCAAGGCGCGCGCGATCATGGCGCGTCACCCGCGCCGCGTGGTCGTCGCGCCCGCCGTCATGGCCAAGGCATACGGCGCCATCCTCGATAAATTGATTGCGCGCGGCTTCGCCGTGCCCCGCGAGCGCGTGCGTGTACCGCGCTGGCGTCTGATCCTGATGCTGCTGCGGCAGATGATCCTCTGATGGTGGGCACGGTTCACGTCATCGGCGCCGGCCTTGCGGGCCTGGCTGCCGCGGTCAGGCTTGCCGCCCGCGGCGAGTCGGTCGTGCTGCACGAAGCGGCGCCACAGGCGGGCGGGCGTTGCCGTTCGTATTTCGACCGTCAACTGAACGCCGTGATCGACAACGGAAATCACCTGGTGCTCTCCGGCAACGGCACGATGCGTGAGTTCACGCGCACGATCGGCTCGGCGCACACGCTGACCGGCCCGGATCGCGCGGAGTTCGCCTTCGTGGATCTCGACAGCGATGAGCGCTGGACAGTGCGACTCTCGGAAGGACGCCTGCCATGGTGGATTTTCGACAAGCAAGCGCGCGTGCCCGGCACGAAATGGTCGGACTATCTGTCGCTGGCGCCGTTGCTCCGCGCCGGACCCGACGCGACGATGACCGACGCCATGCGTTGCCCGCCAGCGCTGTACAAGCGACTGATTCACCCGCTGTTTCTTGCTGTACTCAATGCCGACCCCGCCGAGGGCTCGGCACGGATGGCGGCCGCCGTCATTCGCGAGACGCTCGCCGCGGGCGGCAAGGCGTGCCATCCGCTCATTGCCGGTGAAGGACTCGATGTGTCGTTCGTCACACCGGCGCTCGCGTTTCTGGAAGCGAACGGCGCCCGTGTGATGATGCAGCACCGTGTGCGTGCACTGGGTTTTGCCGGGGACGACAGCCGCGTCGACGCGATCGATTTCGGCGATGGGCCGCAAGCGCTCGCCGTGGACGATGCCGTCGTGCTGGCCGTCCCGCCGAATGTCGCGGCCTCGCTGGTGCCGGGTCTGACGACGCCCGACGAATATCGCGCCATCGTCAATGCGCACTATCAGATTGCGCCGCCGCCGGGATGCCCGCCGATGATCGGCGTGGTGAACGGCGTGAGCGACTGGATCTTCGCTTTCGACGGTCGTCTGTCGGTCACGATCAGCGGGGCGGACCATCTGCTCGACGAATCGCGCGAGTCGCTCGCGCTTCGTATCTGGGAAGAGGTGGCGCGTGCCTGCAAGGTGCAGTCGACCCCGATGCCGGTGTGGCAACTGGTGCGCGAGAAGCGCGCCACGTTCGCGGCAACGCCGGCGCAGGACAAGCGCCGGCCCGGCGCGCGCACGCGCTGGCGCAATCTCGCGCTGGCCGGAGACTGGACGGCCACCGGGCTGCCCGCCACCATCGAAGGGGCGCTGCGCAGCGGCAACCGCGCCGCCGATCTGCTCCGGCCTGCGTGAGCCAGGGATCAACGCGGCGCAAATGAAGCGCAAATGCAGCACGAGCGAAGCGCAAACGTCGGTAACGTTTCTCGCCCGAGCCGGTCGCAGAGCCGGCTGCCAACGCAAGTGTGAATGTTTAACCGGTGCGCCCGGCGCGCCGTCGATACGCCTTTGAACAGGCAAGAACGCCATGGATACGATACGCGATGCTTCCGAGAAGGAAGCGCGACGCACGGCCACCGCCACGGCGGTGGACCTCAAGCTGCACACCGAGCTCGCCCAGAAGGTGAGCACGGCAATGGCCACGCAGACGCTGGAGTCGGGCATCGAGCGCTCGGTCGCCGCGCTACTCGACCTGCAACAGGACGACGGCCACTGGCTCTTCGAACTGGAGGCCGACTCGACGATCCCGGCCGAATACGTGCTGCTGCGCCATCATCTGGGCGAGAAGGTCGATGCTGAACTCGAAGGCAAGATCGCCGCCTATCTGCGTCGCATCCAGGGCGAACATGGCGGCTGGCCGCTGTTCCAAGACGGCAAGTTCGACATGAGCGCGAGCGTGAAGGCGTACTTCGCGCTGAAGATGATCGGCGAGCCGATCGACGCGCCGCACATGGTGCGCGCCCGCGAGGCGATTCTGTCGCGCGGGGGCGCTCAGAATTCGAACGTCTTCACGCGCATCCTGCTCGCGTTGTACGGCGTGCTCGATTGGAAGGCGGTGCCGATGATGCCGGTCGAAATCATGCTGCTGCCGAAGTGGTTCCCGTTCCACCTGTCGAAGGTGTCGTACTGGGCGCGCACGGTGATCGTGCCGCTGCTGGTGCTGCAGGCCCGGCGTCCGCTTGCGCGCAACCCGAAAGGCGTGCAGATCGACGAGCTGTTCATCGGCAACCCGAAGGACGTGGGCCCGCCCAAGCGGGCCCCGCATCAGAGCCGCTTCTGGTTCACGTTCTTCTCGGGCGTCGATCACGTGCTGCGCGCGCTCGACCCGTGCTTTCCGAAGCGGCTGCGCCAGAAGTCGATCGATCGCGCGGTGGCGTTCGTGGAGGAGCGGCTCAACGGCGAGGACGGGCTCGGTGCGATTTATCCGGCCATGGCCAATGCGGTCATGATGTACGACGTGCTCGGCTACCCGGAGGATCATCCGAGCCGCGCCATTGCCCGCAAGTCGGTCGAAAAGCTGGTCACGCCGGCCGACCACGAAACGTATGTGCAGCCCTGCCTGTCGCCCGTGTGGGATACCGCGCTGTCGGCGCACGCATTGCTCGAGACGGGAGACAAGCGCGCCATCGAAATGGCGGGCAAGGGGCTGGAGTGGCTCATCCCGTTGCAGATTCTGGACGTGCGCGGCGACTGGATCTCGCGTCGTCCGAACGTGCGCCCCGGCGGCTGGGCATTCCAGTTCGCCAATCCACATTACCCGGATGTGGACGATACCGCCGTGGTGGCGATGGCGATGGACCGCTATGAGAAGCTTGCCGGCAAGTTCGAGAACGACAAGGTCGACGCCAGCACTCGGCCGATGCGCCATGCCATCGACCGGGGTACCGAATGGGTCATCGGCATGCAAAGCAGTAACGGCGGATGGGGCGCATTCGAGCCGGAAAACACGCATCTTTACCTGAACAACATTCCGTTCTCGGATCACGGGGCGCTGCTCGATCCGCCCACCGTCGACGTCTCGGCCCGTTGCCTGTCGATGCTCGCCCAGTTGCCGTCGTCGCCCGAGCGTCGCGCCTCGGCTGAACTGGCACTGAAATATATTCTCGACGATCAGGAAGCCGACGGCAGCTGGTACGGCCGCTGGGGCATGAATTACGTGTACGGCACATGGTCCGCCATGTGCGGCTTGCAGGCCGCGGGATTGACGCCGGAGCACCCGGCGCTCGCGCGCGCGGCCCAATGGCTGATCTCGATCCAGAACGCCGATGGCGGCTGGGGCGAGGACGGTGACAGCTACAAGCTCGAGTACAAGGGCTACGAATCGGCGCCGAGCACGTCGTCGCAGACCGCCTGGGCATTGCTCGGTCTGATGGCGGCGGGCAAGGCCAATGACCCGGCGGTCAAGCGCGGCATCGACTATCTCCTCGACACGCAGAACGATGAGGGGCTGTGGGACGAAGCCCTCTACACGGCCACGGGGTTCCCGCGTGTGTTCTACCTGCGCTACCACGGCTATCGCAAGTTCTTCCCGCTGTGGGCACTCGCCCGCTACCGGAACCTGACGGTTCGCAACGACTGCCCGGTCCCTTGCGGCATGTAATGACCAAGCGCGCGCAAACACTCATGCGTCCCTCCGTCATCGTGGTGACCGGCATGCCGTTCGAGGCGCGCATTGCGCGCGGCGACGGCGTACGGGTGGTGTGCGCGCAAAATGCCACGCTTGCCGCCGATCTGGAGGGAGCGATCGCCTCCTCGGGCGGCGCGCGCGGGTTGGTGAGCTTCGGCACGGCCGGTGGGCTGATTCCCGGTCTGACGCCCGGGCAGTGGGTCATCGCGCACAAGGTACTCGACATGCCGCGACAGGCGCACGAGTATGTCACGTCCATCGCCTGGGCCGACGCGTTGCATCGCGCGATGCCCGGCGCCCTGCGTGCCGACATGGCGGGCGTGACGGCGCCGGTGGTCAGCGTGGGCGACAAGGCAGCCCTGTTCCGCGAGAGCGGGGCGGCGGCGGCCGACATGGAGTCGCACATCGTCGCGCGTGTCGCTCACGCGCACGGCCTGCCGTTCGTGGTGGCGCGGGTAGTGATCGATCCGGCCGAGCGGACGTTGCCGCCGGCGGCGCTGGCGGGCATGCGCAGCGACGGTTCCACCGATATCCTCGGCGTGCTGCGCTCGCTCGCCGCCAATCCGAGGCAACTGCCCGCGCTACTGCGCGTCGGACAGGACGCCGGCCGCGCCAGGCAGGCGCTGCGCCATGGCCGCCAGATCGTCGCGCTCAAGTTGGGCGAAGGCTTCGGTGCGGACGCGGCGGGTATCTGACGCGATTCGTGCGCGCCGCCCGGTATCGGCAGGCACCGGATAGACGGTCGGAAGGTTGCTGGCGCCGCGTGTCTAAAAAAATGCCAGCGTGTCTTTGAACACGCTGGCATTTTTTTCTCGGAGGCAATGGCGCCGACGTTCGTGATGGCGTCGGATCATGCGTCCGAGGATTGCTGCCCGCGGGCCTGTGCGCGTCCCTTCCACATGCCGCCGCGACCGCGCCAATGCTGCAGCGCCGAGTCGAAGGTGAAGACGGTGTAAAGCGCAGCCACCAGCGGCAGCATGGGACCGAAGCTCGACGGCTGGCGGTAGAAGCGCAGTATCGGCAGATATGCCAGCGTCATGGCCAGCCAGGCGAACAACCCCAGCCACTGGGCGATTCCCGTGGCGAAGATCGTCATGACCGGTGGCGCGATGAATGTGAGCAGCAGCGACACTAGCGTGCCCGCGAGCAGCACCGGCGAATACTTCAACTGCGCGTACGCGGTGCGCGACACCATCTTGCGAATTTCGCCGAGGTTGTCGTACGGACGCACGCTCACGGCGCGCTGCGTGAGTCCCAGCCAGATCGATCCCTGCTTCTTGAGCAGACGGCCCATGGCGCAGTCGTCGATGATCTCGTCGCGAATGGCTTCGATTCCCCCGCCCGCTTCAAGCGAGGCGCGATGAATCAGCATGCACCCGCCGGCCGCGGCCGCCATGCGCCTGTTGGGATCGTTGACCCACGCGAACGGGTAGAGCATCTGGAAGAACAGCACGAACGCCGGGATTAGCGTGCGCTCGAACCAGGCCGTGCAGCGCAGCCTCGCCATGAGCGAGACGAGCACGCGATCGTCGCCCGTGGCACGCGTGACCAGACGGCGTACGTTATCTGGCGAGTGCGCGATGTCGGCGTCGGTATGCAGCAGGTAGTCCGGCGGCACGCCGTCGTCGTTCGTGGCGGGGTCGCTTGCAAACGCCACGCCCTGACGCACGGCCCACATCTTGCCCGTCCATCCCCCCGGCAGGGGCTGGCCGCCGAGCACGTCCACGCGGCGCGTGAACCCTTCGGCGGCGGCACGCGCGGCGGCGTCGCGAGCCAGATCGGCGGTGCCGTCGCTGCTCTGATCGTCGACCACCACGATGCGCAGGCGCCCCGCGTAATCCTGACGACACAGCGATTCCACCACCTGGCCGATCGACTCGGCTTCGTTGCGCGCGGGAATGATGACGGCGACCGCCGGCCACGTCGCGGGAACGGGCAGGGTGTCGTCGTCGAGATCGTCGCGCTCACGGGCGCGCCAGAAGCCGCCTTGCGAGCTGAGCAGATAGATCCAGATGGCCAGCGAGAGCGCGGCGATCCAGGCCAGAACAGTCATGAGAGATATCCAGCGGAACCAAACCAGGCAAGCGCATCGCGCAGGCCGTCGGCGTAGGGGCGGGCAGTGTAGCCGAGATCGCGCCTGGCCTTCTCCGACGAGAAGAACATGTGATAGCGCGACATCTTCAGGCCGTCGACCGTCACGAAGGGCTCCTTGCCCGTGAAGCGCGCCACGCCTTGTGCGGCCATCGCCAGCGGGTAGAGCGGCCAGCGCGGCAGGGCGATCGTGGGCGCCTTGCGGCCGACCATGTCGGCAATGCCGGCGAGCATGTCGCGCAGCAGCACATCGTCGCCGCCGAGAATGTAGCGCTCGCCGATGCGGCCGCGCTCCAGCGCCAGCAAGTGCCCTTCGGCGCAGTCGTCGACATGCACGAGATTCAGGCCGGTGTCGACGAACGCCGGAATCTTGCCCTGCGCCGCTTCTACGATGATGCGTCCGGTCGGCGTAGGCTTGATGTCGCGCGGGCCGATCGGGGTGGACGGATTGACGATGACGGCCGGCAGGCCGTCGTTGGCGATCATGCGCTCAACCAGTCGCTCGGCCGCGACCTTGCTGCGCTTGTAGACGCCGATGGTCGTGGCTTCGTCGTTCGGGCGGGTTTCGTCGACCGGGCCGACGGCATCGTGCACGCGCAGCGTGGCTACGCTGCTCGTATACACCACGCGCTGGACGCCGGCGCGCAGCGCGGCGTCCATCACCGTGCGCGTACCGTCGATATTGGCCCGCATGATGTCGTTGGGATCTTTTGCCCAGAGTCGATAATCGGCGGCGACGTGGAGCAGGGCGTCGCATCCGGCGAGCGCGCGTTGCATCGAGGCAGCGTCGCGCATGTCGCCTTCCACGACCTCGACAGGCAGATCGGCGAGATTCGCGCGGGGGCTGGAGCCACGCACCAGCAGGCGAACCTCGTGACCGCGTGCAAGCGCCGTGCGAGCCACCGCGGAACCGACGAACCCGGAGGCGCCGGTGACCAGCACTCGCGACGGCATTTA
Organism: Pandoraea sp. E26; assembly: GCF_000681415.1. Lineage (NCBI taxonomy): Bacteria > Pseudomonadati > Pseudomonadota > Betaproteobacteria > Burkholderiales > Burkholderiaceae > Pandoraea > Pandoraea sp. E26. The sequence continues at coordinate 160,992 of NZ_AYXJ01000007.1, forward strand.
CGCCTTGGCCCGGCGCAGTTCGTCGAGCTTGATCTCGACGTGCTTCGAGAACACGTACTCGGCCGGCCGCTGCTTGGCGAACGAGATGTCGTCGGCCATCGGACCGTCGGTGCGCACGCCCTTGAGCGCCACGCCCAGCGCGCGCAGCGGGTGCGACATCGTCTCGTTCACGGCAGTGGCTTCGAAGCCGCTGTGGACCATGCAGTCCGCGCACTTCTCGTAGTTGCCCACGCCGTACTTGTCCCAGTCGGTGGTTTCCATCAGTTCCGTGTACGTCTTCGCGTAGCCTTCGCCAAGCAGGTAGCACGGGCGCTGCCAGCCGAACACGGTGCGCGTCGGGTTGCCCCACGGCGTGCAGTGATACGAGCGGTTGCCGGCGAGGAAGTCGAGGAACAGGCTCGACTGGCTGAACGTCCACTTCTTGCCACCGTCACCGCGCTTGAGAATGTCGCGGAACAACTGCTTGGTCTTCGAGCGATTCAGGAAGTGTTGCTGATCCGGGGCGCGCTCGTAGGCATAGCCCGGCGAGACGGTAATGCCGTCGAGACCCAGGTCCTTGGTCGAATCGAAGAACCTGGCGACTTTCTCGGGATCGGCGTTGTTGAACAGCGTGCAGTTGATGTTCACGCGGAAGCCGCGCGACTTGGCCAGCTTGATGGCGGCCACGGCACGGTCGTACACACCTTCCTGGGACACGGCCGCGTCGTGCATTTCACGGTCGCCGTCGAGGTGGATCGACCAAACGAAGAACGGGCTCGGCTCGTAATCGTCGATCTTTTTCTCGAGCAGCAGTGCGTTCGTGCAGAGATACACGAACTTCTTGCGTTCGATGATGCCCTTGACGATCTGCGGCATTTCCTTGTGCAGCAGCGGCTCGCCACCGGCAATGGAGACAACCGGGGCGCCGCACTCGTCGACCGCGTCGAGCGATTCCTTGAGCGAGACGCGCTGATTCAGGATGGGGTCCGGATAGTCGATCTTGCCGCAGCCCGAGCAGGCGAGGTTGCAACGGAACAACGGTTCGAGCATGAGCACCAGCGGGTAGCGCTTGTTGCCCTTGAAGCGTTGCTTCATCAGGTAGGCGCCAACGTACGCCTGTTGGAGGAAGGGGATGGCCAAGTTCGGCTCCTGTTCGTGTTGCGTTAGCCGGCGACCGCGTGGCGCGCGGCAACCGGCTCGTCTTTGGTCAATTCCGACGGCAGGCGAAACTGAATGGTTTCTTCGATGCCGTCCATGAGAGTCACTTCGACCGTGTCGATGCGACGCAGCGCGTCGATCACGTCTTCGACCATGCGCTCGGGCGCGGACGCCCCCGCGGTAATGCCGATGCGGGCCTGACCGCGTACCCATTCCGGATTTACCTCGGAGCCATCGGCCACAAGGTAGCTCGGCAGCCCCATTTCGGAGCCGATTTCGCGCAGGCGGTTCGAATTCGAGCTGTTCGTCGCGCCGACCACGAGCAGCACGTCCACACGCTCGCACAACTCGCGCACGGCGGTCTGGCGGTTCTGCGTGGCATAGCAGATGTCCTTGGTGTTCGGGCCGACGATGTCGGTAAAACGACGTTGCAGCGCAGCAATGATACCGCGAGTCTCGTCGACCGACAGCGTGGTCTGCGTCACGTACGACACCGGGGTGTCGATGGCGAGCGCGAGCGCATCCACATCGTCCTCGGTCTGCACCAGGTGCACGGGGCCGTCGATCTGCCCCATGGTCCCTTCGACTTCCGGGTGGCCGGCGTGACCGATCAGAATGACTTCGCGGCCCGCGGACACGTAATTCTTGCCCTGGATGTGCACCTTCGTCACGAGCGGGCAGGTCGCATTGAGCACCTTCAGGCCGCGGACTTCCGCTTCCTGTTCGACGACGCGCGCGACGCCGTGCGCGCTGAAGATGGTGACAGCGCCCGCGGGGGCTTCGGACAACTCGTCGATGAAGCGCGCGCCCTTGGCCTTGAGCGAGTCGACCACGTGCTTGTTGTGGACGATCTCATGACGCACGTAGACGGGGGCGCCGTATTTTTCCAGGGCGCGCTCGACGATATCGATCGCACGTATGACACCCGCACAAAACCCGCGGGGTTGGGCAAGTATGACTTGCATTCAGCTCTCCGGCTCAGGTCGGCCGGGATGGCGGTTGCTATCGGGTTCCCATGTCGTGCATGTGGGCGCATGGAACGCGCGAGGCCAGTTTTGATGGCAAATCGCGTGTACCCGTCGAGGGGACCGCCGTCCGGTCGTTTGACAAGCGACGATTGTAACCGCCGCGGCCAATTATTGCTGATGACCCCCGGTTGACGGGCGTCGCGGTGTGTTGCGAAAACGTCGATCCATCACGCCTTGTTCCGCCCCTATCCGTCCCCCGATCCGGAGCTTGTCCTGCCCCTGTCCGGCGCCCGTCTCCCGCCAACGCCGCGCACAGACGAGTCCGGCGCCGGGATTGGCGCGCCCGGAGGACCGCGCCGGCCCTGAAAATCAATGTCAAGTCCTTGTTTTATTTGCCAAATCTTGCGTTCTTCTCGCGCAGGTAGCCAATCAGGCTGTCGATGCCACCCTGCTCGATGCGCGCCTTGAACTGAGGTTGATACAACTGGATGAGCCAGGCATTGGCCACGTTCTCGCCCATCATGTTGATGTCGTAGATCTTCCAGCCCTTGTCGGTTTTTGCCAATCGGTAGGCCACCGACAGATTGTCGCCGGTGCCGCTGACCGTGGCGCCGACCACGACGTCGTTGCTGGCCGCGGTGAGTTTGGCCGGGGCGAACTTGAACGAAATCTGTGTGCCGCGCACCTGCGAGAGTTGCAGGGCGAAGGTATTGACCAGCAGTTGCTGGAACTGTTCGAAGACTTGCTGCTGCTGCGCCGGCGTGGCGCTGTCGAAGGCCTTCGGGCCGACCGCGTAGCGCGTGGTGCGAAGGAAATCGGTGTAGGGCAGAAAGTCGCGCGCCACCACGCGGGCCGTGGCCGCCACGTCGCCGTCGCGCGCGGCAGGGTCGGCCTTGGCGGCCTTGACGACCGTCTCGACGGCCGTTTTCACCATGTCGTTCGGATTGGACGTGCCGGCCTGCGCCCAGGCGCTCGACATGCCGATGCCGCTGAAGGCGACAGCGCTGAATGCTGTCACGAGGAATTTGTTCATACCTGAGATCGTCGGTTTAAATCGGGTAGGCGGTAGTGTAGTGCACGCGGCCTTGTATACTGCTGCGATTTCGTCAATACACCGTTTCCCCGCGTTTCAATGGCTGATCGACGGACAACGTCCGCGATTGGTTCCCCGCCAGGCCCTCCGGCTAACGTTTCGTTACGTGTTTGGGGGCTGCGAGCGCGGCGGAGACACCGTCTTTACCTTCCGGAACCGCTACATGCTGACTTCGCTCGTGGTACGCATCGTCCGATTTTCGGCGAAGCACGCGTACCCGGTCATCTTCGCTTCGCTGCTGCTCGTGATGGCGAGTTGTGTGTACGTCGCCAAACATTTTGCGATCAACACCGACATTTCGAGCCTGATCGACTCGAACACGCCGGCCGCCGAGCGTGGCCGCGAGATCGATCGTGCCTTCCCGCAGAAAACCGACATGACGCTGGCCGTCGTGGACGCGCCCGCCGTGGAGTTCGCGGACAAGGCGGCCGCCGAGCTGGCCGCCCGACTCGCGACCGAGACCGACGTGTTTCGTGCGGTGAGCCGGCCGGGAGCGGGCGAATTCTTCGCGCACAATGCGTTGCTCTTCGCGACGCTGGACGACGTGAAGTCGCTCACAGGGAAGCTCGAAGACGCCAAGCCCCTGCTCAATCGTCTGGCGCAGGACCCGAGCCTGACCGGCCTGTCGAACCTGCTGTCGGTCACGCTGCAAACGCCGCTGCTCACCGGGCAGGTGAAGCTTGCGGATATGCGCGACCTTCTGGGACACGCGGCCGATACGACCGAGGCCGTGCTGGCCGGTCGTGCGGCGGCGATGTCCTGGCGCGGGCTCGTCACGCCCGACACCGTGGCGCGCAGTTATGTGCAGGTGCAGCCGGTGGTCGACTACGCGTCGCTCGAAGCCGGGGCGAACGCGGCCACGCGCATTCGCGAGGCCGCGGCCGAGCTCAAGCTTGCCGAGCGCTACGGCGCCCGGGTGCGCCTGACCGGGTCGCGGCCGCTGTCCGACGAGGAGTTTGCCTCGGTGCGCGAGGACGCCGGTCCGAACGCCGTCATCACGCTGCTTGCCGTGCTGGTCGTGCTCTGGCTGGCGGTGCGCTCGGGCAAGATGATTCTGGCGGTGTTCATTACGCTGCTCGCCGGACTGGCCGTCACATTTGCGCTGGGCCTGATGATGGTCGGCGCGCTCAACATGATCTCGGTCGCGTTCGCGGTGCTGTTCGTTGGCATCGGCGTGGACTTCGGTATCCAGTTCGGTGTGCGATACCGCGAGGAGCGCCATCGGTGGGACGCCCGTGGCGAGGCTGGTGAGCGCGGCGGCAAGGCGGGGCACGAGGGCGAAGCAGCGTTGCGCGGCGCGCTCGTTGCCGCGGGCCGCGCGATTGCGATGCCGTTGTCGCTGGCCGCCGCCGCCACGGCCGCGAGCTTCTTCTCGTTTCTGCCGACCGACTATCGCGGTGTGTCCGAACTCGGGTTGATCGCCGGTGTGGGGATTCTGTGCGTGGCCTTCCCGTCGGCCATCACCTTGCTGCCTGCGCTCATCAGCGTGCTCAAGCCCAGGGGCGAGGCCAGCCCGCCGGGCTTTCGCAGCCTCGGCCGGGTGGACGATTTCACCGAAAGGTACCGCAATCCGCTGCTGTACGGCACGCTGGCGCTGGTGGTGGCCGGTCTGCCGCTGCTCGCGCATCTGCACTTCGACTTCAATCCGCTTCACCTGAAGGACCCGAAGACCGAGTCGATGGCCACGCTCAACGACCTGGCCAACTCGCCGGAGGCCGGCGTAAACGACGTGCAACTGCTCGCACCGAATCTCGCCGCCGCCGACGCCGATGCCGCAAGGCTTCGCGCGGTGCCCGAGGTGGGCCGCGTGGTCACGCTCACGACGTTCATGCCGGCCGATCAGCCGGCCAAGCTCGCGCAAATTGCCACGGCCTCCGCGTCGCTCATGCCGGTGCTCACGCAAACGCCGCTCGCGCCGGGGGCGGACGCCGCCCGCGTGTCGTCGCTCAGGACGGCAGCGGGGCAGTTGGAAGATGCCGCGCTCGATCATCCGGGCGAAGGAGCCAGGGAGGCCCAGCGCCTTGCCGCTGCGCTGCGCAAACTGGCGGCGGCCGACGCCGCCACGCGCGACCGTGCGGATCGCGCGATTGCCGACCCGCTCAAGCTGGCGCTCGGCCAACTGCGCGATGCGTTGCAGCCGCACGAGGTCACGCGCGAGACGCTGCCTCGCGACATCGTCTCGCAATGGGTGGCGGCTGACGGCCGTGCGCTCGTGAATATCTCGCCGCGCGTTGAGAAGGGCGCCGATCCGAGCGACGACGCCATGCTGCGCAAGTTCAGCGCAGCCGTGCTGGCGACGACCCCGGACGCCGTCGGCGGGCCGATCTCGATTCTTCGCTCGGCCGACACCATCATCCGCTCGTTCATCGAGGCGGGCGCCTGGGCGCTGCTTTCGATCACCGTGTTGCTCTGGCTGGCACTGCGCAAGTTTGGCGACGTGCTGCGCACGCTCGTGCCGCTGCTGGTCTCGGCGGCGGTCACGCTGGAGATTTCCGTGCTGATCGGGCTGCCGCTGAACTTCGCGAACATCATCGCGCTGCCGTTGCTGCTTGGCGTGGGCGTGGCTTTCAAGATCTACTACGTGATTGCCTGGCGCGAAGGCAAGACGCGGTTGCTGGCGTCGAGCCTCACGCAGGCGATCGTACTGTCCGCCGCCACCACCGGCATCGCCTTCGGCAGCCTGTGGCTCTCGCACCACCCGGGCACGTCGAGCATGGGCAAGCTGCTGGCGTTGTCGCTGGTGTGCACGCTCATCGGCGCCGTGTTCTTCCAGCCCGTGCTCATGGGCAAGCCGCGCGAGCCTCACGTGCCGCCACCGAAATCCTGACGGCACGGACGCGCCTGCGAATCGGTCGACGGATTTGCCTGGGCAAGAAAAACGGCACCGCGAGGTGCCGTTTTTCTTTCGGGACCGGCCCCCTGGGCGTCCGAGGGGCCGTGATGCACTTCGCGCTTACGGGTGCGGCGAGTGGAGCGCCTCGCCCGCGACGCCTGTCCCGACGGCCTCGACCTTGCCGCCGAGGCGCGCGGCCAGCGCGCGACGGATCGACGCCGCGATGCCCGTGGCGTCCAGGCCGACCGACGCGAGCTGCTGCGCGGGCGTGCCCTGATCGATGTAAATATCGGGCAGTCCCAGTTGCAGCACCGGCACCTGCACGCCGTGGGCATTGAGCGCTTCGACACACGCCGTGCCCGCGCCACCCATGATCGCCCCTTCCTCCAGCGTGACAACGAGATCGTGCGTGCGCGCGACCTCCAGCACCGCCGCTTCGTCCAGCGGCTTGACGAAGCGCATGTTAAGCACGCTCGCGTCGAACTCGCCGGCCACCTGCTCCGCCGGGGCCACCATCGAACCAAAGGCCAGGATGGCCACACGACGGCCCGCCGGGGCGGCGCTGCGTCGGCGTGTCTGCGCCCGTCCCAAGGGCAACGTCGACAGCTGCGCTTCGGTCTTGACGCCGGGACCCGTGCCGCGCGGATAGCGCACGGCGCTGGGGCCCCCGATGCCGAGCGCCGTCTGCAACATCTGGCGGCATTCGCTTTCGTCGGCCGGCGCCATGACGACCATGTTCGGAATGCATCTCAGATAGGCCATGTCGTACGCACCCGCATGCGTGGCGCCATCGGCGCCGACCAGGCCGCCGCGGTCGATCGCGAAGACGACTGGCAGATTCTGCAAGGCGACGTCGTGAATCAACTGGTCGTAGCCGCGTTGCAGGAACGTCGAGTAGATGGCGACCACAGGCCGCAGCCCCTCGGTCGCGAGCCCGCCCGCAAACGTGACTGCGTGCTGTTCGGCAATGCCGACGTCGTAATACCGCTCGGGAAAACGCTTCTCGAATTCGACGAGCCCGGAGCCTTCGCGCATGGCGGGGGTGATGCCCACCACGCGCTTGTCCGCCGCCGCGGCGTCGCACAACCACTCGCCGAAGACCTGCGTGTACGTCCTGGCCGCCGCGGTGCCCGGTGCGGCGGGGCGAATGCCTTCGCTCGGGTTGAACTTGCCCGGGCCGTGGTACAGCACGGGGTCGGCCTCGGCGAGCTTGTATCCGCGCCCCTTGCGCGTGACGACATGCAGAAACTGCGGGCCCCTGAGCGCCTTGATGTTTTCCAGCGCGGGGATGAGGGCGTCGAGATCGTGGCCGTCGATGGGACCAAGATAGTTGAAGCCGAACTCTTCGAACATCGTGCCCGTGGGCGAGACGATGGCTTTCGCATGCTCTTCGAGCCGGTGGGCCAGCTCGCGCATGGGCGCGGGGGCATTGCGCAACAGATTGCGCACACTTTCCTTGCCCGCCGAATAGAACTGGCCGGACATCAGGCGCGTGAGATATTGATTGAGCGCGCCCACCGGCGGCGAGATCGACATGTCGTTGTCGTTGAGCACGACAAGGAACGGCAGGTCGTCGTACACGCCGGCGTTGTTGAGCGCCTCGAACGCTTCGCCCGCCGTCATGGCGCCGTCGCCGATCACGGCGATCGAATGTCGCTTCTCGCCCTTGACCTTGCTCGCCAGCGCCATGCCCAGCGCGGCGGAAATCGACGTGCTCGAATGCGCCGTGCCGAACGTGTCGTATGGCGATTCGTCACGCTTGGGAAAGCCCGACAAGCCTTGCCACTGACGCAGGGAGGGCATGGCCTCGCGGCGTCCCGTGAGGATCTTGTGCGGGTACGTCTGGTGTCCCACATCCCAGACGATGCGATCGTTGGGGGTATCGAAGACGTAGTGCAGGGCGATCGTCAACTCGACAGTGCCGAGGTTCGACGAGAGATGCCCGCCGGTGCGCGAGACGTTTTCGAGCACGCAGGCGCGCAGCTCGTCGGCCAGGCGCCGCAGGTCGGCGCGCGACAGTGCGCGCAGATCGGTCGGGGAGTGGATGCTGGCTAGCAAATCGGTCATGGCTGAACGTCCGTCCCCGCGCTCACTTCACCAGGCGGGCGAACGAAGCGAGCAGGCGGTCGATGTCGGCGGACGTGAGGTTGCCCATCGTCGAGATGCGGAACAGTTCGCTGGACAGGCCGCCCTGGCCTGCATAGATCACGAAGCCGTCGGCCTTGAGCCAGTCATGCAGGCGCGGATAGTCCACCCCCGCGGGCAGCTTGTACGCGCGCAGCACGACCGACGACTCGTTGGGCGGGAGCACGCTGTCGATGCCCAGTGCGGCCAGACCGGCGCGCGCCTGCTCGGCCAGCGAGGCGTAGTGAGCATGGCGCGCTTGCCAGCCGCCGGCGTCTTCGAGTTCGCGCAGCGCTTCGACCAGCGCGTAGTACGCATGCACGGAAGGCGTGAACGGCGTGTTGCGCTCGGCCTGCAGCTTGGCCAGGCGCGCGATGTCGAGGTAATACGTGCGACTGAAGGCCTTGGCCAGCGCCGTCTTGCGCACCATCACGAACGACACCCCCGGCACGCCGTGCACGCATTTGTTCGCGGTGGCGGCCACGGCGGCAATCGCCGTATCGTCGAAGTCGATGGCTTCGGCCGCGAAGCTGCTCACGCCGTCGACGAGCAGGTCGATGCCACGCGCGCGGCACGCGGCTGCCACACCCGCGAGCGCATTCAGGCGGCCCGTGGTGGTTTCGTGGTGGATGATCGCGACATTCGTGTACGGACGATCCCCGGCCGAGTCGAGCTTGGCCTCGATCTGCGCGAGATCGGGCGCCTGCATCCACTCGAAATGGAGAATGTCGTGATCGATGCGGTACTGCCTGGCGATCTGTGAGATCCGTTCGCCGTAAACGCCATTCTCGACGATCAGCAAACGCCCGCCTTCCGGCACGAGTCCGGCGGTCATGCTCTCCACGGCGGCCGTGCCCGAGCCGGTCATCAGCACCGGCGTCCAAACTGCGGGGTCGAGGCCGTACACGGCGTTCAGGCGCGTGCGGGCTTCTTCCTGCAAATCGAAGAATTCCGGCTCGCGGTGGCACAGGTCGGGTTGCAGCAAGCTCTTGCGGACGCGCTCGGTCAGCGTAACGGGGCCCGGATTCAGTAACAGCATGGCGAAGCTTCCTCGTCGGATATCGTGAATGATCGGTCGCTCAGGCCGAAGCCGGGGCGCGTTGTGCAATATGGTCCATCAGTCGCGCCCTGACCGTCTCGGGCGTGACCTTCGGCCGCGGCAGCCCGTCTGGCGTACCCGGGCGAGTGCTCAGGCACGCGAAACGCGGGCCTTCGCTCAGGCTGGCCGTGCGGGCGTCGAACAGTGCCTCGACCACGTCGAGCGTGTCGCCCTCGAGCGCGAGCGCATAGCCGCTGGCGGCGGCCACGCCCGCGAAGGAAACGCTCGGCGAGACGGTGGCCTGGGCGCCGGTAGAGTCGTGCGAGGCGTTGTCGAGCAGCAGATGGACGAGGTTGGACGGACCATAGGCGCCCAGGGTCGCGAACGCGCCCATGCGCATGAGCGCGGCCCCGTCGCCGTCGAGCGCGACCACGCGCAGGTCCGGACGTGCGAGCGCCAGGCCCAGCGCCAGCGTGGTGACGCATCCCATCGAGCCGACCATGTACAGCTGGTTGGCGCGATCACCGAGTGCGTAGAGCTCGCGTCCACAAAAGCCCGTGGACGCCAGCACCACCGTGCCTTCGAGCGGCGTGTGAGCGATCACGCGTTCGAGCGCGTCGCGGCGGGTCGGCAGCCCGGACGGCGCGACGCCGCGCATCATCGACACGGGCGCCGGCTGCGCCGCACGCGCCGGACGCTCGGCCGGTTGCAGCGGGTAAGGCGCCACACTGCCTTTTTGCATCACGAGCGCGTAGGGGCGTCCGGTCTCGTCCATGTGGCGAACGGCGCGCGCCAGCGCGGGCGCGATCGCCTCGGGTTCGGTCGGGAACAGCTCCCAGGGCACTTCCATCAGATCGAGCATGGCCGGCGTGATGGGGCCCATGAGGGCGTGCTGGGGTTCGTCGGTGATGCCGGGCTGGCCGCGCCACGTTACGATCAGCAACTGCGGCAGGCGGAACGTCCATGTGAGCGACGTGAGCGGACTCACGGCGTTGCCCAGCCCCGAGTTCTGCATCATCGTGACCGAACGGGCGCCACGGCCCTCGCCGAGGGTCGCGCCGGCCGCAATGGCGACCGCGTCACCTTCGTTGGCCGCCGACAGATAGTGCAGCGTGGGGTCTTGCAGCACGTAGTTGATGAACGGCGTGAGGAACGAGCAGGGCACGCCGGTGTACCAAGTGAAGCCATGCTTGCGTGCGGCTTCGACGAATTGTCCCGCCTCAATCACCTTGTGCCTCCGACGCTGCGCCGCTGAAGGGCGTCTGACCGTGGGCGAAGTCGCCCGCGCGGCGGAATTCCTCCATGTCGTTCACCCCTCGCCAGTGGCCGTGCACGTATTGCACCGCGATGGCGGCGCCGTCGGCCGCGAGCGCGTTGATGAGCTCCGGCATGCCGAGCCGGTCGAAATCCGGGCGCGTCTGCAACGCCGCGAAGACACGCTGGAGTCGCGCGCGGCCGTCGTCGCCGCGTACGCCCAGCAGGCCGATCCAGCGGCCGTTCGGTGTGCGCCCGGCGTCGGATGCGTCGCCGCTGATCTTCTCGAGCCGCGCTTGCTGGCCGAAAAGCCCGCGATCGTCGCCTGACGAGCAATAGGCGAAGTCGCGCACGCTGGCGTTCGCGGCGTTGGCCGTGGTCGCGGCGCTCGAGTCGACCACGACGGTAAAGTCAGCCTCGCTCTCGACCAGATCGCGCACGATGTAGCTGCGGAACAGCAGGTCGCCGTAGGAGATCACGGTGTCGTGCGCAAACGCGTTGGCCACCTGCGCGAGCGAGGCCAGTTCGCCGGTTTCGGCGTGGCGTTCGTTCACGGCCAGCGTGATGCCGGCCGTGTCGATGGCGTCGGCACGGTAGCCGCCCACGACCGTGATGTCGTTCACGCCCTGCTTCTTGAAGCCATCGACCAGCCAGCGCAGCAGCGGCTTGCCGGCCACAGGCAGCATCACCTTCGGGCGATCGGTCGTCACGCTTTCCAGATTCTTGCCACGGCTCGCCGCCAGCACGATGGCCGAGCGCGGCGCATTCGCGGCCGACAGGTAACGATCTTCGGCCCGGGCGTATTCCTCGGCGTCCTGCAGGCGGAAAATCTCGTCGACGGTCGCGATGCGGTCCTCGACGTTGACCAGCGTTTCGCTGCGATGGATCTCCGCGGCGACCGCCTGCATGGCGGAGGTGGCCGCGCGGATCAGGTGGTTCGCCCAGATCACCACGCTGATGCCGGCGTCCCGGAAAACGTCGGTCGGGGTGCTGTAGTACTTGGTCGGCACGATCACCAGCGGGCAGCGGTTATCCCATTCGCGGGCGAACTGCACGATCTCGTCGGCACGCTTGAGCTTGCTGTGGATCAGGATGGCGTCGGCGCCGGCCAGACGGTACGCCTCGGCGCGGCGCAGGGCTTCTTCCATGCCCCAGCCTGCGATCAGGGCCTCGACGCGTGCGACGATCGAGAAGTCGTCGTCGCCCTGCGAGTCCTTGCCTGCCTTGATCTTGCCGCAGAATTCGTCGACGTCGGCCAGCGGCTGGCGCTCGCCACCGATGAAGCTGTTGGTCTTCGGGAAGACCTTGTCTTCGATGCAGACGCCGGCAACGCCGCGTTGCTCGAGCTTGCGCACGAGGCGCCGCATGTTGTTGAAGTTGCCGTAGCCGGTGTCGCCGTCGAGCAGGATCGGCAGATCGCTCGCGTCGGCCATGAACTCGAGGTTGTCGACGACTTGCGTCCAGCTCGCTTCGTTGTTGTCGCGTACGCCGAACTGCGCCGAGATAGCCAGACCGGATGCCCAGATGCCCTTGAAGCCCGCCTCGCGCACAATGCGCGCGGACAGGCCGTTGTGGGCTTCCATGAGAAATTCGAGTTGCTGGCTGCGCAGCATGGCGCGCAGGCGCGCGGCGCGCGTTGCCGTCGGCGGGAGGGTAAATGCGTCGGGAGCGTTCATTCGGACACCATGGTCAGTGGTTCGAGCTGCGGCAGCACCTGTTCGGCGGCACGCTTCACGTCTTCAGGGTAGTCGATTTCGATCCACGGGAAGCCGGTGACGTCGGCGGTCTCGAATTGCGCACCGCGCTCGAGCAGCAGATCGCGCACGGCCTCTTCGTGCGGCATCTTGGCGCGGCCCGTTTCGACGTAATCGCGCGTGATTTCGGCAAGGCGCGCGGCCGTCGCTTCGTTGAAACGGAAAAAGCCGACGGATTCGCCGACCGTGTCGTACGTCAGGCCGACCATGACCTGCTTGCGCAACTCGACCGGTACGCCGTCGCGCAGACACAGCTTGACCGGCTCGTCGCCGACTTCGAAATCACGGTCGATGAGCAGGCGATTGGCGGTCTTGCCGGCCACGAGCGCGTTGAAAATGCGCTGGTCGTAGAGCACGTCGGCGTCCATGACGAGCACGTCGCCGCCAGCGGTCATGGCCTCCGCGGCGGTATGCAGCGTGAGCACGCTGCCGAGATGGAATTCGGGATTGAGGCAGATCTTCGGGCGCGGCGTCCAGTTCAGGCGATCGAGCTCCTCGCTCACCTGTTCGTGGTGAAAGCCGAGCGCGAGCACGACGTCGGTGATACCGGCGGCCGCCAGCATGCGCAGGTGGCGCTCGAGCAGCGACATGCCGTCGAACTTCAGCAGGCACTTGGGCGACTGCTTGTCCTCGGGCTGGAGCAAACGCAGGCCCATGCCTGCGGCGAGAATGATGGCCCGCATGATCGATTTCCTTCTTTAGAGCGGTGCAGTATCCGTGGCGGACGGCAGCGGCACGTTTTGTTGCGCCTCGCGCTGGCGACGCCAGCCACGTTCGGAGAAATGCAGATAGACGAGGCCCGGCACGCCGAGCAGCAACTCGCGCGTGCGTTTGGCCAGTGAGAGGGCCAGCGCGGCGTCGGCCGGCAGGCCCACGAGCGGAGCGAGCAACAGATAGCCGCCTTCCTGAACGCCGAGCGAGCCGGGCACGAAGAACGCGGCGCCGCGAATCGCCTGGCCCAGGCTTTCGAGCAGCAGGGCGTCGACCCAGCTGACCGGGAAGCCCATGAAATGGCAGATCAACCACACTTCGGCCGTGCCGACGATCCACCCGACCAGGCTGAGCAGGAAACTCGCAATCACCTGGCGGCGCTGGCCGTACATGCGCAGGACGATCTCGTCGACGGCGTCAGCGCGGTCGAGCAGCGACGACCAGTCGCGCTTGGACGACATTTTCGAGAGCATGCGAAACGCCCAGCCGAAGATGCCGCGTCGTTGCGCGACATAGAACCCATACAGCAGCACGGAGATGAGCCCGGTCGCCAGCAGCATCGGCATCCACAGGCCGTCGCCGGTGCCGCGCGTCGCGCCAATGCCGAACACGGCCAGGCCGAGCAGCGCGAAAACGATCTGGGCGACGGCCTGCAAGGTGGTGCTCACGGTAATGCCCGCCGCCGCCTCGCGCCCGGCCATGCCGTTTTGCTTCATCTGGCGAACCATCGCGATCGGTCCGCCGATCTGACCGGCCGGCAGCAGGCTGTTGACCGATTCGCCGACCCAGCGGGTGAGCGTGGCACGGCGCAGCGAGCACGACTTTGCCACCAGCACCTGAATCGCGGCGGCGTCGAGCACCAACGGCACCAGGTGGAAGGCGGCGATCGGCAGCAGCCCCCAGCCGGCGCCGGCCAGCGTGGACATCACCGATCCCGTGCCCTGCCAGATCAGCAGGGCCACGAAAAGGGCAAAACCGAGGGTGAGAGAGACGATGGCGGTCCGGTTCATCTAGCGTTTCGTCCGTCCCAGTACTTGACGAAACACTTGCCGGAATCCGAAGTAGGCAATGGCGTCCTTCATGTTGGAGATGAAGCGCTGCCAGGTGCCCATGCGAGGATCGGTCACGTACTCGAACGTGAGCGAGATTCGCTCTTCGTTGTCGCCGAGCGGCGTAATCCGGTGATGCAACTTGTCCCCGTCGAAGAACACCAGCGCCCCCGGCGGATACGCCACGGCGCCGTCGATCTGCGCAGCGCCCGGGTTGCGTGTGTGGAGCCGGTATTCGAGCTTGCAGCTCGATTGGTCCACCACGCCGAGCAGCAGCGTGTAACGGCGGCCCTTGTAGTAGGAAGTGTCGTAGTGCCAGCCGATGTGGTCGCCCGGGCGGGTGTAGTAATACAGCGCGTAAGCGTGCGGGTCGTCCTGCGGCGAGGGGAGCAGCTTTTCGCCGGCGAGCCGCTCGAGAAACCGCATCAGGGCCGGCGAACGATACAGCTCGGCCACGAACGGCGCGCGCTCGTCGAGCGTATGTCGGCTCACGCTGCCGCCTTGCTTGTGCCCGGGAAGATAGTTGCGGTTCACGTTCGGCGTGACCGCGCGCGCGGCGGCGATCAGTTGCTGCGTCACCGACTCCGGCAGGAATTTCTCGAGATAGACGAAGGCGTCCTGCGATTTGAATTCACGGGAGACATCGTCGATGTCGAGGGCGTCGAGCGCACGTTCGATTTCGGCGTCGGCCGCGAAGGCGGCGGGTTCGGTGGAGACTGGGGCCGCCGGTGCGGCACCGTTGGCCGTGTCCGGCGCAAGCATGCTCGCGTGCGTCGCGCGACGCATCACGCGCACATAATCGGCGATGACCAACAGCGCAAAGACCGGCGCGCCGATCGCCGCGGCGATCAGAAAGCCACGTGTGCCATCGAACAGCGTCACGAGCGGCATGAGATACAACACGTCTTCGGTCTCGAATCCGCCGACCGAGGCCTGACGGGTACCGGCCTTGCCCACGCGGTCCTCGATGCGCATGCGCAGGAAGAAAATCAGCGCCACGGCAACGCCGGCGATCCAGCCGAGCGCCGAGGCCGACAGCGGCACGGGCAGCGGGTACTGCTCCGGGGCCATGGCATCCACGCCCATGCCGATGCCACCGAACAGCAGCACGGTCACCAGGGCGTCGGAGGCCAGGTCATAGAGATGGCCGATACGGCTGCTCTTGCCGCTGATGCGCGCCAGCTCGCCGTCGGTGTGATCGATGAAGTTCGACAGTACCAGCAGCACCGCGCCCAGATTGGCCATGGCGTAGCCACCCTGCGCGAATGCCCAGGTACAGGCCAGGCCGACGATCAGGCGAAGCGTGGTGAGGTGGTTCGGCGTGACGCGTGTGTCGACGAGCGGCGTGACGAGCCAGCGTGCGAGCCGCGCGTCGTATTGACGCGGACGTGGCGGCACGGGGCGTTCGGACGCAGCATCAGGTGCCGAAATGATTTTCGGTATCGTTTCCATGAGGGGGGAATATATACCCATAAGGCGGTAATGTGCAGAGCACTCAAAACCCCGTATCGGCCGGACAACCTTGGGGATTCGGCGCATTGACGCGCATTGACGCGCATTGGCGCGCGATGGCGCCGAAGCGCTGCGCGGCTTCGCACCGTTGTGCAGAGGGCTCGCCGAGTCCGCTATGACTACGGTAGGTCATCAGCGCGCGAAGTTCGCGATTATATTCTGCAATACACCATTTCGCTTTGCAGCCCGGTGGCGTCGTTTTGACGCGGCCACGCCGGCTCGGCGAGAAAAGCGACGCAAAGTCAGGATAGCGGCACCGCGTCGATGCGCGGATAATGGCGTCCCATTCGTCATTTTTTGCGGCGTGCTCCAGCCGCCCATCTCCCGATGTCCCAAACGATTGCCTTGCTTACCGGTGCGTCCCGCGGTCTCGGCGCCGCACTCGCTCGCGGCCTGCTCGCTCCTGGCACCCGCCTTGTCACGATGGCACGCCGCACCGACGACGACCTCGCCGCGCAGGCCGCGGCCAAGGGAGTCGAGCTCGAGCAGATTTGCGTCGATCTGGCCGACACGGCCGCCGCGGCGCAGGTTGCCGAGCGCGTTTTTGCCGCATTGCCCCGCAATGCCGGCCGGTACCTGCTGATCAACAACGCGGGCACGGTGCATCCGGTGGCCAATTCCGCTGCATTGAACGACCCGGCGGCCATCGGCGCCGCGTTCGCGCTGAACGTCACCTCGGTGATGCTGCTGACCTCGCGTTTTCTCGCGGCCACGCAGGGCCTGCAGGCCCGCCGCCAGATCGTGAACATCTCATCCGGAGCGGGACGCAATCCGAACGCCGGCTGGGCCGTGTACTGCTCGACGAAGGCCGCGCTGGATATGTATACGCGCGTGGTGAACGCCGAACATCGCGAGCACGGCGTGCAGGCCGTTTCGCTTGCCCCGGGCGTGGTCGACACCGGCATGCAGGAGGCGATTCGGAGCAGCAGCGAGGAAAGCTTTCCGGCGCTGGCCCGGTTCCAGGAACTCAAGGCGAGCGGAAAGCTGTCGTCGCCTGAGGACGTCGCTCGCCGCATTCTGGCACTGACCGAGCGCGACGATTTCGGTCAGACGGAAATCGACGATATTCGCAACTACACCTGACGTCCGGCAAGCGCCGCGGCTGAACGTCGACGCGCGCCTATCGCTTCGCGAGGCGTGAAAAACACCGGGCAGCCGATTGGCTGCCCGGTGTTTTCGTTTGGATCGTGCGTCGGGTCGCGCGCAGCGGTGACGCCCGGCGTCTATTGTTCAGTGCCGGTAATGAAAACACTGCCATTGCGCTCAGGCGCATATAGGATCAGCGTAGGCGTGTGAATATCGAACGCGCGCTCGCAGGCTTCACCGTATGAATCGAACTGGACCGCCCACGCGCCATTGCGCACGTAGCAGTGGGTAATGGTGTCGGTCCGCCGATCGAACTCCTGCCCGAGAAACACGCCCTGCGTGTAGCACCAAACGACGAACCCGTGAAAATCGGCCTGCTCGGGGGGGCGAAAGACGCGCCAACGCGCATCGTCCCTGCCTGCCTGACGCGCCGTCGCGCCCGCGGCCCAACGTTCGAAACCGTCGTGTCGTTTGCGTTGCTCCATGTCGTCGTACCCCCTTTGGGTGAACCGCCCTTGAAATGCCGGGACTCGACATCCCCGGGCGCGTTTCCATAGTCGGAATTTGTTCCCGGCATTTCTATCAGGCAATTCCGAAAGGCGGCAGGGAATTTCTCCAAAGGGGCGACGACGGCTCAGTCGTAATGGATCGCGAGCCACACGGTTGTCTCGCCCTGCGCGGTCCATTCCACGCGGTGACGCCGATTCGGGGCGATCGTGACCGCGTCGCCGGGCCGCAGAACGAGCGTGTCGCCCGCCGAGTCCGCGAACGCCAGCCCGGCGCTGCCGGCAAGCAGCACGACCCACTCGTGTTGCGGCTGGTCGTACCAGAACCCGGGTGGAGATGCCTGCCCGGTCGAGACGATGCGCTCGACGCGCAGCCCGGGCCGGTCGATCAGCCTGTCGAACTGCTCGGCGGCCGCCGGATCGGGGTGCGAGGGCAGGCCGGCGAACAGATTTGTGTCCGGTATGAGGGGCATGTGCATACGAAGGTGAGACGCTCGAGCGTGGGGTTGAGAAGCATATCCGCGCGGCCTTGTTTTCCACGGCCCTGCGCAGGACGGCGACCCCGGCGATCAGTCGTCGAGATTCTCGTGCACGGCGGCGTCGCCTCGTCGCCAGTATGCCGCCGCCTTGACCCACTTCGGATTCAGGCCGCGCTCGTCCACGAGGTAGCGACGGATGGCCTTCGCCACGCCGGCTTCCGCCGCGACCCAGGCGTGGAGGTCGCCGTCGGGCAGCGTGGCCACCTGAAGCGCGTCGAGCAACGCGGTGCTCTGTCCCGCGGGGATGCCTTCGCGATAGATCCATTCGACCACGACGTCGGCATCGCTCGCGAAGCGAAGCCGATCGGCCGGGCTGTCGACTTCCACGAACACGAAGACCAGCGAGCCGGCCGGCAATTCGGCCAGGCGTCGCGAGATGGCAGGCAGGGCGGTGTCGTCGCCAATGAGCAGGTAGCCTTCGAAATTCATCGGAATGATGAACGAGCCGCGCGGTCCGCCAACGCCGATGCGGTCGCCCGGCTTCGCCGAACGCGCCCACTCGGTGGCCGGGCCGGAGTCGTGCAGCGCGAAGTCGATGACGAGCGTTCGGGTCGCCGCGTCGAACCGGCGCGGCGTGTAATCGCGCATGAGACGCGGCGCATCGCCGGGCGCGGGTTTGGCCACCCCTTCCGGGCCGACCCTGGGTAGCACCAGTTCGCCGGTTTGCGGGTCGGGGAAGAAGAGCTTGACGTGGTCATCGAAGCCGGGACTTTCGAAACCCTCGAGATCGTCGCCGCCCAAGGTCACACGCCGCATGTTGGGCGTCAGCGCTTCGACGTCGCGCACTTCGAGCAAACGCATGCGAAGTTCGTGGCGCACGCGTTGTGGCGTGCGATCGGGGATGGCGTTCGGTGCAGCGTTGTCTTGCATCAGAGTCGCTCCAGTTGTTGTGCGGCCGCGTCGAGAATCGCGGCGAAGGCATTGGCCTGATCGGTCGTAAGCGGCTCGCCGCCAAGACGCAGGTGCACGGCATATTTGAAGTTGTGCAGCGCGCGCATGACCTGCGGCGGCATGTCTTCCGAACGTTCACGCCGCGTGGCCAGCCGTGCGAGCAGTTCCGTCACCGAATCCTCGTTCTCGGCCAGGTATTCGCGGCCGGCGTCGGTGACTTCGTAAGATTTGCGCTGGCTGTCCCCCGTATTTTCCTGCACACGGATGAAGCCCATTTCCTCCAGGAGCGTGAGCGTCGGGTAGACCACGCCCGCGCTGGGGCTGTAAGTGCCGTTCACGCTTTCTTCGATGGCCTTGATGAGCTCGTAACCATGACGCGGTTGCTGAGCGATGAGGTGAAGCAGCACGAGGCGCAGGCCGCCATGGCTGAACAGCCGGCCGCCGCCTCGTCCGCCCCGGCCGCCGCGTTCCACACGCGCGTCGTCGCCGCGTCCGAAGCGACCCTCGCCATATCCCTCGCCACCGCTGCGCCGCCCATGCCGCCCGCCGCGGCGTTCGTCGCCAAAGTCCATTTTGTCCAGGTCCAGCGGGCCCCGGCCCATGAAATCGCCACGTGATCCACGCATGATGCGACTCCTTTTCGATGTAGTTAAGACGTGTTTACGATATATCTAAATTGAATCGAAAGCAAAGTTATTTTTTGCCGTGCTTCGGGTCGGGACGCGGCAATGCCCGTGCGGCAGGCGATTTGAGGCGATTCTGACTTCGATGGTGAACGCATCGACTGTATCGAAATGCGCATTTCGATACAGTCGGGTGTGGGAGGGGCGGCAGAAGGGCAGGGCTGTGAAGGCGGGGCAATGTGCAGCGGGCGATATCGATGGCTTCGGCGCGACCCCGATGCGCCGAAGCGGACGGCGGCTACGACAGTTTCGGCAGATCCGTATCGAGCCACTTCCGATACAACTTGTTCAGCTCGCCATTGTTGGTATTCCGCGTGACAAAGTCATTGACCGCCGCGAGCAGCTCGGGCTGATTGGGACGCATGGCGATGCCCATGGCCTGTTGAAGCAGGTTGAACTTTGGCTCGAACTGGCCAGGCGCGCGCTGGCGAATCGCATTCGCGACGGTGACCGAGCAACCAATGGCGTCGACCTGGCCGGTGAGCAGCGCCTGCATGGCGGAGGCGTCGTCTTCGAAGCGACGAATCTCGGTGCCGACGGGGGCCGTTTTCGTGACGGCCATGTCTTGCGTGCTCGCGCGCGCCACGCTTACCCGCAGCCCTTTGAGGTCCGCGGCGGATTTGATCGCCGTGCCTGCCTTGCCGAGCAGCACGATGGTCGCGGCCGCATACGGCTTGGAGAACTGGACCTGTTTCGCGCGCTCCGGCGTGATCGCGAGCGATGCAACCAAAACGTCCACCTTGCCGCTCAGCAGGTACGGGATCCGGTTCGGTCCCGTGACCGGCACCAGATTCACCTTCACGCCCATGTCATGCGCGAGCAGCCGTGCGACGTCGGCGTCGTAGCCGTCGGGCTGCGCCTGGGCGTTCGTGGTGCCGTAGGGAGGAAAGTCGATGAGCATCCCCACGTTGAGCGTTCCCTTCTTCTTGATGTCGGCAACGGTCTGCGCATGGGCGGGTGTGGCGAACAGCGAGAGCGTACTGGTGAGTACGCTCCCGAGCGTGCCGCCGAGCGAGCCGACGAAGCCCGCAGGCATCGCCGCCACGCCGAGCGTCGCGAGAAATCCGCGGCGCGAATGCGGATCGATCTCGCCAGCGGGCGTGCGGCGGCTGGCCGGGTGTGGCAACGCGGTGCGTTCTGGTACAGGGTGACGCGACAACTTGCGAGTCATGTTGAGTCTCCTGAAGCCGGGCAAACCACCACCGGCGTGGCCGATGGTGTGGCGCGAGCGAAATGCCGCGACCGGTCAGCGCACTGGCCGACGGGCGTCCCGAGCGATGGTAGCGGGCGGCAATAAAGGCGTCCACTCAGCAATTACCCGAGCGAAAACCCGAGGTTCGGCGACGCCGCGCGGCGCGACGAAGCCGTCGTAAAAGTGATGAGGATGACGAAATCAGTCACATGCGGGAGCGCAGGGGGTGCGCGCGTCGGGCCGTGGGGAGTTCGCGAAATCGTGGCGTCCGGGGACGGCGGTCGCGAGGGGGGAGGGCGGTGCAGCAGGGGCGCGGGATGGCGAGATAGCGAACGGGGGGCAAAAAAAACGGTGCCGAAAAATCGGCACCGTTATCAGGCGCAGCCTGCCAGGTCTTCGCTTTTCGCCGCGCCGTGGCGTGCACGGCGGCGTGAGCGCAGGACTTACTGGGCGGCGTCCTTCACCTTCTTCAGCGGGCGAACCTTCACGCGCACCGAAGCCGGCTTGGCCGGGAACCAGCGCTCTTGACCCGTGAACGGGTCCTTGCCGAAACGCTTCGCCTTGGCGGCGATTTGCTGCGACGTGACCTTGAACAGACCATGCAGCGTGAATTCGCCGACGCCCTTCTTGTGCAGCGAGCTGATGATGGTGTTCTCGAGTGCGGCGAGCACTGCCTTGACTTCCTTCACGGCGACTGCCGATTGTTCGGCGAGGTGTGCTGCGAGCTGGGTCTTGTTGAGTGCTTCCTTGATCGGCGAAACCTTGCCGTTCGCGGCGGCCTTCGGAGCTGCCTTCGCGGCGGTCTTCGGGGCTGCCTTCGGAGCAGCCTTCTTCGCTGCCGGCGCCTTCTTGGCGGCCGGGGCCTTTTTCGCCACAGGGGCCTTCTTTGCTGCTGCTTTCTTTGCCGTTGCCATATCGATCCAATCGATGAGAATAAGAAAGTGCCGTCGGAGAACGGCCACCCGAATGATACGTCTTGCTGCGCCGACGATTCTACCTAAGAAATCGCTTCGTGCGAGTAGTGCGCGCACAATGTTGCGCGCTTGCCGCACAAGGCTGCGCGCCGGATCGCAGCGGTTTTCCCGCGGGATTTATCGCGCTTTTGTTCGCGGCGTATCGACGGGTTCGCGCCGTCGCGTTTTTTTCACCGCGACGCCGGCGCGCCTTTCCTCGCGTCATTGCGGGCGACGTAACACCGAATTTTCCGTGTGAAGCGCCGTGCGCGGCAACGCCTCGATCGCCCGTAAACCCTCAGAAACGCTGCATTTCGCAGGTTTCGCAGCGACCGTCGGCATTGCACCAGGCGTCGGTGAGCGTGGTGCCGTCGGCGCCGAAAGTGATGTCGTGCTTTGCGCCGAAACTGCCGGCCATCTGCAGTTTTTCGCCGACGAGCGTGCCCTGTACCGAGGTGTGAACATTCGGCTCGACATCGTCGACACTGCCCGTGACCTGCGCGCCGTTGAGCGCGAGCGACATGAGTCGCGTCATGGGCGAGCCCCACAACTGCCACCATAGCGGCGCGTTCGTGCACAGGCCGCGCCAGCGTCCCGACGGGTTCACCACGCGTGCCGGCACCTGCGCGCTCGCCTGCATGACCGTGCCCGGCGGAATCGGTGGGGTCACGACGGTGACGCCGGCCGGTGTCGGTGCGTCGATCGACGTGACGTCGCGCGCAACGTCGGGGGTGCCCGCGCGGGTGGCGTTCACCGCGTTCAGTCCCGCCGTGTCGCCGATCTGGCTCGGCGGCGGCTGCGTCGTGGCTGCGCTGGTGGCGTCGGCGGTCGCCGGGAGCGGCTGCACTTGCGCACCGTGGCCGGCCAGCGGGGCCGGCGCTGCGTACGCGATCGGCGCGGTCGGCGCTGCGCTGTAGGTGCCCGGGGCGCCGTCGACGCGCGCCATCTCCGGCGGCAAGCCGTCGTTGGGCACAGGGGTCGAAGCCGACGCGCACGCGTGGCAGGACATGTGCGACAGGTTGTTGCGCGTGAGCGGGCGCGTGCCGTACAGACGCAGTGCGCTTTGCGCGCCGTTCTGCACAATCGTCACGTACGCCGTGTCATCGAGCTGGTAGTCGACCTTCGCACATGACGGCGCGTCGGTCTGCAGCGTCACGTCGGCCGAGAACGCGCCGTTGAGGGCGCGTACGGGCAGAACGGATACGGAAGCCGAACAGTCGGCGACGATCTGCGCACAGTTGCAGGCGAGCGGTGCGAGCGCGGCAGGCGCTGGCTGCGCCTGCGCGTGGCCCGCATAGGTGAGCGTGCCCGCGACTAGCCATGCTGTCGCAATCTTGAATGAAGCCAATCCCCGCATGATGTATCCCCGAATGTGCGGCCTATCCCGTGCTGCGGATAGTCGATCAAAAGATGTCGGCTGACAAGCGCCGAAAACAGCGAACAACTAGATAAAACGCGCGCTCCACGGCGTATCGGAAACATCGCCGCGTCACGCAAATATGAGATTTCCCCCGTATCCTGGCATGGATAGTGCGGTCTACACTCCTTACGTCTGCCCCCCTTCATTGCGCATCAACGCGCTAGTGCCGTTGCCCTCTGGAGAGATGCATGCCCGACGATCGCCTCTGCGAACCCCGCACCGCAGCCCAAACCGCCCCCCAAACCGCCCCCCAAACCGCCGACCAAACCCCGGACCAAACCATTTGCGGCCCCGATGCCTGGAATGCGGCTCCGGCGGCCCGGCCTTCCGTGAACCGCGTGCTTGCCGTGCTCGCCACGTTGTTCTTCGCGATGGGACTCATCACGTCGCTCAACGATATTCTCGTGCCTCACTTCAAGGCGGCGTTCGACCTGACGTATCGCGACGCGGCGCTCATCCAGTCGAGCTTCTTCGCCGCCTATTTCGTCGTGTCGTACCCGGCGGGGCAGTACACGGCGCGCGTCGGTTACCGGCGCGCCCTGGCGAGTTCGCTGTGGCTGGCAGGTCTTGGCTGCGCACTGTTCTTTCCGGCCGCGGCACTGGTCTCGTATCCCTGTTTCCTCGCTGCACTCTTCGTGCTCGCGAGCGGCGTCACACTGCTGCAGGTCGCCGTCAATGCGTATGTGGAGACCTTGGGCTCGCGCGGTGCGGCCGCGAGCCGTCTGACGCTCGTTCAGGCATTCAACTCGCTGGGCACCACGATCGGTCCGCCGCTCGCCGCCCTCTGGATCCTCGCGCCGCAATCGTCGGCGGTCGCCGGGCACGCCGCCGACAGCGTACGCGGACCCTATGGCCTGCTGGCGGGCGTGCTGGCGTTGGGCGGTATCGTGCTGTGGCGCCTGGCGCTGCCGGAGCCGGGCGCCACCGGGACGCCGCGACCGGGTGTGCGCGCCAACGTTGGCGGCCTGTTCGCGCACCGTCCCTTGCGTTACGGCATCGTGGCGCTATTTCTTTATGTCGGCGCGGAAGTCAGTATCGGCAGCTTTCTCATTGTCTTTCTGACGAACACGCAGACGGGCATTGCCGACCACGCGCATGCGAGCCGATATTTGCCGTTCTATTGGGGCGGAGCGATGGTCGGGCGCTTCGTCGGCGCATGGCTGCTGCGCCGGGTGTCTCCCGGCAAGATGCTCAGCGTATGCGCGCTGTACAACCTGACACTGATCGTGGCGTCGCTGGCGGTGCCGGCGTCGCTCGGGATGTGGCTGCTGCTGGCTTGCGGATTGGGCAATGCCATCATGTTTCCGACGATTTTCTCGCTTTCGGTGGGGGGACTGGGGGCGCGCGTGAGCGAGGGGGGCGGCCTGATCTGCATGGCGATCGTGGGCGGTGCGGTGTTGCCCTATCTGCAGGGCATGCTCGCCGACGCCGCCGGGCTCATGTTGTCTTTCCTGGTGCCGGCGGCGGCCTATCTGTACATCGCGGGGTTCGGCGCATGGAGCGCGCGCGCCATGGTGCCGACTGACCCCGCGCGGCATCAGCCGGGTTTGCCGAACGTGTAGCGCCCGAAGATGAACAACACGTTGCCGTTGCCCTTGCCGCCAGGCACATATGCGGTGGAGACAGACGCGCGTCCCACGCCAATCTCGGCGAGCGGGAGCGCGCCGGGGAAGGGCACACCGCCGAGCGTGTCGGAGCGCGACATCAGAAACACCGTGTAGCCGAGTCCGAAGCGCACGGGGCCCGCGTTCGCGACGTTCCAGATGCGGCCGTAGCCGGCCATCGGCGACCAGTCGTTGTGCGAGTCCTTGAATGCCATGGCGTAGAGCATGCGCGAGCCATTCCTGCCGTCGGACAACACCCGGCCGTAGCCCAGGCCCCAGGGATTTTCGTTGTATTGGGCGATCTTGTCGGCCGTGTAGGCGAAGCGCAGATGATGCGTGTGCAAGGGCACGTACAGATCGCTGGCGCCTTGCGTGGCCACGTCGCGCACTTCGTCGACGATCGCACCCGTCCAGGTCGACATGACGCCGGGGGCGTCGTTTGCCCGCGCGGCAAGTGGCGACAGGCAGGCGACGGCGGCACCCAGCGCGAGCGCATGGCGACGCGACGCCTGAAACGCGCGGCGTAGCGGATGGACGCGCAAGGGAGAGAGAACGATTCGGGTGTGGACGGCAAGCGATGCGAGTGAGATCGATGGCGCGAGCCGCCCGATGCATTGGGGGGGCGTAGTCATGGTTGTGCGAGCGATGTTGCGAGACGCGTGTCGATCGTGATCGTCGACATCGCGGGGCGACGCGTGGCGCGGGCAGGGGGCGGGTAACGTGTCGGTGTCGGTGTCGGTGCCGGTGCCGGAGTCAGTGCCGGTATGGACGACGGCGCGCCTGCCCCGCATTCGCGTGTCTTCTAGACCCCCCTCACCGGCGAAAAGTTCGCCTCGCGACCCGCGCCTCTCCCGGTGCCCGCCGCTCTTGCAAGACGTGACCGATCCGGCTGCGACGAAAAGAAAGCCTTTTGCGTCAAAGGCATACGCCGGATATCGACGTGTTATTCACCGGGTTGTGAACATTTTCTGTGGATAACGCATGCGATGACGCCTCCCGCCGAAGTGCGCCCGACCGGCCCACCATGCCGCGTCTCGAGGATCGGGGCGATGGCGCAGCAAATATGCGCGACACTTTTCCCGCGTCCGATCAAGGACTTGGGCGACCTATCCTGAAGTTGTCCACTGGCTTGCAAACAGATTCTGTGGATAACGGCATCCACCGAAAACCCGCGCCGCGCCTGGTTTTCGCGCACGCGGCACAACTTTCGCGCGTCGTCATTCTTCCCTGTCGAATCAGTCACTTGGCATGCTTTTCCGCAAGTTATCAACGGGCTTGTGAACAAAAAATGTGGATAAGCCGTGCCAGGCTTTGCACTCTTAAAATCCCAATATATGAGATCAATGTTTACATGTTGACATTTT
Organism: Pandoraea sp. E26; assembly: GCF_000681415.1. Classification (NCBI taxonomy): domain Bacteria; kingdom Pseudomonadati; phylum Pseudomonadota; class Betaproteobacteria; order Burkholderiales; family Burkholderiaceae; genus Pandoraea; species Pandoraea sp. E26. The sequence goes on from NZ_AYXJ01000007.1 coordinate 186,704, forward strand.
GGTCGGCGGGGAAATACTATGCGCCTCATACCGGTCGACGGACACGTTCAGGAGACGACAGTGACAGAACGACGCAAACAGAAAGTGGCGATCATTGGCTCGGGCAACATCGGCACCGACCTGATGATCAAGGTGATGCGTAACAGCGAGCATCTGGAGATGGGCGCGATGGTCGGTATCGACCCGGCCTCGGACGGCCTGGCGCGTGCCGAGCGTCTGGGCGTGCCGGTGACGGCCGGCGGCATCGACGGCCTGCTTGCCATGCCGGGATTCGAAGACATCCGCATCGCGTTCGACGCGACGTCGGCCAAGGCGCACGCGCATCACAACGAACTGCTGCAAGCGCGCGGCGTGCAGGTCATCGACCTGACGCCGGCGGCGATCGGTCCGTACGTGATTCCGTCGATCAACCTCGACGCGCACCTCGATGCGCGCAACATCAACATGGTGACGTGCGGCGGTCAGGCCACGATTCCGATGGTCGCTGCCATCTCGCAGGTCGCCAAGGTGCACTATGCGGAGATCGTCGCGTCGATCTCCAGCAAGTCGGCTGGACCTGGCACCCGCGCCAACATCGACGAATTCACCGAAACGACCTCCAAGGCCATCGAGGTGCTCGGCGGCGCGTCGCGCGGCAAGGCCATCATCGTGCTCAATCCGGCCGAGCCGCCGCTCATCATGCGCGACACCGTCTTCGTGCTGTCGGAGCCGGGCGATCAGGCCGCGATCGAAGCGAGCATTCAGGCGATGGTCGACAAGGTGCACAGCTACGTGCCGGGCTACCGCCTCAAGCAGAAGGTGCAGTTCGAGCTGTTCGACGCCTCGCGTCCGCTCAACGTGCCGGGCCTGGGCAAGCTCACGGGCCTGAAGACGTCGGTGTTCCTCGAAGTCGAAGGCGCCGCGCACTACCTGCCGGCCTACGCGGGCAACCTCGACATCATGACCAGCGCCGCGCTGGCCTGCGCCGACCGTATTGCCGCGACGCGCCTGGCGCTCGCGGCCTGAACGTCGCACGCGCTATCAGGAGACTCACACCATCATGACGCAGAAAAAGCTCTATATCTCCGACGTGACGCTGCGCGACGGCAGCCACGCGATTCGTCACCAGTACAGCATTGCCAACGTCAAGGCGATTGCGGCCGCGCTCGATGCCGCCCGTGTCGATTCGATCGAAGTCGCGCACGGCGACGGCCTGTCCGGCTCCAGCTTCAACTATGGCTTCGGCGCGCACACCGATCTCGAGTGGATCGCCGCCGTGGCCGAGACGGTCACGCACGCCAAGGTCGCCACCCTGCTGTTGCCGGGCGTGGGTACTGTGCACGACCTGCGCGAGGCGTATGACGCGGGGGCCCGCGTGGTGCGCATCGCCACGCATTGCACGGAAGCCGACGTCTCGCGCCAGCACATTGCCTATGCGCGTGAGCTGGGCATGGACACCGTTGGCTTCCTGATGATGAGCCACATGACCACGCCACAGCATCTGGCCGAACAGGCCAAGCTCATGGAATCGTATGGCGCGCAGTGCATCTACGTGGTGGACTCGGGCGGTGCGCTCGGCATGAACGATGTGCGCGATCGCTTCCGCGCATTCAAGGACGTGCTCAAGCCCGAGACGCTTACCGGCATGCACGCGCACCACAACCTGAGCCTCGGCGTGGCGAACTCCATCGTTGCGGTGGAAGAGGGGTGCGACCGGATCGACGCGAGTCTCGCCGGCATGGGGGCAGGGGCGGGGAATGCGCCGCTCGAGGTCTTCATCGCGGCGGCGTCGCGCCTGGGATGGAACCATGGCTGCGACCTGTACACGCTCATGGACGCCGCCGACGACATCGTGCGTCCGCTGCAGGACCGCGCGGTGCGTGTGGATCGCGAGACGCTCGCGCTCGGATACGCAGGCGTGTATTCGAGCTTCCTGCGCCATGCGGAAGCCGCCGCCGCGCACTACAACCTCAAGACCGTGGACATCCTGGTCGAGCTGGGGCAGCGTCGGATGGTGGGCGGTCAGGAGGACATGATCGTCGACGTTGCACTCGATCTGCTCAAGCGTCGCGCCGCCTGATCGTCGGCATACACGGCCGCGCGTCGAACCGGGTGCCCCGGCGGTACCCGCGGCGCGGCACTTCCCTGCCCACACCGGCCCCTCGTCAGACGGGCCGGTTTTTTTGCGTCTTGAATCCGCGTGATTTACCATCGCGGGGCCAGATCGCGTCGCGGTCGCCGGGGGCCGGATATCTGCGCGCCGCGTGCTCGCCATGTGCTCGCGATGTGCCCGCCACGTGCCCGCCACGTGCCCGCCACGTGCCCGCCACGTGCCCGCCACGTGCCCGGCAGGCGGCTATCGTGCGGCTGGTCGACCTCGCTTCGCAACGCAAAACGCCCCCATCGCCAAAATGCGAGAACGTTGGCGGAATTCCGGGATAATCGCGAACTTTGGTCGAAAGTGCGCTGCGGCGCTCGCCGATTGTGCATAATCGCGCCGATGGTAAATTCGGCACCGATGCCGCCAGGCGCCGCATGACTTCGTACCCTGATCGATACCTAGGAAATCCACCTGTGTCCGACCGCGCATTCGTATTGCTACAACATGTCTTGCCCAAAACGCTCATGACGCGTGCGTTCGGCTGCCTGGCGAATCGGCGCCTGGGTGCCGTGACGCCCTGGGTGATTCGGCGCTTCATTGCCCGCTACGGTGTCGACATGACGGAGGCTCAGCGGCAGGCGCCCGAGGCGTACACGACCTTCAACGACTTCTTTACCCGGGCACTGCGCCCCGGTGCGCGCCCGCTCGCTTCGGCGCAGATGATCTGCCCGGCCGATGGCGCGGTCAGTCAGTTCGGCACGATCGCACATGACCAGATTTTTCAGGCCAAGGGCAAAACGTTCGGCAGCGGCGCGCTGCTGGCCGGCGACCCCGCGCAGGCGAGTCGTTTCAACGACGGCCAGTTCGCCACGATTTACCTGAGCCCGCGTGATTACCACCGCATCCACATGCCGTGCGACGGGCGGCTTCGCTCGATGCGACACGTGCCGGGGGCGCTTTACTCGGTGAACCCCGCGACCGCGCGTGGCGTCGACGCCCTGTTCGCGCGCAACGAGCGTGTCGTATGCGACTTCGATTCTCCGCAGGGGCCTTTCGCCATGGTGCTGGTCGGCGCGGCGATCGTCGGAAGCATCGCGACCGTGTGGCATGGCATTGTCAATCCGCGCAGCGGTGGTGGGGCAGCGGGCGTGAGTACGTGGGATTATGCGCAGCGCGACGTTTTCCTGAAGCAGGGCGAGGAGATGGGGCACTTCCAGCTCGGCTCGACGGTGGTGCTGCTCGTGCCGCCGGGGATGGGACGGTTCAGCCCGGACTGGTCTGCCGGCTGCCAGGTTCGCATGGGCGAGGCGATGATCGTCTGAGCGCGGTGCGACGACGCGTGGCGCGCTCGTGCGCTCGTGCCATGTGCAGGCTCGCACCCTTCCGTTTGCCCGTCTTCTGACGCCTAGCCCGCTTTTTCCGCGTTGCGCTGCGCGCCGTGCCGGATGGCTTCCGCCACCACGCTCAGCACTTCCCGCGCCGTGTTTTCCGAGTGCGCCCGCAGTACCTCCGCCAGACGCGGACGGCCGGGTTCGCGCAGCGCCGCGATGATCTCGTCGTGCTCCTCATGCGAGGCCTGCCATCGCGACATGTCCGCGTTGGCGGCGCCGCGCGCCCGATGCACTTTGCTCATCAGACTTGCGTAGATCGACGCCAGCACCGGGTTGCCGGCGCCATCGACGATCATCTGATGGATCGCCTGATTGGTTCGAAAGTACTCGGTGCGCAGGCCCTTGCCGTACGCATCGAGCATCTGGCCGTGCTGCTTCTCGATGGCGGCAAGCGCCTTGTCGGTCAGACGCCGGGCCGCCAGTTCACCCGCCATGTGCTCGAGCCCGTGAAGCGTCTCGAACGTGGCCCGGAGCTCCTCGAGATCCAGCGGCGCCACGCGATATCCGATGTATTGCCGGTGCAGCACAAGACCTTCCGAGACCAGCGTCTTCAGCGCTTCGCGCAATGGGGTCTTGGAGACATCGAACAGCTCGCAAAGGGCCTTTTCGTCGATGCGCTCACCGGGCGGCAATTCACCTTCCTCGATCATCATGCGCAGGCGCGCCGTGATCTCGGCTGCCATGCCCAGCGTGCGGAGCTTATGGGATTTCTGAAGGGGAAGGGTCACGGTCTCTGGCGTGTTTAGCAGTGTCATAAATATCCTACCATATAGGGAATTCCCTAAATCAAGTCTAATAAAATCAATTATTTACCGATATTGTAATTACAGATTACAGATCCTATACTCCATCCCAAGTCGCGCGACGAATCGTATTCAGGTCATCTACTCGGGAGAGTCACCATGCAGTCGACAGGTAGGGTCGCCACTTTGGCAACTGCAAAAAGTGCCGTGCGCTGGAAGATTTTTTTCTTGATGTTGTGTCTGATCTCGATCAACTACATCGATCGGGCATCGTTGTCTGTGGCCATGCCGTTGATTGCCAAGGAGTTCGATCTCACGCCCGCGATGGAAGGGCTGATTCTGAGCGGCTTCTTCTGGACCTATGCGGTGATGCAGATTCCAGGGGGTATGCTGGCGGACAAATACAAACCCCGGATCGTGATCGCGCTGGCGACCGTTTTCTGGGGGATCTTCCAGGCCGCGGCCGCGTTCTGCACGAGCGCCACGTCGTTGCTGCTCACGCGATTCGGGCTTGGCGCGGCCGAAGCGCCGATTTATCCGGCGGGCGGGAAGCTGAACGCAATCTGGATGACGCAGCATGAACGCGGGCGCGGGGCAACGCTGCTCGACGGCGGCGCTCCGCTCGGCGCCGCGCTCGGGGCCATCATCATCACGTGGCTCATCACGCTGTTGGGATCCTGGCGTCTGGCGTTCGTGGTTGCCGGTGTCGGGACGGTGCTCGCCGGATACGTCGCGTGGCGCTATATCCGCAACACCCCTCGCGAACACCCGGGCGTGAACGACGAGGAAGCGACCCATATCGAACAGGCGCAGGCGAGCGAACATCAGGCCGAACCCGCCAATCTCTCCGGCCGCTCGCTCGACTTCTTCAAGTACCGTTCCGTATGGTGCATGGCCCTCGGCTGGATGTGTTTCAACACCGTCTTTTACGGCTTGCTGACCTGGATGCCGAACTACCTCCACAAGGTGCACGGATTCGATATCCGGCAAATGGGCGGCGCGAGTTTCGTGATCTTCTTCTGCGGCTTCGTCGGCGAGTTGCTTGGCGGCTGGATCGGCGACAAGTGGAAAGCCGCGGGCGGGTCCGCCAATAAGGTCATGCGCACCCTGTTCGGCATCGCCGCGATCGTCGCGACCGTTTCGATCTTTTCCGTGGCCTATGTCAAGAGCGATGTCGCGACGGTCGCACTGCTGTCCTCCACGCTCTTCTTCCTTCGCTGGTGCGGGCTGTACTGGTGCATTCCGTCGATTCTCGGCACGCGCCACAAGGTGGGTTTCCTCGGGGGAGTGATGAATCTCGGCGGCAACATCGGCGGTATTTCGGTCCCGCTGATCGTCGGCCTCATCGTGCAGACCACGGGTTCGTACTTCCTCGCCCTGATGTTCTTCGCGGCCGCCGGCGTTGGCCTGTTCGTGTGCTCCACGCTGATCGACTACGAACGCAAGCTGCCCGTCTGACAGTTGCGCAACCTTTTCAAACCACGATCGGCCAGCCTGTCCGTTGGCCGATCTCCGTGCTTCAGGTAAGACCATGACGACGAAAAAAAGAAAGCTGCTTGGCATGCTCACGCCGTCCTCGAACACGGCGCTCGAGCCGATCACGAGCGCGATGGTGTCGGGACTCGACAATGTGTCGGTTCACTTCTCGCGCTTTCGCGTCACCGAGATTTCGCTCGGGGCGAGCGCCCTGGGGCAATTCGACCTGCCCAAGATTCTCGATGCGGCGCGACTGCTCGCCGACGCGCAGGTCGACGTCATCGCGTGGAACGGCACGTCCGCCGGCTGGCTGGGGTTCGAGACGGACGAGGCGCTGTGCCGGCAGATCACCGAGACGACCGGCATTCCCGCCACCACGTCGGTGCTCGCGCTCAACGAAATTCTGACGCGCACCGGTGTGACCGAACTGGGGCTCGTTACGCCCTATTTGGAAGACGTGCAGCAACGCATCGTCGCGAACTACGCGCGCATGGGCATTCGGTGCACGTCGGAGCGCCATCTGAGCCTGAGCAGGAACTTCGAGTTCTCGGAGGTCAGCGGCGAGACCCTGTCGCGTCTTGTCGGCGAAGTCGCGCAGTCGCGTCCGCAGGCGATCACGACCTTCTGCACCAATCTGCATGCGGCGCCGCTCGCGCGCGACCTCGAAGCGAGGACCGGCATCCCGATGTACGACACGATCTCGACCGTCATCTGGAAGTCGATGCAGCTCGCGGGGATCGACACGCGTGAGCTGCGCGGCTGGGGACAACTGTTTACCGAAGGAGCATAAGGCAATGGGCGACACCTTCGATCTGGTCATTCGTCACGCCGACGTCGTGACGGCGTCCGACCGCTTTCAATGCGACATCGGCGTGCGCGACGGTGTGATCACGGCCTTGGGCAAACACCTTGCCGGTGGGGCGCGCGAGATCGATGCGACCGGGCTGCTGGCACTTCCCGGCGGCGTGGACGGTCACTGCCATCTCGACCAGCCGATGCCGGACGGGCTGCGCATGGCCGACGACTTCCATACCGGTACGCGTGCGGCCGTTTGTGGCGGCACGACCACGGTGATCCCGTTCGCGGCGCAGGAAAAGGGCGGCTCGCTGCGCGCCGCGGTCGAGGACTACCATCGCCGTGCGCATGGGCGCGCCGTTGCCGACTACAGCTTTCACCTGATCGTTTCGGATCCGACGGAAAAGGTGTTGCGCGAAGAGTTGCCGCAGTTGATCCGGGAGGGTTATACGTCGTTCAAGATTTACATGACGTACGACGATCTCAAGCTCTCCGATCGCGAGATTCTGGAAGTGCTGTCCGTCGCCCGCGAGCACGATGCGCTGGTGATGGTGCACGCCGAGAACGCCGACTGCATCGCGTGGCTGACGGACAAGCTCGTGGGACAGGGGCGCATCGCCCCGAAGTTTCACGGCCTCGCGCGCCCGGCCGCCGTCGAGCGCGAAGCCACGCACCGCGCGATCACCTTTGCCGAACTGGTCGACGTGCCGATCCTCATCGTGCATGTCTCGGGCAAGGAGGCCGTCGGACAGATCCGCTGGGCACAGGGCCGGGGCATGCAGATCCTTGCCGAAACGTGCCCGCAATATCTCTACCTGAGTGCCGAGGACATGGGGCATCCGGGCGACGACGGTTATGCCGGTGCGAAATGCGTGTGCAGTCCCCCTCCACGCGACACCGATAACCAGGAGGCCGTCTGGAAGGCCCTCCGGCAAGGCGTGTTCTCCGTGTTTTCGTCCGACCACGCTCCGTTCAACTACGAGGACCCCCAGGGCAAGAAGCCGGGCGGCAAGCCACAATCGTTCGAGCACATCCCGAACGGCATTCCCGGCATCGAAACGCGTATGCCGTTGCTGTTCGACGGCGTACGGCAAGGGCGCATCTCGCTCCATCAATTCGTCGAACTGACGTCATATCGACCCGCGCGCCTCTATGGGTTGTACCCGCGCAAGGGAACGATTGCGGTGGGCGCGGATGCCGACATCGTGCTGTGGGACCCCGAGGCGCGCATGACCATCCGCAACGCGCAGTTGCATCACGCCGTCGACTACACGCCCTACGAGGGGCGCGAAGTCACGGGGTGGCCGGTGCACTGCTTCTCGAGAGGCGAACAGTTGGTCGCCAACGGTCAGTATCTGGAACCCGCTGCCGGCCGAGGACAATTCCTGCCGGCAGGCAGCCCGTCGCTGGTGTAACGCCGGTCTCACGCCAATCGACGCAACTTGCAGGAGCGGTTATGCGCCTACTTGTGGTAAATCCCAACATCTCCACCAGTGTGACGGCACTCATCGAAGCGGAAGCACGCCGTGCGGCGTCGCCCGACACGGCGCTGTCGTTCGCCACGGCGGCGTTCGGCGTCGCCTACATCGAAACGCGGTTCGAAGCGCTGGTCGGGGGCTACGCCACGGCGTGCGCGGCAGCGGAACACGCCGGCACGTTCGACGGGCTGGTCGTGGCGGCGTTCGGCGACCCGGGACTGGGCGGGCTCAAGGAACTGTTCGACGTGCCCGTCATCGGCATGACCGAGGCCGCGCTGGCGAGCGCCTGTCTGCTGGGGGCGCGCTTCTCGATCATCGCCATCTCGCATCGCATTCAGGCGTGGTATCGGGAATGCGTGGAAGCGAACGGACTCGCTTCGCGGCTGGCGAGCATTCGCAGTCTGACATCGCCGTTGCGGGACATTGCGACGGTTCAGGAGGATCACGCCGAACGACTCATTGCGCTCAGCCGGCAAGCGGTCGACGAAGACGGCGCCGATGTGATCGTGGTTGCAGGCGCGCCGCTGGCTGGATTGGCCCGCACGTTGCGTAACCGAATTCCGGTGCCGGTCGTCGATGGCGTATCTAGCGCCGTGCGGCATTGTGAGTCGCTGGTTGCGCTGCAACCCGGGGCGGCGATGCAGGGGAGCTTTCAGCGTCCGCCGTCCAAGCCCAATGCGGGCATGCCACCTGCGCTCGGCCGGTTGCTCCGCGCGCCGGAGTGATGCCGGGTTCCGGCGGAACCGGCGGTGAGGGGATACCGGACGCCACGGTTTGCGCCGTTCGTCCCGGGTACGTGGGGATCGCTGCGCCGATCCGGCATGTGTCCCGAAGCGAGGCCTGTCAGCGCGCGTCGCCGGACCAGCCGAGCTGACGGCTGATCTGCGCGGCGGCGTCCTTCACGCGCGGCACGAGCTCCTGCATGCGCTCGCGGCTCATGTATTTCGTCGTGCTCGATACGCTGATGGCGGCCACGATTCGCTGACTCGCGTCATAGACCGGTGCGGCCACGCAGCGAATCTGCGGCGTGTCGTCTTCGAGGTCGAAGGCGTAGCCCAGGCGCGCGTAATCGTGCATGCGCGCGAGCCATGTCGCGGTCTCGATCGGATGCGACGGCGACAGTGTCCGATAGTGATCGAGCTGGGCTCGCCAATCCTCTTCCGTCTTGTCGATCAGCAGTGCCTTGCCCACGCCCGTGACGCAGATCGGCTTGCGTCCGCCGATACGCGAGCTGATTTCCACCGCGCGCTGTCCTGGCAGCTTGTCCAGGTACATCACCTCCCAACCGTCCGCGACGGCCAGATGCACCGTGTCCTGTGTGTCGCTGGCAAGGCGTTCCAGTGCCGGCCGGGCCAGGCGCGGCAAATCGATCTGTCGATACGCGAGAAAACCCAGTTCGATGAGCTTGTTGCCGAGCCGATAACCACGGCGTGGCTCGAAGCGCAGATACCCTGCGTGCACGAGCGCCGAGGCGATGCGATGCGTGGTCGACGGCGTGATGCCGGTATGCGCGGAGAGCGCCGGCACGGTGTCGATGCCGGCGGCGACCGCCTCGACGATGTCGAGTCCTCGAAAGAGCGTCTGGCTGGCGAGCGTGCGGGGTCGTTCGGCGTCTGCCGACTTCGGCTTTGCCATCACGCCCCCCCGAGCGCGAGCAGGCGTTCGTACACATAGCATTTGAGCGCCACGTAATGCGCCGGCTCCAGCATGGGTAGTTCGATGCCGTGCAGATGACCGTCGTCGCCTTGCTGCACGCCCCGAATCGTGCCTGTGGCAGCGATCGGCATGTCGATGTCGCCCACGCGTACGCGAAACGCGAGCTGCAACGTGTCGCCGGGGGTGCCCAGCGGTTCGTTGGCCAGCAGCGACACGCCTTCGGCGCTGACATCCTGCAACAACGCCAACTGGTGCGCCTCGCCTGCGGCCGCCGATTGCACCGAGACAATCAGTCTGGCGGGCACGCGCTGCGAGCGCCGCAATACCTTGCGGCGAATCTGTGCGGGCGCCGAGAGCACCACGTAATCGAAAGGTGCGCGCTCGACACGTTCCACCGTGCAGACGAAGTGAAAGATGTCCTCGCCCGAGAACGTCCATAGTTCGAGCCGCTCGCTCGGTTGGAGGGTAGGGGGGGCGGCGCGTCCCGTCGGCGTGGTCACGAAGAGCATGTGATTGGGTGCATGACCGATCACGCGCGTACGCACCCGCTGTGACCCGACGCCCGGCGGCAACTGGATCTGTAGCCAGTCGCCGGGGCGCAGATTGAGGTCGTTGAGTCCGTACTGCGGCGCTGGCGTGTTGTCAGTGAGCACTCGCGGGGGCGACGCGGCGTCGCCGTCCGTCATGTCGTCCGTCCCGAGATTCGCCACGCGATGCGGCGCGAAGGAGGTGAAGAGCCAATCACGTCCGGCCGGTGTCGGGACGATGTCGCCCTTCGCCAGCAAAGGCTCGCCGTTGCGATCGACAATGGCCCAGGGCAGTGCTTCGCCCAGCGGAATGTCTTCGGGCATGAGGGCCACGAGTGGCAGCAGGGGCGCGGCCGGTGCGGTGGGATCCGTGGAGGCGGGAGAGGAAGCGGGTGTGGAGGCTGTCGACATAAGGACGGATCAGGAGCTCGGTACGCGTTGGACGATCGCGAACGTCAGGTGCCCGAAAGTCTACCGCGACGCATTGGCACTTGGCGAGGGGCAGGCCGGCATGCTGTTGCGCAATCTGCGTAAGTGTGTGCTCGCTGGGGTGCGCGCTCGGCGTTGCGACGCGCGTCATCGGCGCGGCGTGTCGGGCAATGCCCGCGTTGCCGCTCGACGAGGCGCCGCGTGTTCGATGCCGCCTGCCTATAGTCGGCGATTTGCCGGTGCGCCGGTGACGACGAGATGGGGGGGGCCATGGAGTATCAGCAGTACGCAACGACATCGGGCTGGACGGGTGTCGCACCGGCGGGCCGGCATGAGGCCTCAGTACAGCATCGCGCACAGCGAGGCGGCCCTGGCGACGGCGTGACGGGGGTGACGAATGGGCGCATCGACATCGGCAACGGCGCGGCGTGTCACGCCGAACGCCGCGCATCGGCGTCTTCGCCGGGGCTCGATCCGGCGCTGGCACGCGCGTTCAGCGCTGCCTGGGCGGGCCTTTGGGCGACGACCGGCGCGTGCCAGCAGTTCTATCGCCCGGAGTTTGCGCTCGCTCACCAACGCGACGCACGAGTGGCGCGCAATTTGGCGCAGGTCGAGGCGATGTTTGTGCCCACTCACGAAAGTGCGGATGCGATCGGGCGGGGCGGCATCGATGCGATGTGCCGTGATGTGAACCGGTGGCTGGAGGGCCTCGCATCCACCGGAGACCGGGGATGGCGCTTTCGCGCGGCACGTGACGCGCTGTCGTTGGCGGGCAATCTGTCGATGCTGGCGATCCTCGCCGCGTGCTTTCATCGCACGGACGGGCCGCCCGATGCGGTGGTGGGGGCGGCGGTGGCGAACACGCCGTTCGGCGTACCGTGGGCCGACTGGACACTCCTGGCGTTCGAGGGTGCCAAGGGCGCTGTCACGCAATCGCTCGGGTCGCCCACATTGATTCGCCACCATGCGGTCGACGAAGTGCTCAAGCGCATGGAAGCGGGGTGCCGGCTGCTCGAAGCCTGTCTCGTGTCGCCGACGCCGCGGCACTCTGCGTCGCGCCCGCCGTCGGCGGCGTTGCGATCATCCTGGCGGGACACGCTTGGCACGCTCACCCGCGCGCGCGACGTGGCAACACTCTTCACCGTAGCCAATACCGCGGTGCCGCCTGCCCGGTTGGGTCTCTGGATACCATCGTGGTTCTCGGCGACCTCTGCCGCGAACGACGGCTATCGCGGCATACTGCGGGTGGCCGGCCTCATGCTCGATTCCTGCCGTGCGGTGACCAGCCTGCTCGGGACATGGGCGCGCACCGAGGCGTTCACAATCGACGCGCAGGGGCTCACACGGCGGTGGCAATCGCTTTGCACGCGGCTGGCGCAGGTTCCCGAGGACATGCGCGTGTCAACCATGGTGCGTGCCGATCGGGTCGCAAGCCTGGCCACACATTGCGACACGGCGCTGCTCGCGACGATTGCCGCGCATGAAGCCTTGCGCGAGCACTTGCTAGCTTCGTGCGAAACATTGAGCGCGAGCCGGATCGCGCTGGCTTGCGAGGCATTCGGCGTGCGTTGCCACAGGTATCGGGACGGCGATCGGGAGGCGCTCAGTGCGAGCCCGGCGGAAAGTGCGTGGGGTCGCCGGTGGACGGGCTGCGCCTGGGAGAGTGTGAGCACCACGCCGTTACGTGCTTCGTATCGTCTGCTGCTGTCCTATCAGCACTGGAGCTCGGCGCTGCCGGAACGCTTGATGGCCGCCGCGCGCCGGGAAGACGACGACGGGGCCGCGGCGGCGACCTCGACCGATCCGGCAGGGCTCGCCCGAACGCGGGACGGCGTGGTGTACATCGAGCTCGACGCCCGGCGTGACATAGGGCATCCCGGACCCGGGCAACGCGCCTTGCCGGGCATCGTTCGGCCCTCATGATGGTTTCGATGGCGACGACGTCATGACGGAATATCGAGGTCTGACATGTGGGGTTCCGTATGCTGCGCCAGCGAATTTCATGCGCGTTTGCGCGTCCGATCTGCCATTGCCCCGGTTCGCGGCTTGCGGGGGCCGGCACTGGCGCTCGGTGTCTTCAGCGCTTTCTGGACGGCGCTTGCGCTGCGGCTCGCGCAACCGCCGTTCTCGCTCGGCATGCGTGGCGTGGCGGTATTTGCGCTTGCCGACGCGTCGGGTGCGATCGAGGCGCCGCCGCACGCGCAGCGACGACCTCGATATCGCGCGGCCGGGTGAAAACGAACAATTGAAGTTGTCCGCGCCAGGGTTCGTAAATTATTGATTTTTTTGTTGTTTTTGTTCGCGGCCAGAATTGACAAGAACCTGTCCGAACTCCAACGTATCGGGCTTGCAAAGTGGAATTTTGCGCATAAAGTTGTCCGGCCGTTACAAATCAATGGGTTAGCGCAGAGAAATTCCGCTTTCAGTGGCAGGACTACTAGGCGGGAGCGCTTGGATTTTTGCGTTTGAGGTTGTCCGCGATGTTTGTACTCGGAAAAGTACATGGGCCCATAGTTAACTCGTGCGCGTGAGCGAGGTCGCGTTTGAATAGACGAGTGCTCGTCATGGGCACGGTCGATGTACAGGTCAAAGGTTATCGACAAACCAGTCGTAGTTATCGAGAAGGGCGTTGGTCTTGGGCTTATCGGATGTATTCTTGGCCGGTTTGATTGTCTTCACCTTCGCTGATGGTTTCTGGGTACGTTGCTCATGCTGCAGTTGCCTATGCGCGTCACGCTCCTTTGCGGTAAGCGAGGCCAGAAGTGCCTTTTCATCAGCCACTCGTTGGCGCATCTGTTGGAACTGCATTTCGGCATCGACGACTGTCGATGACTGTAGCGGCGAGGCTAAGTCCTTGCGTTTGCTCCCGCTTCCGCTGTGGATGGACATTGAGGTTTCGATGTCGTTACGGAAGACCGCATAATCTCTCGAGGAGTAGGCTCGTTCGAGCGCGAAAAGGTCGACGTCTGACCGAGCTCGAACCGCATTGGCACACGCTACTTGCAGCAAATACGTTGTCGCTCGAATTGCTCCACCGGTCATGTTGTGTATCGACCTAGCGTCTTTCTCGGGGTCGAAAACGAATACGTCTGGAGCGACCCCTTGCAGCCATTCCAATAGAGTAGTCCAGTCGGCGCTGTCATGGGCTTCAGGAAAAAGGTGAATGGTCTTAGACAGTAGGCGGTGAACGTCCTCCTGGTTGCGGGCGCGAAGCTTATGCAGAAGACTGAAGTTAGCGATGTATACCCAGGGCAGCCCTGCATAGTAGACGGACAGCAACATCTCGGTTACCCGAGCGTTTGCTGAATTGGATTGTGAGACGAACTGAAATTCGTCCAAGCAAAGGAACGACACGCCATCGCGAAACGCCTGTTTTCGAAGCAGTCGGGACAGCATTTTGGCAGTGCCTGCTCCTTGGTGACCCGTGAGCATTATCAGAAGGTCACGCGTTGTACTGCAGTTGCCGACCGTTACCGCACGGTGGCTTTCCAGAGGGAACAAAGTTCCGTCGGCAGCGGAGACTGTGCCCATATCAGGCATGACTCGGCGAAAGGCTGCAACTGTCGCTGATTTCCCGACTCCCGCCGGCCCGGTCAGGCAGATTGGCACGCTGCAATCCGGCAACGGCGGCTCCGGTCGATAGACACCTTGCAAGTGCGCCATTGGGTCGCGATATACCGCTTTGCAATGTTCTTGCGCGTGCGTTATCCATTTGTAGAGAATGTCCACGCATTGTGCGCTCGGGTAGTAAATTCGACCGAATGCTGCCTCGACTTCGATGCCGGCTTGGTCCGGAGTCATTGTTCTGAGGTCAAGAATCGGCGCGGGCCTCAGCGCTGCCTTTTCCGCAATCGTTTCTCGATTCAATAGAGGAGAGAAGCGCTCGACCCACGGATTTTGGGAGTCGCTCTTCATGCAGACTTTCTCCCTGACACGTGTCTGTTGGCCTCTTTTGTCTCCTGCCTATCCTTCTTTGCCGGTCCCGACTTTCGCTGGCCAACGGTCCATTTTTCTCCTGTACTTTCCTCGAAGCTCTCCATCATTTCTGCGGCCGCGGCACTTCGATGTTCTTCGAACTTGGCGTTCACCCGTGCACGGGCTTCCCGCCATTGCTTCAGTTCTTCAATTGATACAAAAAGCAGGCTCTCGTCGTCGCGAATCTTCAACTTGGCATCGAGCCTGATGATGGTGCTGTCAACTTCAACCCAGATATGCCTGACGCAAAGGTCGAGCATATAGCCTTGTAATTCCACGCTGCCAAGGGAGTTTCGTGCGATTTTGTCGAGCAGGCCAGTATCTCGAAGTTCCGCGCAGTCGAATCGCCGGTCGTCAAGGTAGACGCCGTCTTTCTTCGCAAATACGGGGATTGGGGTGAGAAACGAACGCACTGCTTCAGCGATGCTGACAGGCAAACCAGAGTTGCGCAGCCTTGCGGAGTAATGTTTGTATAGCTCGTGAGGCGTTGGTAGCGTGTGGGCCAAGTCGGGGTCAATCTCCATCCGCGCGGACATATCCGTCTGATGGTTGTAGCCCATCAGCCGAAGAATCTCCCGTTTTGCCAGTTCGACCGGTGTGAGACCACTCAGAACGTAGCTGGGCCGGCCCTCAAGTTTCACATCCCTGGGATGGGACGACTCCACCGTGGCTTTGGATTGCCCGCTCCACGACGGAACCATGTCCCGAATCACTGGCTTCACGTTGTCGTCTCGGACTAGCGTTGGGGTGGACCCTGGGCCTCGGTCAAGTTTCAGGTGTGGCGGGAGGCCCTCGCATATCCAATAGTCATCTTTCAGCTCGATGCCGAAGAGTTCGCAGAAGTACGATTTAGGAACCGCCATGCTGAAGAGCGCCATACGGTAGGCGGACGCACGTTCGGCAAACGAGAACCCTATGCCTGCCATAACCCCACACAGATTGTCTCGGGCAACAACCACGCATAGTGGCGGAAGTGGCCTACCCTCGATGTAGCCTTTGGGTAGCTCGCTTGTAAAGTATCCGTCGAACTCGGTTATTTCGAGAACGTTGGAGACTTCCTCGGAGTATCGGCCATTTGATGCACGGAGGCTGCGTCTGTGTCGCGCAGAACCGAAACGGGTTCTCTGGACGGTTTCCAATGAAAGCTCTTTCGTCACCCAGTACCGAAACTGGCGTGAACTGGGAAAGGGCTCACCGTTAGGTTGGTAGTACTGGAAGCACCCGTCCTGGTCTCGCCTGGTCTTGCAGCCGAATATGAACTTCATCGTCTGCGTGTAGATGACTTTCATGGTCACCCCGGCAGCGCCATATTTGAGATACCCTTTCACGCACAACTCGACCATATGGGGTGTCATTGCATAACCATGAAATTTCCCATTGGCTTTCGAAGGGGCGCCTAGCTTGACGTCCGAATACTTCCCTGCCTGTCGCCCCAGCCGATGAAAAGGCGGTAGTAAAGCCCACATGTTTCGGCCAAAGCAGAGGTAGACAAGCAACCAGAATCGAAATCTCCCCCTGTTTTGTGGGGGCGATGCGTCGTTTGCAAATTGGTTGATTGCGTAGTCAATGTCCGGCTCGGCAAAGATAGCGTCCAGGTTATCCAGAGCTCGTGCGAGATGCATGAGCCTCGACTGGACATACTCAAGGTAGGAGCGCCTGCCGCTCGGTCGGCGCGCATCGATTGCCATGATGTTCTTGCCCTTCAGTTCCTCCAGCCATGGCGGTAAATCGGCAGCGTCACTTCGACTTACCGATATAGCGTTCCGGTCGAGTCCGTCTTCAAAGATGTCTCGAGGAAGGCGTAACAGACTCGCCGTTGGTTGACGCGTATTCTTGCCATATGAATCAAATTGAGCCAGCAGGATGGTAGGGCCGGCGTTGACGACAAAATGGTACGTGACGCCGCGGGCGAGCGGACCAAAACCATCCGGGGCGGTGACTTGCGCTCCGATTAACATGGCTTCTCCTCGAACCAACCTGCATAACGGGCAAGGACATCTTCGTTCTCGCGGCGAAGGGGCCTGTCAATCAGCACTGGGTGGAAGAGGTCGACCCGTAAGGTCCGACGCCAGATGCTCTGGTAAAAGACGTTGCAGCAGTCTTCGACGGAGAGGCCGTCGCCTGCAACGCGAGCGATTACGTGCAACGGCGGAAGGCCGGTATCCAGGCACGTTCGAAAGCGGGCGATAAGGTCCGATTGCTCAAGCGCCGACAGACTCACGCTTCGCTTGTGACGTAAGAAAAGCAGCCGCAAGTTTGACGTGACGTGCTTGTCGATTTCGCTCCCGGCAACGTGCACCGTCCTGATACCAGCGTCTGCGTAGTAGACGCGCTCAAGTTCATGGCGTGTCTGAATCTCCGCGGGGAACAGAAGCTTCGAGCGGGATATTCGCTTGTAGTCAAACGGTCGTTTGAATGCTTCTTCGCTGTCTTTCACTGACCAATTGACGCAATACAGTTGTCCAGTTGGGGCTCGTATCGCCCATAGCAGGTCGCCGATATGAGGAAAGATAATTTCGCGCTTTCCCGTCTCGCAATTGACGTCGTCCACCCAGATGCGCGGGAGCACCTTCAGGCAGTTCAGCCGTTCGGCTACTGCCACCATCCCTCGAAGTGGCGGTAATCCGCCAGCAATGCAACCGGGGAAGTTGGCGAGAGGGTGAGCTTTCGGAGCTGGGGAGAGCATTCGCTGCTCTTGCAGTCCAACCGTGCGTGGGTGGTAAAGGCCTAAAAGTGTAGCGGCCAGCTCAGAGTTGGAGAGGAGGTGCAGGTCTCTGTTGGCCAGTTTCGCGCAATTTATGATGTGCGCGTGAGAAATCGACGGCGCCTCACCGCGAACGGCCAACGTGGACGGCACGTAGCTGGCGTCCCAGCCTGGGTCCTTCTGACGTTTAAGAATCTGTTTCAGGCGGAGGGATGTTAATGCGATAGATGTTCCCATCAGGGCGTCCGTTATAAAGGCCGCTTGAGGGAAATAATGTTCGCGAGAGCCATTTATTTTCCTCCATAGCGGTAAGCTGCGATTCTCCTGTCCGAGTAGTTCGAGAAAATCGCGAAAACAGCTTGACACGCCCAGGCGAGTGGAGGAGACTAAAACTGCCACGTAATAGTCTTCTGCATTTCGCAGGCGAAGCCGGATGAGCCGTAAGGTGATTCCGGTTTTTCGTTTCTACATCTCAATCCTCCATTTATCTCCGCTTCCCTTGAACCCGCGTGTTCGAGAGGGGGACGATTCCCCAATTGCTACCCACTGCGTGCATTGACGGCTCGCTCTGCGACCGCAGTCTGATGCATTGCATATGGCTCGTGATTATTTCTGCACGCCTGAGTTTGATAATCGATGTAAATTAAAAAATAAAATCGCATTTATTTTGCATCACAATTAAATTTATTTCCACATAAAATTTCCTTGCGAAATTGCGTATTTAACGGTATTCGATGATTGTTAACTTAACTGTTTGACCGTATACCATTGAATTGATTTTTTAAAACGGTGGTTGAAATTTAATATCGGTGTGATAGTTTTATAGGGGTTCTGGGTTTGTGGTGAGTTAATGCGTTTGGGTGATTTGCCAGATTGATGGTCGGGAGGGGATTTGTTTATTTTGCCAACGATAGCCATTGATGAGTATGCGCTGGGGTATCTTGGTCGCATTTGCTCACTTAACCTTCTTGATGTTCGTCCAAGGCCTGGATTGGGAGGTCTAGTTTTACAGTGCGGGAAGTTTTCGAGTAGGTATCATGTGCCGCTTGCCAAATTGCTCGGCATGACCCTCCATTCGTTCCTGCTTGAGCATGCGCTGCCGTTTGCGTTGTGGTCCGGAAGTTCTTTGGGTGAGCCGAGGCCCGGTACGGCATCGCGACCAGCGCGCTTCTGTGTCGAGTGCGTGAACCAGCATCGGCAGGAGCTGGGGGCACCATTCTGGCGCCGTGCTCATCAATTGACTGGCGTGTGCATATGCTTTGAACATGGCACCGCCTTATCGGCGGTGGCCGAACAGTGTCCATCGCGTGTATTGCCGGCAGCCAAAAATATACGAAGCACAAGAGAGTGGAGCCCGCAAGGGGGCGCGGGCTGGGACGCCATTCGGAGCTACAGTGGCGCGGCTAGTTTTCTCCTTAAGGCACTTGGTGGTGGCTACCTATATGGCCTTTTGCGGCCAAAGCTCAGCCCAATGTTCCGGTGTCGAGCAGCAGAAATGGGCCTTGTTACTGCGCTGGACGATGCGCCAGGGCGGTACCTCAGTGACGTTGCGTTTGAGCGCTTTCCGCATGACTGGCTAGAGAAAATTTTCCCAAATGCCAAAAAGCGAAAAGAGTTTGGGAAACGATTTCTTCCTATTGATGACGTGGTTTGTGCCGCATACGCGGTGCCTTATGTCGCTGAGCCATTGGCGTTGGCATTGATGTTTGATATAGACGAGTGGGAGAGCTTAATCCTCCCGCGAATCGCAATGGAGAAATCGGACTTCCTCACAAAACATGGCAAGGAAAATGTTGCCCAATGGGCCGAGATGGAGCTGGACGTAGTCTTGGGTTGTCGTCCGGCCGCCTAGAACGGTATGGAAGAAGCCCTTTTTCAGTGCGGTCCGTGTGTGCCGGCTTACGCCGATGAGACGGTTTACAGCTGGTGTGCCCGGTTATATCGACTTCATGGTGGGCTAAGCGCACGAGGCTTCAGTCGTCTGCTGAGCGGTCATCCAACGGCTTGCCTCAGACATGATTTCCCGTCGCGATTAGAGCGCTTCTATCAGCACATCCAGGATGGGGGGGCGGCAAGCGAGCTACTTGTTGAGCGAACCATCTACGGCATTCATGCGCCGTTCCTGTCTGAGCGCGCTGACTTGGCAGTTCGTGAGCGCCTGCTTGGCAGCCAAGGTTCGAGGGCAATGCGGACGTTGGGAATTCCGCGTGCCGGCATCCTTGCCCTTAACGCGTTGAAGTTCTGTCCTTACTGTGCTGAAACGCAGCGGGAAGGGAGGGGCACTGCGTGCTGGTTGACGTCACAGCAGTTGCCATCGACATTCGTGTGCAGCGTCCATCGGGTCTGGTTGATGTTGCAGGACACAATCCAGTCGAGGGGCGTTACCGACGATTTTTACCTCCCTGACCCGCATCTCGCCCGCCCCTACATGTTGGCACCGCAGCACTCACCGGCGTTTCGCGCTCTTGAGAAGCTTGGGGTGTGGGGGCTTCATTTTCGAGCTCAGCGTGAGTCCCGATATACCGATGCCCATTTGCGTGTTGTCTATCTCTTAGGTGCCAAGGCTCGCGGCTGGGTTGCCCTCGATGGAAGCTTGCGCATGCGGCGGCTCCGCGAAACTTTTGTGAACCACTTTGGCGAGGCGCTTGGCCTGCTCGGGACCGAGTTCACTGGTGACATCTCTGGCACTTCAGAAGGGTTCCTTCCTCTCTTGGTTCGACGATTTGCAGGGCATCGGCACCCGGTAAAGCATCTCATGCTGATGAGCTGCCTGTTCGATAGCTTTGATGAGTTTGCCGAAGCGCATGCCAGTGCCTCAAGCTTGCTGGCAGATGGGGGAGAGGCTGCCGTACTCGCTAAGCTCCGTGACGGGCAGGATGTACTTCGTCGCATGGTAGACGAAGGGCAGTCGGCGAGCGTTGTGGCTCAAAGCATGGGAATTCCTGTAACCCAGGCAACGCGGACCTTGGACAAACTTGGTGTGGAGGGGCGTTTTCGTCGGCCGAGAATTGTTGGAACTGCGCGGGAGCGCGAGCTTTGTAAGCTGTTATCTGATGGGCAGAGTCGTGCACATATTTCCAATGCTCTGTGCGTTCGTCCGGCCTTCATCAAAGACTATCTTTCGACCCGGCAAGCGTTAAAGCGTCAATGGGCGGACGCGTATGAGAGGCGACAGCGAGAACACTATCGCCGGAGACTAACGGAAGTTCTGCGCACGTACCCAGACCTGCCCATAAAGGCGATTCGCAGGCTACCCGGAAATGGCTTTCAGTGGCTCTACAACCACGATAGGGATTGGTTACGCGAGGTGCTTCCCGCAATTTGGAAGCGTAAGTGAGCGCTCAGCGGTTACGCGTGCCGGGCAGTTTCGTCGTTCTGTGCGGATTCGATGCGCGGCAAGCTGGGCGGGTTCAGGCTGTTTCGGGAAGAGCGTTAGATTGTCCGCGGAGACTCTCAACTCGTCGTCACTTCCGGGAGCACGCCGGCCACATCCGAAAGGAGAACCGCAATGACAGCGCCAGAAAACCAAATCGATTTGGACATAGCACTGAGGAAGTTGCACGAGCTCGCGCTCGCAGATGGCGACCTAGGCTACGAGTATTGGTATCGTGTTGCTGAGTTGCTTCGGCGCGCGTCAAGCATGCGGTCGGAGATTGAAATGTTGTCGAGGGCGCTCGAGGAGTGCAGGGCCGAGCGTAACAAGGCGCATGCCGTTGCGAATTCCACTCACGGCAACGCCAGTAAGTGATGCTCGATTGAAGAAGTGGTCGAGATGGGCGCACGGTATCAAAGGGCACGACCAAACCGTTGGGGCGGTGCAGAGGGTAGAGGGGCAGTATGCCGCCGGCGCGCAGTTGACCCTAGGAGCATCCACCAACATCTTCGGTCAGAGCATCGAGACGTCTGGTATCACGAAGTTTCATCACTTTTGAAACTTTTCACAGTCGATGATACCTTGCTCCTCGATAACCGGCCCGTCGCCTCAGGCCCAAACCACTGGCTCGAGAACAGTTCAGGGGCGTCAATCCGTAGTAGTTGCAATAGGTCATTCAGTCGACGAACCCATATTTCCGGTATTATGGAATTATTGGGTCAACCTCGGACTTTGCCACGCTAACGATGCAACAAACCCTTTCGACCGACGTCTGCGTAATTGGAGGCGGCCAGTCAGCGCTGGCGACAGCCTACTTCCTGCGCCGGGCCGGCTTGAACTTCGTTCTGTTGGACGAGCAGCCGTCTCCCGGTGGCGCATGGCAGCAGGCGTGGGATTCGTTGCGACTGTTCTCGCCTGCGCAATGGAGCTCGCTCCCCGGCTGGCCGATGCCACGTAGCGAGAGTGAATATCCGTCGCGTGACGAAGTCATCCGCTACCTGACCGATTACGAACACCGGTACCAGATTCCGATTCGACGTCCTGTTCACGTGACGTCCGTGACGCAGGCCGACACGGGCTTGCTCGTCGAGACCAATGACGGTCACTGGTTGGCGCAAACGGTGATTAGCGCCACCGGCACATGGAAGAAGCCTTACATCCCGACCTATCCCGGGCAAGAGCTGTTCGAAGGTGAACAACTTCACTCCGCCAATTACCGTAATGCCAGCAACCTGCATGGCAAGAACGTACTTGTCGTCGGTGGCGGCAATTCGGGAGCCCAAATACTCGCTGAGGTGTCGCAAGTTTGTAACGCGACCTGGGTTACGGTGGACGAGCCGCTCTTCCTGCCAGACGAGGTCGATGGACGAGTGCTGTTCGAGCGCGCCACCGAAAAGTGGAAGGCTCAAAGCGAAGGCAGGCCAGCACCTGCACTCACGGGCGGCCTCGGTGACGTAGTGATGGTGAAGAGCGTGAAGGAGGCCAGGTCCAGAGGCGTCCTTCATTCGGTTCGCCCGTTCTCCCGCTTCGTATCTGATGGCGTGGTCTGGGCGGACGGCTCCCACTCACCTGTGGATACCGTCATCTGGTGCACTGGCTTCCGACCGGCGCTCGACCATTTGGACGAATTAGGCGTGCTCGAAAACGATGGACGTGTAGCGACTGAAGGTACTCACGCTATTCGCGAACCCAGGCTATGGCTCGTTGGCTATGGCGAATGGACAGGCTTCGCCTCAGCTACGCTCATCGGCGTGATGCGCGGTGCCCGGGACACGGCCAATCAGATTGCTGAATACCTTGCTTCAATTCAAGAACGGAGTAGCTCATGAAGGTCACGATTTATCACAACCCGGATTGCGGGACGTCGCGCAACACGCTGGCCATGATTCAGAACGCTGGCATCGAGCCGGAAGTCATTGAATACCTCAAGAATCCGCCGACACGCGACCAGCTCGTCGACCTCATTGAGCGGTCGGGTCTTTCCGTGCGCGAGGTGGTCCGCGAGAAAGGCACGCCCTTCGCAGAACTGGGCCTCGGTGAGCACGGCGTAACGGACGACCAGCTTTTAGATGCAATGATGGAGCACCCCATCCTCATCAATCGGCCTATCGTTGTGACGGAACTCGGTGTGCGACTGTGCCGCCCGTCCGAGGTTGTTCTGGACATCCTGCCGACGCCGCAAAAAGGCGCCTTCACCAAGGAAGACGGCGAAGTCGTCGTCGACAGTGAAGGCAACCGCGTCACCAAGGGGTAATCAGAAATACCGGGCGCGCTACTGCTGTGGCGCACCTGCAAGAATCCACGTCAGAACAACCTTCAGGTCGGCATCACTGATGCCAGGATTCGGCGGCATGGCCATGGGCCCCCACACGCCGGACCCACCTTGCTTGACCTTCTTCATCAGCTTGGCCATCGCGCCAGAATCCCCTTTGTATTTCTCGGCAACCTCGCGATAAGCAGGCCCCACAATCTTGTGGTCGGCGGCGTGACACGAGAAGCACATGTTCTTACTCGCGATGGACGTAGCCTTGGCGGCATCGACCTGAGCAACGGCTGGCATTGCAACGGTCAGGCCGAGAAGAATTCCCAGAAATCGCTTCACTAATTTCTCCATGGTCGTTGGAAAGAAAAAAGCCGCCCGGGGTGGCGGGCGGCATATGACTGCAATCACGCGTATCGTCGGCTCTTGAAACTCACGGTTTTCTGGTAATCCTCCATGGCACCGACGCGGCGCACGTTGGCCCAGGTGCCCTTGTAATAGGGAATGATGTTTCGGTCGGTCCAATCGGTCGTCACATCGCCCTGGATGCCATTGACATACCCAAAGAGCATGAACGTCTGGTCCTGCTTGATTTCCTTAGCCGGGTACGCCATCGCGTACGTAGAACCGAAATCGTTGAAGACCTCGACAATGTCGCCAGCCGAGACACCTAGCCCCTTGGCATCGTCAGGGTTCATCTCCAGGTAAGCCATCGGGTATCGTCCCCGGACAAACTCGTTGTACTGGTCGTGATAGGCGGTTTGCCAGACCTCGTTGTTCCGTCCGTTGTTAATCCAGAACCGATATTTATCCTTCTGCTGGGCCACCGTTTTCGGCAAACCGTTCCAGGGAGCCGGCTTGAACTGCGCCTTGCCGTCGGCCGTGTCGAACTTGGAGTCCGTGTAGAGCATCTCGGTGCCGACCAGCTTCCCGTCGGTGTACGACTTGACGGGCAACTGAACGCCATTGTTTCCCGCTGCCCTTAGACGGTCATACGTCACGAGATTGCCTGTCCCACCACCTTGGCTGTCAATCTTCGGCGCCCCTGGCTGCCCGGCCTGCCGGAACCCGTCGTTGAAGGCATCCTCTTCAGTCTTCCAGTCGAAGCCATCGAAGCGTGCGGCCATCTTCGAGTTGCCGTCGGCCTGGTACATGCTCTTCAGGGAATTGGCGATTCGAGCAGCGATAAGCGAGTCGGGCATTGCGCTACCCGGCGGGTCCATGAACTTCTGCGACAAGCGCATGCGCCGTTCGCCATTCATAGACGTGAGGTTGGTTTCACCGGGGTGCGCGCCTGGTAGCATGATGTGGGCCGCTTCAGCAAGCTTGGTCGGATAGAGGTTGACGGAAGCCACGAACAGGCCGCCTTTTCCGGTGGCATCGAAAATGGCATCGACAAGTTGCTCATCGGTCGCGCCCCGAGCCTTCTGCATTGCCTCTTTCACAATTTGCGAGCGTCTGAGTACGGCTTCGCGCAGCGCCTCGGCATTGTTGCTGGTCTGAAAGTTGTTGCAGGCCCACCAAGTCATCATGCGGCCCTTGCCGTGAATGAGCTCCTGGTCGATGTAAATCTTCGTGTCTCCGGGGTAAGGCGGTCTCGTGTATCCCTCCTGGTGGCCGCCCATGCGAACCACGCCTGTGCCTCGGCGACCGACGTTGTGTGTTGCAAGCACGAGGTCGACCAAAGCTGACTGAATCAGGTAGTTGTCGTTGCCCCAGATGATTCCTTTTTCGTAGGCGTGCATCGTGCGCGGCAACTGACCGGACGTCTTCGGCTTATAGGCCCACTCTGCCGCCTTGCGCAGTTTGTCGACGGAGACGCCAGTGACCTTACTGGCTTCCTCGAGCGACATATGGTTGGTCTTCACCGCGTCATCGAACCCGTTCGTGTGCTGGGCGATGAAGTCTCGGTCAATCCAACCCTGCGAAACGACGTAAGTGAACAACCCGTTGAAGAGCGCAACGTCCGTCCCCGGCTGGATGTCCAGATGAAGCACGTTGTCTGCGCCAGCGACCTGCTCCGCGATAGCGATGGTCGGCGAGCGACGAGGGTCGACGAAAATAATCTTCGTGGCTGGCGTAGCTTCGCCAGCAAAATGCTGCTTCTTCTTGTCGAGTGTTCCCCCCTGAAGATTGAGTACCCAATGATTGAGGAAGTAGTTCGTCTGGGTCTCGTATGCGTTATTGCCAATCGACATCAGGACGTCCGCGAGCTCTGCATCCTCGTAGGAATTGTTCAACTCACCAATGCCCATTTCGCGGGTGGCGTGGCACTCAGAGTTGTAGGCCGGCCGATTGTGGATGCGCACCATCGGCGTCTGAATTGCCGTGAACATCAGCTTTCCCGTCGCCCAGGTGTTCTCAAAGCCACCGCCGGCACCGCCGTGGTCGAATGCCGAGAACACCACGCCGCTTGGGCCATCCTTATCCAGAGTGCGCTTGAGCAGGCCGGCATAAATCTTCATCGCGCGGTCCCAGTTCGTGTCTACCCACTGGTCACCGACGTAGAGGCGCGGGTTGAGAAGCCGGTCACGCGTGGAGCCGTACGGGTTGTACATGTACATGGCCATCTTGCCGCCACGCGTAGAACTGAGCCCGCTATTAACTACGCACTCCTTGTCCGGGACAATCATGACGTTGTAGCGAGCGCCGTTTGCGTCGCTCACGACGTTGGTCATCGCGGGCGTAAGCGTCAGCGATAGTGGTGGCACCTGCTTTCTGAAGTCGACGCCTAGCGCGTTTTCTCCTGGCGCTCGGCCTCCCTCGGTCCCTTCCGGCCACTTGTAGACGTGATAGCCACACCCCACGATGCAGAAGTGGCAAGTCATGTTGGTACGTTGCGCGCTCGGGGGCGGCAGCGTAATGCGGTCACCGTTGTTGTCCATGACTCCTCCGTTACAGGACGTTCGCCTGCCGGCCGTACAACATGCCCTCAACACCCGTGGCAGTGATACGGCCGCTCTTCTCGTCGTAGGAAAGATGAATGCGCGGCAGATTCTCCGTCGCCTGACCGGCAATCATTTGTCCGCCTTTTTCCGCATCAAACATGCTGTAGTGACACCCACACTTGAAGGTGTTTGTCCCTGCGTCGTAAGCGACCGGGCAGCCCATGTGCGTGCACATCATGCTGTACGCGACGATGTCCTGATTCGGCCCGACGCCTCCGGGCGCGGGCACGCCGAGCTTGATAGCAAGACACGGCGAAGATGCGTCGGGATAACTGAATTGGAGCGGTGTGCCCTGAACAATCTGCCCCGCAGTGCCCAAGGGTTTTCGCGGATAGGGAAGAACCGTATGACTGGTATCCGGCGCTGCGGCCGGGGCGGCTGATGCTGGCTGTGCAATGCCTACAGCGGTTACAGCGACACTCCCGCCGCTGAGCTTGAGAAATGTGCGGCGCGTTAAGTTCTTATCGGACATGCCTCCTCCTTGATACCCCTTCGGGCAACCAGTACTATCGAGAAGAGAAAGGCAAACTCCATGCCACACGAGACCGAAGCCTATGCGGCATGGGGTCCAATAATTCGATGCCCCCAGAAACATCGTTGTATGTTTCCAGGTGGTAACGGGAAGAGGGGACAAAGCAATGTCCGGGTTACCGTTCAGTAACACCCGACGGACGTTGATTCACGCTGTTGGGGCCGGCGTCGGCCTCGCCGCGTGCGGAGCTATTCGCTCTGCGCTTGCTGCTCCGCAGCAAAAAGTATTGTTCGGAACGACGGCTGTCTTCCTCGACAATCAAGTGCGGCTTCTCTCGAAGTGGCGCGCGCATCTGGAGTCTCATCTCGAGCAAGAGGTCCAGTTTGTTCAGCGAGGAAGTTACGGTGAAATCACCGAAATGCTTCTGGCCGACCAGCTCGATGTGGCGTGGGTATGTGGATACCCATATGTCACTCACACTGACCGCATGAAGCTGCTCGCAATACCGCAGTACAAGGGGCGCCCGCTCTACCAGTCATACCTCATCGTTCCCAAATCCCAGCAAGACATATCGAGCATCACTGAGTTGCGAGGGAAGGTGTTTGCTTACAGCGACCCGCAATCGAACTCGGGGTATCTGGTTCCGCGCACCGAGTTGATTCGAAATAGTCTCGACCCGCGGAGCTTTTTTAGCCGCACGTTCTTTACGTTCGCTCATCGGAAAGTCGCTGAAGCCGTATCAACGGGACTGGCGTCGGCTGGCGAAATCGATGGGTACGTCTTCGACACAATGGCCAAACAGTTGCCGGATTCGGTGTCAGGGGTTCGCGTCGCATGGAAATCGCCGGCCTATGGCTTTCCTCCACTGGTGGCACGTAAGGGGCTGTCGATGGAAACCTTCGCTCGCATCCAGTTGGCATTGCTCGCGATGCCGGAGAGCGCCGATGGGCGAGAGCTTCTTGAGCACCTGAACTTGGACCGCTTCGTCATTGGCGACGACCGGTTGTTTGACGGCATTCGAAGCCTCGTGCGGATTTCCGACACGATGCCGACGTGAGCCTACGATGCTAGAGAACGTCAGTTATCGCTACAAGATTCCGCTCGCACTCGCTGCGGCAATCTTCCTGACCGAGTGTGCTGTCACGGCGGTGCTGCTTGGGTTGGCACTTGCGGATGCTCGGCACAACGTTGTGGATGGCGCCCGAAGTCTCACCAATGCCACTGCCATCGCAGTTCGTGAATCACTGGTCAGAGACGACCTTTTCCGCGTCTATGAGTTTGTGCGCACGCCGGTCGCCGCGAAGCAACCCGACGACCCGCTGACGGCGGTTGTCGTCTTCGATGCAAACGGCAAGGTCTATGCCGGGAGTGAGCCGCGGCAGTATGTGACGCTAACCAAGTCTGACGACATGGGGCACGCCATCTCGTCGGCTATTGCCGCACTACGCGCCAGTCCACTCGATTTCTACTTCCAATACCCTGGCATCTTCAGTCACGACGCTATTGTCGGTGCCCGAGCTGTGCTGGCAGAAGACAACACGCCGCTTGGCTTCGTTGTCGCGACTTACGACACCGGAACGCTACGTGGCAGTCTCGGCACACTGTTTATTCGAATTGCGGTGCTTAACGCAGCAGGATTTCTGCTACTGATTCCGTTGAGTTGGCTTTGGGGCGCACGTATCGCCCGGCCGCTCCATCGACTCTCCAATGCTCTTGGCCGCGTTCACACGACCGAACCCGAGGTGCTCAAAGACGAAGTTGTGGCACACGGTCGTGATGAGATTGGCCGGCTCTCCGCCAGCTTTAGAGACATGCTCGATGAGCTAGCCGAGAAGCGCCAGCTTGAGCGCGAGATGGTTGTCTCCGAGCGATTGGCTGCGGTGGGGCGCGTTGCCGCGGGTATCGCTCATGAAATCAATAACCCACTCGGCGGGCTGATTAACGCGGTCGACACCCTCGGGAAGCATGGGCAGCCAGACGGGCTGACGCAGCGCACGCTGGCGTTGCTGGAGCGTGGCCTGGCTCAGATTCGCGCAACGGTCGGAGCCCTGTTGTTCGAGGCTCGTCTCGACTCACCGACGACCGCACCGTCGGATTGGGACGACCTAAGGCTGCTCGTGCAACCTCAGGTCCTCACTAAGCGCGTAGCGCTTCAGTGGCACGTCCCAACTGAGAGCGTCAACGTACCGTCCCACCTAGTTCGCCAGCTCGTTCTGAACCTGCTCCTGAATGCGATGAAGGCTGTCCCTGTGAACGGACGGGTCTCCTGCCGCGCGGCCGTGAAGGCGTCGACGTTACGTATCGAGATAGCCAACACCGGCGAGCAGATTCCCGAGGAAATGGTGACGAGCTTGTTTGAGCCGTACTGGCCAAGCCAAAGCCCGAAAGGCGTGCGCTCGTATGGTATTGGGCTTTGGGTTAGCTACCAAATAGTCACGCAGCTCGGTGGAACGATAGCGGTATTGAGTGATGCGTCCGACACGACATTCGAAGTCATATTGCCGTTGCGCAATGGAGAACCGTCATGAACGCCCCGAAGATATGCCTCGTTGAGGACGACCCGATTATGGGTGAGTCGATGGTGGAGCGCTTCCAGCTAGAAGGGTTCGCCGTTGACTGGCACACGATGGGCGCCGCGGCATTGGCGGCCATCCCTAGCGCCCACTACGCGGTAGTCATTAGTGACGTCCGATTGCCTGACGTGTCAGGCGACGACCTGTACTCGCGTCTGGTCACGTCAATGCAAAGCGTTCCACCGTTCGTGCTGGTGACGGCGTACGCCTCCGTCGACCGTGCAGTCGCGATGCTCAAAGCCGGAGTCTCGGACTACATCACCAAACCCTTTGACATCGGCAACCTGGTCGAGAAGATTCGGAACCTGGTTGCCACGACGATTCCCGAGCATGCGCAACTCGATTGTGGGCCACTCGGCGTTGCAGCAACGATGCAGACGCTTGCGGAAATCGTGCCACGGGTAGCCAAACGGGCATCCTCCATTCTCATCAATGGCGAGTCCGGCGCGGGGAAGGAGGTCCTAGCTCGATACATTCACGACGTGGCAAGCGAGGGACATTCAGAGCCATTCGTTGCAGTGAATTGCGGCGCAATCCCAGAAACATTGATGGAGTCGGAGTTCTTCGGCTACGAAAAGGGTGCGTTCACCGGTGCCGACCGCCAGAAGCGAGGCCTGTTCGAGCAGGCAAATGGCGGAACGCTCTTCCTCGATGAAATTGGCGACCTGCCATTGAGCATGCAGGTCAAGTTGCTTCGCGTGCTGCAGGAGAAACATGTCCGACGCGTAGGTGGCGAGCACATTGTGGAGTGCAACTTCCGCCTGGTGTGCGCGACGCACGTCGATATTCACGAGCTCGTGGAGAAGAAGCTGTTCCGTGAGGACATCTTCTATCGACTCAATGTCGTGACGCTCAGAGTGCCGCCGTTGCGCGAACGGACAGAAGACATACTTTGGATTGCGCGTCGTTTCCTGGCGGCCCACGCGGCAGCAAACGGTGAAGCCATCAAGGAATTGCATCCGGCCGCCGAGGCTGCGCTAGTGACAGCCGAATGGCCTGGAAACGTCAGAGAGCTTCGCAACCGGCTTGAACGCGCCTGCCTGTTGTCGAGTTCACCCGTGCTGCGGGCTGTAGACATTTTTCCCGAGACAGGGTCAGGTGATGAAGGCCCGACGGATGAAGCCGAAGAGCCCCCGTTGTCGCAGTACCTCCAGCGCTGCGAGACGCTCTATATCCGGGGAGCTTTACTGACGCACGGTGGGCGAATCAGCGAAACGGCGTCCGCGCTTGGAATTTCGAGAAAGAGCCTGTGGGAACGGATGCGGCGTTACAAGATTGCTGGCCACGAATCCCACGACGCCGTATCAAAATGAAACAGGCCGCGAATTCGCGGCCTGTCGGGAGACGTTACGACTGACGTTGGTACCACCGCCGGGAGGAATTCACCACCTTCACGACGGCGAGCATGAGGGGCACCTCAATCAGAACACCAACGACGGTCGCCAGAGCCGCTCCGGACTTAAGGCCAAACAGGCTAATTGCGGTCGCCACGGCCAGTTCGAAGAAGTTCGAGGCTGCAATCAGGCAGGACGGCGCAGCGACGTCATGAGATACGCCGAGCTTGCGGTTGGCAAGATATGCGAGCGTAGCGTTGATGACGACCTGAATCAGGATGGGCACCGCGAGAAGCACAATAACGCCTGGCTGCTCGATGATTTGCTCACCTTGGAACGCAAACAGCAGCACCAGCGTAAGCAGCAGCGCAGCAATGGAAAACGGACCAATCTTTGCGAGTGCGCGCTGGAAACCAGCTTCTCCATTTGCCAACAGCACCTTGCGAAGGAGCTGCGCAATGATGACCGGGATGATGATGTAAAGCACCACCGACGTCAGGAGCGTGTCCCAGGGAACCGTAATGTTCGAGATGCCC
The DNA here is from genome assembly GCF_000681415.1 of Pandoraea sp. E26. Lineage (NCBI taxonomy): Bacteria > Pseudomonadati > Pseudomonadota > Betaproteobacteria > Burkholderiales > Burkholderiaceae > Pandoraea > Pandoraea sp. E26. The sequence continues at coordinate 217,454 of NZ_AYXJ01000007.1, forward strand.
AGCAGCAAGCCAACAACCGGGGCGAACGCGAAAACCATAATCACGTCATTGAGCGCTACCTGCGAGAGCGTGAAATACGGGTCACCCTTCGTCAGTTGGCTCCAAACGAACACCATGGCGGTACACGGTGCCGCAGCCAGAAGAATCAGGCCAGCAACGTAGCTGTCCAACTGGTCCGCAGGCAACATCGACGCGAACACGTGCCGCACGAACACCCAGGCGAGGAATGCCATCGTGAACGGCTTCACCGCCCAGTTGATGACAAGCGTGACGCCAATGCCCTTGACCTGGCTGCGAACCTTGCCCAACGAAGCAAAGTCGATTCGCAGGAGCATCGGGATAATCATCACCCAGATGAGGATGCCCACGGGCAGGTTGACGTGTGCGACCTCAAGTGCGGAAATCGACTGCACGGCACCTGGCATCAGTTTGCCGAGCCCGATACCCGCAACGATGCACAAGGCGACCCACACGGATAGGTATCGCTCAAAGAACCCGATACCCCCCGCAGGCTTCTCCGACGGTGTATCGACGGTTTGACTGTCCGACATCTTTACTCCCCTTTCTCGCGCAGCGACGTGCCGATGTTCTGCATTTCCTTCTGAACCGCCATACGGTCGAGCTTATCGAACGACAGGTTGGTGAACAGTTCGATGCGCTTCTTGAGTTGCACGAAGGTCTTCAGGAAAGCCCGGCGCTTTTCCTCTTCGCTGCCCTCGACCTGCGACGGGTCGGGCACACCCCAATGGGCCTTGGCCGGATGACCGGGCCAAATCGGGCAGACTTCACCAGCCGCGTCATCGCAAACCGTGAAAATGAAGTCGATGCGCGGTGCGCCATCGACGGCAAACTCATCCCAGCTCTTGCTGCGAAGCCCTTCAACGGAGATGTCCTGCGAGCGCAGCAACTCGATACCGTGCGGATTCGGTGCCGTCCCAGGATGGCTGCCCGCACTGTAGGCGACAAATCTGTCACCGGCCAGCGCGTTCAACGCGGCCTCTGCGAGAATCGAGCGCGCTGAGTTGTGCGTGCACAGGAAGAGGACGTTGTATTTGCGTTGTTCGGTCACGAAAATTCTCCGCTTGTTGGGCATGGTCGAATTAAATCGACATCTCCAATATAATCGAAATGTTGATGCCCGACAAGCGCCTTTCGGACGGCAGGGTACGGGGCTGGCTGAACACTTGGTCCCCAAGGTGGGACCGGGGGATACACCCACGCAAGTGAGGAATTGCTGCTCACGCGCCACAGCCATCTCGATAGGCTTAGAATAGTCGCTTAACCATTGCGACCAAGCACCATGAAGGAAAACGACGCAGTCAAAGCTCTTGCCGCCTTGGCGCAGCCTACTCGCCTCGCGGTTTTTCGCCTGCTCGTCACAGCCGCGCCGGACGGCCTCAGCGTTGGTGTGATTCAGGAAGCCCTCGGTCTCGCGAGCGCTACGTTGTCCTTCCACTTGAAGGAATTGACTCACTCCGGCCTTGTCACGGCGCGCCAGGAGGGACGATTCATCTATTACGCACCGGCAATCGACCACATGAACAGTCTCATCGGCTTCCTGACGGAGAATTGCTGTCAGGGTGCCGAGGTGTGCGCGCCCAAGAAAGCGGTCAAGTGCAAACCGAAGACGGTCGCTGCCTGACCACGCTGCCTGCTCCTTTACGCACGACACAAACAAAATGGCCGCCTGATTTGGCGGCCAATTCGCGTTTACACGGCACTTAGCAGCAACTGGACTTCGCGCTATCCGTGGTGGGCTTATTGGTCAGCGGCATGCAACATGCCTCTCCCTTTTCGGCCGTTTGACTGTTCCTGCCGTAGACAGGGATGGTCCCCAGCGTGTGATAGGTTTCCCAAGGCACCCCAGCCGGGTCCTTCGCCCAATACTTGTTCGACGAGGCGTAGCAGCACTGAGCGCCAGTCTGGTCGACGATGTCGACACTCGCGGCGAACACCTGCTCACGCAGCGAGGCGAGTTCGTCTTCGGTATCGACTTGGAAGCCCAGGTGATTCACCCCAGTCTCCCCGCCGCGGGCCGAAATCGCGAAATTGACGCGCGGGTCTTCCAGCATCCACTTGGCATAGTCGCCCTTGAGCACCGTCGGCTCCGCACCGAACAGGCCACTGTAAAAGCGTACGCTTTCGTCGAGGCTAGGCACGACAACATGTACGTGAAATCGCTTCATTTAAGTCTCCACTACGTTGGAAGCGCTGCCACACTTTTCGGCGGCGCAACAGTTTTCGAGCAAAAAGTCGATGAGAGCCTGCATGTTTTCGTAGTTCGCCCGGTAGATGACATTCCTCCCCTGTGAATGGCCCTCGATAAGCCCGGCATGGGTCAGCTCTTTCAGGTGAAACGACAGACTTGGGGCCGGCATATTGAGCGTGTCGGCAATCGCGCCGGCGTTCATGCCAGGCGACCCAGCTGTCACGAGCAATCGGAATGCCGCTAGCCTCGAATCCTGCGCAAGTGCGGCGAGTGCGGTAACGGCGCGCTTCGAGTCGATATTGGCCACGGCTTACTCGACCTCTTCATGTTGCGGCACCATGTTCAATCCCATCGCGAGCGATGCCAGGTCCGTGTTCACGTCGAGGACACGTCCCTCTTCAGCACGCTCGCTATATCGGTCGACAAGGTAGTCGGCGCGTCCACGCAGCAGCAGCGTGAATTTCACCAGCTCTTCCATCACATCCACCACCCGGTCGTAGTACGGCGACGGCTTCATACGGCCGGTCTCATCGAATTCGTCGTAGGCCTTCGCAACCGAGGACTGATTGGGGATGGTGAACATGCGCATCCAACGACCCAACTGTCGCAGCTGATTGACGGTGTTGAACGACTGCGAGCCGCCACTGACCTGCATCACCGCGAGCGTGCGGCCTTGTGTCGGTCGAATCCCGCCCATCGACAAAGGCAACTGGTCAATCTGCGTCTTGAGGACACCCGATACCGTTCCATGACGCTCCGGGCTGCACCAAACCTGGCCTTCAGACCAGATGGACAGCTCACGCAGTTCCTTGACCTTCGGGTGGTCTTCGACACCCGGCTCATCCGGATACGGCAAGCCACGCGGGTCGAAAATGCGCGTCTCAGCACCGAACAGCTCGAGCAAACGGGCGGCTTCTTCTACGAGTAGCCGGGAGTAGGAGCGCTGACGCAGTGAGCCATACAAAAGAAGAATTCTCACGGGTTCGGCGCCCGGCATACCAAGGCGTGCCGCGATGGACGTGTCGAGATATTCAGTCTTTGCGGCCGGAAGAGTTGTTGCGTTCAGGTTAGGCGTGGTCATTGAATCGGTCCGTTGAACATTCTATGTTTCCAAGTTTATGGAAATATCAAAGAATTGCAAGTAGAATCGTCAAACGCACTCCGCCGGCGCCGAAAGACGCTGCTCTAGACCAAGCAATACATGGGAAGCCTTGGGGCAACACTGTATGGAACGCAACGAATCAAGTTCGCAGCTGAATCAGCCGGCCTCAAGCCCCTCCACGACAAAAGAGGAGAACGGCTTAGCGGCGACTTGGGCACTCGCCCTGGCCCAGTTGGTGTCGTGGGGCTCTGTGTATTACGGTTTTTCGCTGTTCGTGGTGCCGATGGAACAAGCCATGGGCTGGACGCGCACGGACACGAATGCGGCACTTTCCTTTGGCTTGCTCGTATCCGGCCTCGCGGCGTTTCCGCTTGGCACGTGGATTGACCACGGGCACGGCCGTCGCATCATGGTGTTGGGGTCTGTTCTATCTAGCGCGATGCTGTTGCTCTGGTCGCAGGCCCACTCGTTGGTCACGCTCTTCGTGGTGTGGGGAGGCCTTGGCATATCAATGGCCGCAACCCTTTACGACCCCGTGTTCGCCATCGTGACGCGCGACTACCCCAGAACGTTTCGCGCGAAGATTACGCTCATCACCCTGGTTGCCGGCTTTGCCAGTACCGTATTCATCCCGCTGACCCAAGGGTTTGTGGACTGGTTCGGCTGGCGTGGCGCACTTATCGCGTTGGCGTCGCTCAACCTTGTGATTGCGTTGCCAATTCACCTCTTTGCCATCCGCGCCCACTCGAGCGGCGCGTCAACCAGCAACCAACGGGCGCTTGTCCGCGAGGCGAACAAAGTATCTACCAAACGCGCACTGAAGAGTCCTGTGTTCTGGGCGCTGGCAGCCTGCTTTACGGCCTACTACGCCACCTTCGCAGCGCTGACCTTCCACCTCGTTCCCCTCATGGTCGAGCGCCACGTCTCTCATGCGGTGATTCTGACGACAATGGCAATCATCGGCCCCGCACAAGTCATCGCCCGAGCGGCTTGGTTTGCCACCGGGCGAAACGTGAAGCCGTCCATCATCGGATTGATAGTGACGACGGTGTTCCCGGTGTCCGTTGTTGTCCTCCTGGTTGCCGGCTCGTCACCGTATGCGCTCGCGCTGTTCGCGCTTCTTTACGGTGGTGCAAATGGCATGATGACAATCCTGCGCGGCACCATCGTGCAGGATTTGATGTGGACGGAGGGATACGGGGGCATCAGTGGCTTACTGTCGATGCCATCGAATATCGCGAAAGGTATCGCGCCGATTTCGGCCGCGGCGATATGGAGTGTTCAGCAGCGGTACTTGCCAGTCGAATGGGTGGTGCTGGCCGTTTCGTTGATGTCAGCAGTAGCGTTTGCTTTTGCCGTTTATTTTGCTCGTGGCGCGCATGCCGCAAAGCACGCGCACTCACCGTCAGCAGTTTCAGCGGAGTAACTCGCGATGAACGACAGTAGCATCATGATTCGCCTGGCGCGCGTAGACGAAATCCCGCAGATTAGAGCGCTGCTCGCCAAGTGCGAACTGCCGTGGGAAGACGTTACTGAGTCAGCGGGTATTGGATTTCTCGTCGCCGTAGCGACCAATGGGAACATCGTTGGAAGTGTCGGCTTGGAGCTTTCCGGCACAGTCGGCCTGCTACGCTCCCTCGCCGTGGCAGAAGAGGTTAGGGGGATGAAGATTGGACAGGCACTCGTTGCCGCAGCGGAAGCAATAGCTCGAGAGCAGGCCGTCGATGCGCTTTACTTGCTGACGACCGCTGCGAGCCAGTTCTTCGCCCGGCGAGGATATGAGGTCATGGACCGAAGCGGCGCACCAGAGGTGCTCCAGCGAAGCTCGCAGTTCACGAGTATCTGTCCTGCGTCGGCCGTTTGCATGGTCAAAGCAAACGACCGGCCATAGTGACTAACCGCTAAGTCAGCTTCAGCGGGAGTGCTGGAACGTCTTAATAGCGGAAATCAGAAGAATCACGCCCAAGAGCGAAATCAGTAGGTTCGTTGGGACAAGGCCGAGCAGCATTCCACCGATGATGGCTCCGACGATAGAGCCGCCAGCCATCGCGGTTGCCAAATAGCGCTCGGCTCTCAAGACGGAAAAGGCATCAGAGTTGCGGTAGCGAAAGAACCCGACAATCATCGTAGGCAGACTGACGATGAGCGAAAGACTCCCGGCCAGCTTGATGTCAACTCCGAACAGCAAGACGATGGTGGGGATAAGTAACTCGCCGCCGGCTACGCCGAGAAGCGCGGCGACAACACCAATGAGAAAACCCGCAACGAGGCCTACGCCAAACTGAAGCGGGGCATAGCTGAAAAGTGGTCGACCGGCCTGATGGAGGTGGAACCATGCTTCGGACAGCATGAGTACCGCCAATCCGACGAGAAGAACCATCACCACGCGGTCAAGCGTCTGCCGGGACATACTAATTGCATGTCCTGCTGCCCACCAGGCGCCGACCAGACTACCGGCCAGCAAATTTCCAGCAACTGGTAAGTGCGGAACTAGCTCATCAATGGAAATAGTCGTTGTGCGCGACATTAATGCAACGGCCACGACGACCAAGCTCATCGCTTTGTTCAAGATGATGGCCTGCAATGTTGGCAGTCGAAAAAAACCAACCAACACTGGCAATCGGAACTCGGCACCGCCCAGTCCAATTAGGCCGCCCAGAATTCCAATCAGGCCACCGGATACAAAGCCCCCAGCCGCACGTTTGCGGTCTAACGTCTGAACAGTCTCCATCGCCCCAATCGCAATATTTTATGGAACATAGCGAATGGTATCGTATGTGGTTGCACGTCTAGACTTGGGTTTTACCCGCTGGTCATCTTTGAGTTCGTAACGTCGCGCAGACATTTTGACACTTAGCCAGTACGCGGTTTTATCGCCATCGGGTGCGGCTAGTTTTCGAGTCGCCGTCCCAGTTCCATCAACTGCCACTCGGCTTCAGCACCACTGAGCTTCCACTCCCGAGCATTCACTTTCGACCTCACGGATAATGTCACCCGTCGAAAGGTTTCCACGCGTGACGAACCCTTCGACGCGGCTATTCTGCGGCAATAAGCCTCAAGCTCCCCGACAAGGATGAAGCAAGCATCGAAACGTTCTCGGAGCTCCTCCTCCGTGTACCCTTCCGAATTCCACTCAGGGCAACGCTAGTAAGTGATACGCAATTAAGGAATCGCTCGAGGTAGGTATCCAGTCAAGACATATATAGGTCGCCAATTGCCACTAGGTTTTTCTTCAAGGACACTGAGACGGGCGTACATTGACCGTGAGCCGGCGCAGCTTGCATATTCAACATGTTATTCTGGCAAGCGACCAATAAATAACGCGAAGGGACACAAATGCGTCTACGCCGCTTCGACATCCGAAACTTCAAAGCCATTGCTCAAGCGAGCTTCGAATGGGATGAGCTTCTGATTTTGATTGGTGAAAATAACGGCGGTAAATCGAGCGTGTTGACTGCGCTAAGTTGCTTCTTGAGCGGGAGTGGTATTCGTGATGCGTCATTGTTTCGAAGGCATCTAACAGGCGTTAAAAATGCGATTGAACTGACAGCGCATTTCAATGACTTGACGCCGTTGGAGCAGGAGCAGGTCGCAGTGCGTGGGCGACTTGCGAATGGCGAATGGGTACTCAAAAAGAAATATTGGTTTGAACCCGCAGGTGACGCCGACGAAAGTGAGCGAGGCGGGTGGAAAGAGCAGCTTTTTACATATTCATCGCGTGATAACTTTGCCGAATGGCCGGAACCTGACACCGCGTGGACTGCCTTTCCCGCACATTACCAGCCGTTTATCGACGAACTTCCTAATAGAGGTGCCCGGCCCAACAACGCGTCGCGCGACGCCCTCCGTGACCTAGTGCGTGTGCGCAGGCCTGACCTCGTCACGCCGTCCGCGCCGGATTGGGTGCCAAACCCGGGAGGTGGCGGGAACTGGAAGTCAAATGCGAACTCCATCATCCCACGCGTTATCTTTGTCCGAGCCGTTCACGAAGCGTCGGACGAAACCGGTGCACGTGATGCATCGACGTACGGCAAGCTCATTAATCTCATCGTCGAACGTCAGTTGTCGCAACGACCAGAAATGGCTGCATTGAGCGCGGCGCTAGATGCCGTCTTCAGTCTGTTCCAGCCTGATGAGCAAAATCCGGAGCGACAGGCGCAGGAAATTCGGGAACTGCAAACTCGGATTAATCAAGGGCTCGCAGACGTCATCGGAGGGCAAGCGTACATTCGAACAGAGCGACCAGAACTGCGTTCCCTTGTAATGCCAAGCACGTCGCTGGTCATTCGAGACCCGCTCGCAGGAATTGACACGCAGGTGGGACACCAAGGGCACGGACTACAGCGTACCTTGGTAATGACATTGCTGCAGTTGCTGACCGAGGCCCAGGCGCAGCCAGCGGCGGATGGCGGAGGGGTACTCGCACGCTCAACCATTTTGCTGGTCGAGGAGCCAGAGCTATACCTACACCCGCAGATGGAGCGGCTAATGCGGGACGTACTCTACCGCCTCTCGTCGCAACAAGGCATCCAAGTCGCATGCTGCACGCATTCGCCGGTCTTTCTCGACATCGCTGAGCGATACAAAGGCATCATCCGAATGACCAAGCAACCCGACGGGGACGTTACAGGTCACCAGGTCGCTTATGACATCTTCCCTGGGGCCGGAGACCGTACGGAACGAGAGAAGCTTCAGATGATTTCGCGGTTTCACCCGACGGTGAATGAGCTTTTTTTCGCGAAACAGGTAGTGCTTTTTGAAGAATTTAGCGCTATTGCCGCGTTTGAGCGTGCTGCAGACCTTGGCGGACTATTCCAACGTCATCGACGATTGCGACGAGAGGTGACGTTGGTAGACTGCGACGGAAAAAAGAACATCACCGCATTCCAGCGGGTACTGAACGCGTTCAATATTCCTTATCGAATCCTGCATGACGAGGACGCGGACAACCCGGCGGCCTTCGCTGAGAACGCGCGCATTACTGCAGCCATCCCTGCTGGTGGTGCGAACGTTGTGCATATGGTCAGACCGAATGACCTTGAGGGGCTGCTGGGCTACGCGGTGTCGAAGGGTACGAGCAAACCGTTTGCGGCGGTGCAGAGGGTGGAGGAGCTGCATGCCGCCGGAGCGCTTCCGGCGGCCTTTGTTGATGCCATGAACATGGTCTACTTTGGGCAACAGGTCGAGCCAATACCTGCGCCTTAAAATTAAGCGCTGGTGATTCGGTTTGTCTGTGGTTTATGAATGTCGTATCACTTTCCCTGTTCGGGAACCGGACTGGTCGTTTTGCCATACGTCCGCCGGCGGCGGAAGGGCTCGAAATGCGCTATCGGGCATTCAACCTTGGGGGCATCCACCAACATCGTCAGTCGAAGCGCTAAGCCGTCTGGTATCACGAAGTTTCACCACTTTTTAAACTTCTCATAATCGATGACACCGCGCCTCCGATAACCAGTCCGTCCCCTCTCTGCAATAAGGTAACTAAGCTATAGGCAACCATTCGCTTAAGTTTGGTAGGCATGCTATCAAAATCGATGATAGAGGCCGCTAAATGTAGTGACGAACCCTGATGGTCCATGGGTTAGAGTCGGAACTACACTGGCCTTTGCATGGCCCCCGGCTCATTCGGTGCCTGGGAGCGAAGTTTGCTGTCTGCGTGGATTCTCGGATTGTCGAATGGAAGGTGGGCACCTGGTGGCTGCTTCACAGTCCACTTGAATCGAGGGTATTATTTTTGGATAGCTAGAAGAAATCATACAAATGGTACGTGACCAGAGCGCCGGCGGGGAAAACTCGGCCGAGAATCCACGCAGCGGGGACAATCGAGACAATCCGCTTTTTCAGCCACAGCGCGAGTCAGCTGGCTCGGTGACGCTTGCCCGCTTTGCTTACCAATATGACTGGGCTTTATACGAGTTCCTCGAACTTTACCAACGCGGCGAAGCCAGTATCGTTTTCATGGAGTTTCACGAGGACGTCGTGTTCAGCAATTCACTCGAACCGGACGCGGCAAGTTTCATTTTTTGCCAAGTCAAGGCGGGTGGAAAATCGTCCTACACGGCGAAGTCACTAACTAAGCGCCTGAAAGAGAAGCCATCTGTTCTTGCGAAGATGTTTTCATCAATCTCTGACAAGTCGATAGAGGCGAGGGTGAAAAAGGTTCGCCTCGTCGCTACCGCTGGCTTCTCCCTGAACTTGACGATGTCCGGGTTCCGGTTGGAAGAGATTCCGTGGTCAAGCGTCGGGCCGGAGGATGCTGCTCATATTGCTGTCGCCTTACGCTCGGAACTCGGTGCTGACGTTAGCATAGACAAATTACACTTCCACGAGCCTGAACTGGCGAATAGGCGGCACGATTTGACGGTGATGGGGTTAATCGCGAAATTAATCAGTGAGCGAAACCCTAAAGACGGGGGGGACTCCCGGGCAATTTATCTTCTTCTCAACGATGAGCTTCGCCGTAAGGGCTCTGTCGAATGGGATTACGCGAGTTGGGACAACCTAGTTGAAAGGAAAGGGCTTACCGGTGACCGCGTGGAGGCCCTGTTTTCACAGTTTTGCTCTACACGCTCAATCGAAGAGCTAATTTCCGATGTAGAAGAACTGGCGAAAGAGCTCGCAATCAGTGCGTTGGAGCGTAGGCGCATTAGGGATGCTGCACGCGAGTTTGCACTTGGCACCTTGGCGGGAGGCTCGCTCGGGCATATCCAGGCTCAGAGAGCCATTAAGGAGTGCCTCTCAGCGCGCCAAGACAACGCTCTAACAAGGGTCGAGCTTGAATGTTTGGCCGAAGCGGCTCCTCAGATTGTGAGAGACACCTTGCCAAACGAAGCGACCATTCGTGCAGCGTACCTAATTGAGTACCTGAGGGGCTAACGTGAACGAGCAGAACTACAAATTTCTCATCCGAAATCTCCGCACGAAAGCCTATGAACACGTTGAAATTAAAGAAGCTGCTCGTGCAGTCGACTACCCAAAGTCAGGCAAGCATGTTCCGGTTCGGAAGCGGCTTGAACCTGATTACGGGGGACGATAACTCCGTTGGCAAGTCGACTCTGGCTCGATTGCCGTTGTGGGCGATGGGGTGTGACTTCAATTTCGACAACGATTGGAAGCAGCACGATGCGCGTGTGATTCTGACCTTTTCAGTTGGGGAGGCCAAGTATGCAGTCGCTCGTCACCGAAGCACCATACTGCTTCACAAAGGGAATGGCGAAGGATGGTTGCGATTCGAAAAGGTGTCAGGAGCTTACGCTAGGGAGTTCGCGAAGATTGTCGGATTTGGGGCTCTTCTGCCTCGTAAGAAGGAATCCTGGGTTCATGAGGTCCCGCCTCCTGCGTACTATTTCTCCGCGTTCTACGTCGACCAGCGGCGAGGATGGGTCGAGCCATGGAGCAGCTTTGTCGACCATCGCTACGAGGCTTGGCGCAGACCTGTTATTTCCTTCCACGCGGGATACCATCCAGCAAACTACTACGAGTTGGGCGCTGAGATTGCGCGTGGGCAACAAGATATTGCAGAGGATGCGCAGGTCGTTGATAAGTACACGCGAGCAGTTGAGGTGCTAAAGCTGCTTGCGCCGCCCGATGAGCTTCCTGCCACGGATGCTGAGCTGGATAGCGCCATTCATGAAATTCAGCAGTCTATGGTTGCGATTAAGCGCCGGGAGCAACGAGCGCTCGCCTCGTTATCCGCCCGGCGGGAGGAGCTTGAGGTTGCGAAGGTTCAACGAGGAATTGCTGAGGCTGCGGTTGCCGACTTGGAGAAGGATTACGATTTCGCAGTGAATAATCTGCCCGAGGACACGTTGGTCTGCCCACTGTGCGCGACTGTGCACGACAACTCATTGCTCAATAGAGCCTCAATCCTTCAGGACCGGCAGCAAGCCTCTCACCAGGCCCAAAAACTCGCTGCGCATCAAATGCGTGTCGAAGCTGCGATAGCGAACGCCTTACGGAGGCTTGATGAAACGCGTCAAGAGCTCTCCAAGCTCAATCGGAGATTTAAGCGCTTGGACAAGGACGTATGACCATGCCTCGATTTCGC
>NZ_AYXJ01000008.1:0-114980 GCF_000681415.1 Pandoraea sp. E26
GGGGGTGGCGGACGGGGGAGCAAGCGACATGACGGTCTCCGAAGGGCAAGGTGGAAGAGACGAGGAAATAAAAAAAGCCACGGGGGTTGCCCGTGGCTTCGCTGTGCTTGAGAACTTGCGTGTTATCGCAGTCGATAGCGTGCCGCGCGGCATCCCGGATGGGGCAGCGTACGGCGACGTCGGATCGAGGCGATGGCAATCAGGTTCATGTCGGCAAGCATAAAGCGCTCAGGCGGCGCTTGTCAAAGGGTATGCGCGCACTGTGGCGCGCGTGCATCTGCGGGCCGGCGCCAGGCGGCGCCGCGTGTCACTGACCGCCGCCCGGATTGTCGGCCTCGGTGGTGAACGCGTCGGCGAAGAAGGCGTCTTCTGGCAGCCGGTGGTGGGCGACGAAGTCGCGGCGTGCCGACTCGACCATCACCGGCGCGCCGCAGGCATATACCTCGTAGCCCGACATATCGGGCAGGTCTTCGGCCACGGCGCGGTGCACGAAGCCCGTGCGGCCTTGCCACTGGTCTTCCGGCGCGGCCTCGGAGAGCACGGGCACGAACCTGAAACCCGGGATCTCGCGCGCCCACTGCTCGGCGAGTTCGCGCATGTAGATGTCTTTCAACCGACGCGCGCCCCAGTAGAGCGTCATCGGCCGCGTGAGCCCCTTGTGAACGGCATGCTCGACAATGGCCTTGATCGGCGCGAAGCCGGTGCCAGAGGCGAGCAGCACGATCGGCTTGTCCGACTCCTCGCGCAGGAAGAAGGTCCCCAGCGGGCCTTCGAAGCGTAGGATCTCGCGCACTTTCATGTGCTCGAACACGTGGTCCGTGAACACCCCGCCGGGCATGTGGCGCAGGTGCAGTTCCATGAAGCCTTCCTCGTGGGGCGCGGTGGCCATCGAGTAGCTGCGGCGCCTGCCGTCCTTCAGGATGAATTCGATGTACTGGCCGGCAAGGTACTGGAACCGCTCGTTGGCGGGCAGTTGCAGGCGCATGACCATCACGTCGTCGGCGCGGCGCTCCAGCGCATTCACGCGGCACGGCAGGCGCTTGACCGGGATATCGCCGATGCCCTTGACCTCGCGCGATTCCACGACGAGATCGCTCTTGGCATGCGCGCAGCACAGCAGCGCGAAGCCGCGTGTTTCCTCGTCCTTCGACAAGGCGGAGCTCGAATGCGCACCATGCTCGACGGCGCCCTCGACGAGCTTGGCCTTGCACGACCCGCAACCGCCGTTCTTGCAGCCGTAAGGCAGCCCGATGCCCTGACGCAGCGCCGCGGAAAGCACGGCCTCGCCGTCTTCGACCTGGAACTCGCGCCCGCTCGGCACGAGGGTAACGTTGTAAGCCATACTACAATCCGAAAAATGAAAAATTCGTCGAAACTCTTCGGTCGTCCGCGCCTGCTGGTGGTGGGCTGCGGCGACGTCGGCATGCGTGCGCTGCCGGCCCTCGTCAAACGCTTTCGCGTCTTCGCGGTGACCTCCAGCGATGCGCGTCACCCGGCCTTGCGCGCGGCGGGTGCCGTACCCGTCGTCGCCAACCTGGACCATGCCGCGAGCCTGCATCGCATCGGACATCTGGCGCCACGGGTGTTGCATCTGGCGCCGCCCGCCGGGGTGGCAGGCAGCGGCCGGCTGGACCTTCGCACCCGCCGGTTGCGCGCCGCACTGACCCGTGCGCCGAAGCCTGCCATTGTACCCGACGGGGGCCATCGGACCGTGCCACGACAGCCACGTCGGGTATTGGTCTACGCGAGCACCAGCGGGGTGTACGGCGACTGTGGCGGCGCCCGGGTGAACGAGACACGTACGGCATCGCCACGCTCGCCGCGCGGGCAGCGGCGCGTCGACGCGGAGCGCACCGTGCGCATGCTGGGTCGTCCGTCATCGCACGCCCGGAACACGCGCCGCACCCTGGCAGCGGGACCCGCGCGGGCCATGAGCCCGGCCGCCGGCGGCGTGCGTGCGACCTGGCGTCGATCGGCGCCAGGTCGCACGCCATGGCGCACGACGCTGGTGCGCATTCCCGGCATTTACGCGGCCGACCGTCTGCCCGTGGGGCGTCTGCAGCGCGGCACGCCGGCACTGCTGCCGGCCGACGACGTCTTCACCAATCACATCCACGCCGACGATCTCGCCGCGATCCTGATTCGCGCGATGTGGCGAGGCAAGGCGCAACGCGTGGTTCACGCGAGCGACGACACGGAATGGCGCATGGGCGAGTACTTCGATCGCGTGGCCGACGCGCTCGGGCTGCCGCGGGCCCCGCGCGTGTCGCGCGCCGAAGCCCAATGTGTGCTGGAGCCGACGCTGCTGTCGTTCATGTCGGAATCGCGCCGGCTCGACAATACGCGCCTCAAACGCGAGTTGGGCTACCGGCTGGCATATCCGGACGTGGCGGCACTGCTGGCCACGCTGACCCCTTCGGCCCATCCTGCCCTTCCAGCCCCTTCATCCCCGTCAACCCATATAGCCGCCCCGGCGTTGTCCGCGCCTTCCGGTGACGACGCCTGAGCGGCGTGGCGAGCCAATGCCGTGCTGGAGCATGCCTGTGGCGAGCACGGCGTCTTCCGGAATGGCGCGTGTGACGCGGGCGCTGAGATAGGCCGGCGCGCTCGCGCGCGGCCAGGCCAGCCAGGCCAGCCAAACGACGAGTGCGAACCGCGGCGCCATTACGGCAGCGGGCGCGCGCCGGCCGGTGGTTCGGGGTGCGCCGGCGTCGGGTAGGTCGGGCGCGGGGGCGGCGTGCCGGGGCGGCGTACGACGATCTGATCGACTACGGCTTCGACGTCGGCCGTCTCGCCGAGCGCCTTGATGAATTTCGCCACGGGAAAGCCCGGCGCGACGCAGCCCTGCACGACGACGATGCGCCGCTGGAACGTGAGCCAGAGCGATGTTTGCTTCGCCCACGGCAACGCGACGGCAAGGCTCGAAAGCCGGCGTTGGGCGGACTCGGCGATCTCGGTGTCGTATCGATAACTGTTCGACAGCCGGCAGCGTCCCTCCAGCCAGCAGTGGTTGCCCTTCTCGATGCGATGATGGGCGTCGGCAAGCCAGTCCGATTCACGCATCGCGGGGCCCAGCGGGGTGGGGCAGTCGGCGATGGCCGATGAAATGTGGAGAAACGGATCGTGGCCGAAATTGCGCAGCTCGTCCTGCGCGGCGGGGCCCGCGGACGCTTCGGAAGCCCCCGGCGCGCCGCCGGACAAGGCGTTCGGCGCGGCCTGCGCGCCGGCGTGCGCAAGACACGCGAGCGCGGCGCACATGGCGATGGGGCCGCACAGTGTGAAGATGGCTCGGCACATGCTGCCTCCGATGCCCGTCTCGGGCGATACGGACAACGCCGTGGTGTCGGCGCGGGTAGGGTGCGAAAGCTATAATTGCGCGTTATGTCGTGCAACGTCGCCTTATTTCATGCTTTTTTGATCTTTCGCGAGCACGTCGCTTTCGTCGTGGTCCGGAGGCGCCTTTCCAATCCTTTCCGGAACAGGGCTTGAGCGCCATTCTATAAGATGCTTCGGCCGACGCCGGAACGGGCGAACGTGCAAACTTCGGTGCATCTCGACATCGAGGGGAGCACGCATCATGTTCAAGGGGACAGGCGCGCCACGTTTCAATTACCGAGAGAGATCCATGAGTCTGCATGTTCTTCTGGTCGACGACGATCCGGTCGTACGCGACCTGTTGCGCGAATTGTTGCATGCCAACGGCATGCAGGTCTCGGTGCTGCACGACGGCGCGTCGTTGCTGCGCCGCCTCGAACTCGAGCGCCCGTCGGTGATTCTGCTCGACATCATGATGCCGGAGCGCGACGGCCTGCGCGCGCTCCAGGACCTGAGAGCCGCCGGCGAGGACATCCCGGTCATCATGCTGTCCGCGCGCGGCGGGCCGCTCGACCGGGCGCTCGGGCTCGAGCTGGGGGCCGACGACTATCTGGCCAAGCCGTTCGATCCGCGCGAACTGCTCGCCCGCATTCACGCCGTGCTGCGCCGCCGGGGCCCCGTGGCGGCGAGCGCACCCGATGCACGCGCGCCGTATCGCTTCGGGCCGTTCGAGCTCGATTACGGGCTGCGCACGTTGCAGCGCGAGGGCGAGCGGCTGCCGCTGCGCGACACCGAGTTCGCCATGCTCAAGGCATTCACGCACCACCCGATGCAGGTGCTGCCGCGTGTGAAGCTGCACGCCATGCTGTACGGCGACGGCATTGCGTTTCGCGACCGGAGCCTGGACGTGCCGGTGTGGCGCCTGCGGCGTCTCATCGAAGCCGACCCGTCGGCGCCGCGCTACATCCAGACGATTCGCGGCAAGGGGTACGTGTTCGTGCCGGGTGGTGAGTTGGCCGAGGACGCGACGTCCGAGGCGGGCGAGCGCTCCGGTGGTGCGCAAGGCACGGGCGGTGCGGGTGGCGTGGACGATCGCGGTGCCCCCGGCGGCGTGGCGCTTGCGCCAGCCGCGGCGAACCTTGGCGCCATGCGCGCATGGCGGGAGTCGGCGGCGTGAATTGGCGGCGGTTGCTGCGCGACTCTTTGTTCGCGCGCATGGCATGGCTGGGTATCGCCGTCTTGCTGGTGATGCATCTGGTGTGGAGCGCACTGGTGTTCTATCAGCGTCCTCGCCAGCAGGTCGACGGCTTTGCGCGCGGACTGCTCGTGGCCATTCAGAGCGTGGATCAGCGCGCCGTCGATCCGGGCAGTTTCGCGCCGCCGCACGGCTTGCGCCGCGTGCCGTTGGCCGACGCGCCGACGTTTGCCGCCGAAGCCGACGACGCGCGTGCCTCGCGGCTGCGGCACGAGTTGCTCTCGCGTCTTCCAGCGGGCACGCAGTTGCATCTGGTCAACGAGCGCAAGCGGGGCAATCTGTGGGTGCTGTTGCCCGGGCACACGGAATGGATCGTCATCGGACTCGATCTGCCCCCCATGCCGCCGTTCGTGCGTGAGACGCTCGGCATTCTGATCGGCGCCGTGCTGCTCGCGCTGCTCGTCGCCTGGCAAATGCAGCGGCCCATCGCCCGCGTGGCGCAGGCCGCCCGCGTGATCGCGCGCGGGCGGCGCCCGGCGCTGCTGCCCGAGCAGGGGCCGCACGAACTGCGCGACCTCTCGCACGCGTTCAACGACATGGCCAAGCGCCTGGCCGAAGCGGAGGACAATCAGGCGATCATGCTCGCCGGCATTGCGCACGACCTGAAGTCGCCGCTCACGCGACTGCGTCTGCGCGCCGACCTGATCGACAACGAAGGCTCGCGCGAAGGTTTCGTGCGCGACATCAAGTCCATCGATCACATCGTGCAGCAGTTCCTCGCGTATGCCCGCGACGAGGCCGACACGAGCCCGCTCGTAAGCGTCGACGCGTTCCTGCGCGAGCAATTCCCGGCGGAGGATTCGCTGTTCGTTTCTCACCTGCGCGCGGGCGAAGCGTTTCAGCTTCCGCGCACGTTGCTCGATCGCGTGATGTCGAATCTCGTGGACAACGCGCTGGAGCATGGCGAGCCGCCGGTGCGGCTGGCAACGTGGCGCGACGGCGCGGCGGGGTACATCGAAGTGAGCGACTGCGGCGCGGGGATCGCCGAGGATCAGGTGGCGCTGGCGATGCGGCCGTTCGTGCGGCTCGATGCGTCGCGCGGCGGCGAGGGACACTGCGGGCTCGGCCTGGCGCTCGTCGGCCGTCTGGTGGAAGGGCGCGGGGGGAGTGTTCGGCTGGACCGGTCGCCGGGCGGTGGCTTGCGCGTGACGCTGTGCCTGCCGATCCCGCCCGGGCGCACCGGACTCCCGGTATACCAGGGGCGGGACGCGGCAGGCGCGCGGGCCGCCTGACCGATGGCATGACGCCGCAAGGGCGGCTTCGCGCCATCGGCGCCGGACGTCAATAGATTTCCGGCACGATCATCTCGGGCGGAACGGGGTGACGCATGTAGTCGTCGCTGCGTGCGCGCTCGGGCAGCACCACCTGCGAGCGCTCGACGTCGTGATACGGCACCTGAGCGAGCAGGTGGTGAATGCAGTTCAGCCGGGCGCGCTTCTTGTCGTCGGCCTGCACGACCCACCAGGGGGCTTCGGGAATATGGGTGCGTTCGAGCATCACTTCCTTGGCCACCGTGTACTTCTCCCAGCGCGTACGGCTCTCGAGATCCATCGGGCTGAGCTTCCATTGCTTGAGCGGGTCCTGAATCCGCGCCATGAAGCGTGCTTCCTGCTCTTCATCGGAAATCGAGAACCAGTACTTGACGATCTGGACGCCGCTGCGCACGAGCATCTTCTCGAACTCGGGCACCGAGCGAAAGAACTCCTCGTATTCGTTCTGGGTGCAGAATCCCATCACGTGCTCCACGCCCGCGCGGTTGTACCAGCTGCGGTCGAACAGCACGATCTCGCCCGCTGCGGGCAGATGCTGCACATAGCGCTGGAAGTACCACTGCGTGCGCTCCCGGTCGTTGGGGGCGGGCAGGGCGGCCACGCGGCATACCCGCGGATTCAGGCGCTGGGTGATGCGTTTGATCGCGCCGCCCTTGCCGGCCGCGTCGCGGCCTTCGAAGATCACGACCAGACGGTGTCGGCTGCGGATCACCCAGTCCTGGAGCTTGACGAGCTCGCCCTGCAGTCGGAACAGTTCGCGGAAATAGTGCAGACGATCGTCTCGCGCGGCATCGGTCAGGTCGTTCAGGCCGGGCAGGCGAAGATCGTCGATCTCCATCTCGATCTCTTCGTCGTAGCTGTCGATCAGGTCGTCCTGCAGACGGCGCACGAGCCTGTCGTCGGGCGTATGGGCGGCGTCGGAATCGAATTTGGTCATGGCGGCGATCTCTTGCGGGCCGGAAAGACGAAGGACACCCGTAACGTCCGGGTGGTGGCGGGCGGACGGCCTGCGCCGTGGCGCCGGGCGGATGGCCGCGTTTGGCGCGCCCGTGAGGCAGCACCGAGTATGCGACGATTTTATGACAATCGCATGGCGCTGGCGAACGTGACGCCCTTGGCGACCTCGGCCATCGCCTGAAGCACGGGGGCGCCAGTGTGTCGACGGGCAGGGGTGTCGGCAAAAACGCTGTCATGAAAGCGAAATATGACATTGCCATGATGGTCCCTCCCACCGCCATGCGGTGCGGCGACCGTCCTTCCCCTCGCTCGTTCAGACACCGCGCGCATGTTCGCTGACCTGGTTCACAACGCTTACGGCTGCGATCAGGCCGGCCTGATCTATGGCTACCGCTTCGTCGATGGCGCGTCGCCCGAGCCGATCGATTCGGACGATGCGCTGGCGTGGCTGGCACAGGGCGAGCGCGCGCAAGGGTTTCTATGGCTGCATTTCAACTTCGCGCATGTGGCGTGCGAGAAGTGGCTGCAACAGCGCCTGACGCTCCCCGGCGAGTTCTACGACAGCCTGAGCGAGGGGTCGCGCTCCACGCGCATTGAACATTCCGAGGACTGGCTGCTGGCCGTCATCAACGATGTGATTTTCGCGTTCGATATCGCGCAGTCCGAAATTTCGACGCTACGTGTGGCGGCCAACGCGCGACTGCTGGTGACCGGACGTGTGAAGCCATTGCGCTCGATCGACAAGCTGCGCGCGTCGGTCAAACGCGGCGATGCCTTCCGTTCGCCGCTTGCGCTGCTGGTGCACCTGTTGCGCGACCAGGCCGACGTGCTCGAGCGCATCGTGCGCGAGACGAGCCGCCGGGTCGATACGGTCGAAGACCGCCTGTTGCAGCAGCGCATCGAGAGCAATCGCGCCGATCTGGGCTCGCTGCGCCGGGTGCTCGTTCGGCTGCAACGTCTGCTGGCGCCGGAGCCTGCCGCGCTGTTTCGCCTGCTCAGCCGCCCGCCAGCCTGGGGGCATGCGGAAGACGTGCAGGAGTTTCGCCAGGCGACGGAGGAGTTCGCGGTCGTGCTAAACGACCTCTGCGCATTGCTCGAGCGCATCAAGCTGCTACAGGAAGAGATTGCGGCAATGGTGAGCGAGCGCACGGACCGCACCATCTACACGCTCACGGTCGTGACCGTGCTGGCGCTCCCCATCAACATCGTGGCGGGCTTCTTCGGCATGAACGTGGGCGGCATTCCGCTCTCGGATCATCCACACGGCTTCTGGGTGCTCGTGGCGATTGTCGCTACCGGCACCGCAGCCGCAGGCTGGTGGGCGTTTCGCCGCCGTCCCGAGTGATATCGGTGGCGCAATTGCCACGCCCAGACCGGTCGCAGCCGCGGTGTCGCAAGCGCCGTGGCGATCGCCGCGCATGCCGGCGTCGCGGGTGGGCGGTCCTTTAAACGACCGTTCAAAACCCGGGTTTGAAATCCCCACCGCCCATTGGGTGCGGGTTTCGGCGCGTTTCGAACGCGGGCTTGAGGGGGGGCGGCGAAACCGTACCGCCTGTCTTCATCCCGTTATTCAAAATACCATTTGCACGACGAATTAAAGGGTCTGCGAAAGCGCTTGCCTTCCTCGTATAATTCTTCGAATCAAGGATTGACCAGAGAGAGTCCATTCAACCGCTTTCAGGCGAGGAGACCGACAATGAAGTGTCCCCCTGTATCGCCGATGGAAACCGAGAGACTCGCGGCGCTGGCTGAATACGGTCTGGGAAGTGACCGTCCGCTGCCGAGTCTCGATGCCGTTGTCCAGATCGCCGCGCGCATGTTCGACGTGCCGGTGGCCGCGGTCAACATGGTTGGCGATGATCACGTGTTCTTTGCCGCGGCCACGGGGTTTGGTTGCGAGAATGTCGACATGAGTCGCGACGCCTCGTTCTGCGCACACGCGATTCTCCAGGACGGCGTGATGGTCGTGCCGGACACGCACGCCGACGAGCGTTTCCACGACAATCCGCTCGTCACCGGCGCCACGAGCGTTCGGTTTTACGCCGGCGTGCCGCTGCTGTCGGTCGGCGGTCATGCGCTCGGGGCGATCTGCATCCTGGACACGCAACCGAACCCGCACTTCTCCGGCGTGGATCGCGAGCGCCTGCGCGAACTGGCGAAGATGGCGTCCGATCGTCTCGAACTGCGCCGCGTCGAATTGTTCATCGAGCGCGACCGGCACACGTTCGCCGAGCCCGAGCGTTGTTCGCCGACGGCCATGATCCGCTTCAGTGCCACCGGTGAAATCCTCGACTGGAACCAGGCCGCTGCCTCGCTCTATGGCTACGACGTGGCCGAGGGCCGCGGGCGCGCTGTCCTGTCGCTTGTCTCCGATCGAGGGCGAGGGCCGCTGTACGACCACTTCGAACAGGCTGTGCTCGCGGGCACGGTCGACGGCATGACCATGCCGGAACATCTATTCGGATTGCGTAAGGACGGTACCGAGTTCCCAATGAGCGTCTCGCTGTTTTGCTGGCGAGAGAACGGCGTGCCGACGTTCAACGCCCACGTGCACGACCTGGGCGTGGCGCGACGCGAGGCTGACGCGGACCGGCGTCTGGCGAGCACCGATGCGCTTACCGGTGTGGCGAATCGCGCGCGCTTCTATCGCGACACGGAGGCGGCGTCGGTGTGCCGCAACGGCGCCGCCGTGGTGATCCTCGATCTCGACGGCTTCAAGGACGTCAACGACACGCTCGGCCACGCGGTGGGCGACGCTATCCTGCGCGAAGTCTCGCGGCGCCTGTGTCGCAGCGTTCGGCCGATCGATACGGTCGCGCGCGTGGGCGCCGATGAGTTCGGGCTGTTGTTGCCCGGAGTCAGTACGGCCGTCGAAGCGCGGCGTCTTGCGGACGTGGCGGCTGCCGCGGTGGCCGAGCCGATGGTCGTCGACGGTTTCGACGTGCGGGTCACGGCATGCTGCGGCATCGCGGTCAAGCCCTTGCATGCCATGGAGGCGTTGCGCCTGATCAGCAATGCCGACCTGGCACTCTCGGGCGCCAAACGGCACGGCCCGGGCCAGGTCTTCGTCTATGTCGACGCGCTGCGCGCGGAGGCCGTCGAGCGCCGCGTCTACAACATCGAACTGCACCGCGCGGTCAGCGACGGCGAGTTCGTGTTGTTCTACCAGCCGCAGGTGGATTTGCGCGATGGCTCGCTCACCGGCGCCGAAGCGTTGATTCGCTGGCGACACCCGCAGCGCGGCCTGCTCTCGCCTGCGGCGTTCCTGCCGGCGCTCGAACGCGGGCCGCTCGCGGCCACCGTCGGTGCGTGGGTGATCGACGAGGCATGCTCGCAGGCCGCGTTCTGGCGCCGCCAGGGCGCGCCGCAGTTCCGAATGGGGGTGAACCTGTTCGGCTTGCAGTTTCGCGTGGGGAACATCGTCAACGATGTGATGGCGGCGCTGGACCGGCATGGATTGCCGCCCCACGCACTCGAGCTGGAAGTCACCGAGGGCATCGTGCTCGAAGACGATGGGGTGCTTCACGCGTTGCAGCGCCTTCGCGGGCACGGCGTGAGCATTGCCTTCGACGACTTCGGAACGGGGTATGCCTCGATCAGCCAGCTCAGACGCTATCCGCTCAGCCGAATCAAGATCGACCGGTCGTTCGTGCAGGCCATGATGGACGCCGAGCGCGATGCGTCGGTCGTTCGCGCCCTCGTGGACATGACGCGCAGCTTCGACCTGCGCACGATCGCCGAAGGCGTGGAAACCGTGGCGCAACGCGACACGTTGCGCCGGCTCGGATGCGACGAGGGGCAGGGGTACCTGTTCGGCATGCCCATGCCCGCGCGTGAGTTCGGCGAGACGTTCGGCGTCGGACAGGGGCCCGAGCGCCGGTGGAGCTTCGCATGAGCGCGCAGCGCCAGGGCGCTCACGCGGCCGATCGCGCCCCCTGGATCATCTTCCAGCCGTTGCCGGCCGGGTCCCGGAAGCCGGCGTCGACGCTGCCGTATCGGTCGACTGGCGCCTGCGTGAATTCCACGCCGCTCGCCTTCATCCGGTTGTAGCTCTCGCGGCAGTCGTCCACGTACATCACGAGCGGCGGCATCGCACCCTTGGCCACCATCGCGTCGAGTGCGCGCGCCGTCGCGTCGTCGTGAATGGGGGGGCCGGGCCGGAACAGCCCGAGCTGGAACGACGGCTGATCCGGGTGTTGCACCGTCAGCCACCGATAGGGGCCATTGCGCACGTCCGTATGAACGCGAAAGCCGAGTTTGTCGACGTAAAACGCGAGGGCCGTATCCTGATCGTCGACGTAAAGTCCCACCACACCGATGCCTGAGTTCATGAGCGCTCCTTGGTTGATGTGTCGACTTTACCGTCGCGCATGCGACGGCGCTTCTCCAAAACTGCGATGTTGAGATCGGGGCGTTGCGCCGCTTTCAGCACGCAGGACGGCACGCGATCGAGTTCGTTTCCCGCCTGCCGCGCCGCCACGCGAGCGCTGCCGGGCGTGTGCCCGGTAATGGCGCGGAAGATGCGGCCGAACGTGCCCACGCTTTCCCAGCCGGTGGCCAGCGCAATGTCGGTGATGCTCAGGTCGGTGTCGCGCAGCAGGGTGTTCGCCTGCTCGATGCGGCGCGTAAGCAGGTAGCGATGCGGAGGCAGGCCGAAGGCCTGCTTGAACGAGCGCGCGAAATGCGCCTCGGACGTGCCGCTCACCGCGGCAAGGCGCCGAACCGGCCAGGCTTCGTGCGAGGCGGCGTCCATGCGGTCCTTCGCGCGCAGGAGGCGGCGCAGCAGGGTCGGGGCTTGCGCCGGCGCGGCGTCTGCGGGCGCCGTGCCGGTGCGGGGGCG
The DNA here is from genome assembly GCF_000681415.1 of Pandoraea sp. E26. Lineage (NCBI taxonomy): Bacteria > Pseudomonadati > Pseudomonadota > Betaproteobacteria > Burkholderiales > Burkholderiaceae > Pandoraea > Pandoraea sp. E26. Next base: position 11,639 of record NZ_AYXJ01000008.1, read on the forward strand.
TGCGCGTGAGACCATGAGATTCGCGATTCGCGTGGGGGGACGCCTAGTTTATGCCCAACGCCCGGTCCACGGCCGCGAGCACCCTTTCGGGCGTGATCGCCCGCGTGCATTCGAATGCGCGGGGGGTGTCCTTGTGGCGCGGACACCAGTGAAAGTCGTCGTGGTCGTAGCGCAGCGCGGGATCGTGCCAGCACCCGGTGCAGACCTGCGGCGCGATGACACGGTACGGCGTGTCGAACTCGTTGTGCGGCAGCGTGAAGCCGGACACGAGCACCGTTGGCGTGCGCATGGTCCATGCGAGCCACGACAGTCCGCTCGACAGTCCGACAAAGGCGCGCGCGTGGGCGAGCCATCGCGCCCGTTCGGTCAGCGGCAGATCGCCCGTGGCGTCGATGGCGCCCTCGGGCACCGTCTGCCAGAAATCGCCCTTGCCGTGCCGCGGCTTCTGATCGATGCACACCACCTCGAACCCGCGTGCGCGCAAGCCTGCCACGACCGTTTCCCAACCCTGCGGGCGGTTCCAGTACTTGCACTGCGCCGTGCTCTGCACGGCGATGCACACATAGGGTGCCGCCATCGGGCACGACGTGTCCGGCAAGGCGGTTCGCGCATGCGCCTCGCCGTCGTCCACGCCGAGAATGTGCGCGGCCGTGCGATGCAGGCCCGTTTCCCGAAAGTCGCGCGGTTGCTGGAGGCGCGCCTTGTCGTCGAAGAACAGGCCGACGTTGTAGGTCGCGTAGTACTTGCGTCGCTCGACCTGGTCCTGCGCCACGAAGTCGACGTCGGGATACGCATCGCGGAACAGCGCGGCAACCCCCGGCGTGACCACGCAGGCGAGGCGGCATCCGTGGACATCGGCAAAACGCAGGGCATACGGCAGCCAGCCGAGCACGTCGCCCAGGGCGGCAAGCGGGAACTGGACAAGCACGTCCTGATGCCGGGCGTCGTAACGATGCTCGAAGACCACGACGTCGTTCAGCCAGATCGTGATGCCATACGGCACGTAGTACTTCGCGGGGCTGCGCACCACGCCGGAAGACAGCGGGACGTCGGCGAGCGTGGCGTCGTTGCGCAGATCGCTGATACGCACCCGCCACGGTAGCGGCTGGCCGAAGTCGGGAATCACCACCCGTGCGCCGTCGTTGAAGTCGTACCGTAGGCCGGCGGGACCGACTTGCGTCGGCAGCAGCGCCGGCGGCAGGAAAATCTGTCGGGGCGACTGCGCGAATGGCCCGACTGGGGCGATCGGGGCGCCGGACGTGCCGGGCAGGGGCGAGACATCCGCCGCCGACGACGGCGAAGCATCGAGGGAGGGGGGGCGGCAGGCGGGGGTGGGAGACGCGATGTCGTTCATGGACAACACCTTACGCCAGTCGCTTGCTCGCCGATTTGGCGGCAAACGAGCGAAAAAGGGCGCATTTCGCGAAATTGGCCGGCGTTGCCTTCAAAAGACCCTTCCGCGACTTTGTGCTCCTTCCCTGGCCACGGGCCTGCCCGTGCGCGTACCGTCGCTCAGGGCGCCCCGGTCATCGACTGGTACTGAGCGCGCAGGGCCTGGGTGAACAGTCGATGCGTCTCGCGTGGATTCTCGCGACGGGTGAACATCGCCACTGGCGGCAGCGTCCAGGTGAGCGACCACGGCACGATGGCCACACCGGCAATGCGCACGAGCTCTTCCGCGATGTCGGCCGGCAGCAGTGACACTGCGCGCTCGCTGCTGGCCAGGAGCTCGCCGGTCAGGCGCGACGAGAAGCTCTCGACGATGGGCACCGGCGGTACCACGCCCGCATGCAGGAAAAGATCGGAGAGCTGGTCGCGCATGGGCGTATGGGGGGCGCCCATGACCCAGTCGAGCTCGGCGAGCTGCGGCCATACCGGTGCGCTGCGTCCGAGCCGTGCAGCCAGGCGGCGGCTGGCGACCACGCGCGGCATCTGGTGATGCAGCACCTCGAACTGCACCTGAGAGAGATCGACGCTGGCGGCCGCGCGCCCGATCACCACGTCGAGCGTGTGGTCGCGCAGTTGCGCCATCAGCGCCTCACTGGTGCCCTCGTGGAGGGTGACCGTCAGCCGTTGGGGGATCTGCGCGAGTGTTTGCTGGATGGCCGCCGCGAGCGTCTTGCCGGAGATGTAGGGAATCACGCCGACCTGGAGCCTGGCCGCGTGACCGGCCATCACGGCTTCGATGTCGCGGGTCAGATGGTCCAGGTCATGCACCATTGCCTGCGCGCGGGCCAGAACCACGTCGCCCAGCGGCGTGGGCGTCATGCCGCGCGGGGTGCGGTCGAAGAGCGGGCCGCCGAGCATGCTCTCGAGCTCGGCCAGTGCGCTGGTGACCGCGGGCTGGCTCGTCGCCATGTGTTCGGCCACCCGCGTGAGCGACCCGTGCTGCTGAATCTGCAGCAACAGCACGAGATGTCGCATCTTGAGCCGAGTGGTCAAGCGCCGGACCACTTCCCCGGTATCGAATGGCACCGCCACCATCTGTCCTGAATCCCCTGGAACCCCCGATATGCCGGGCTTATAAGAAAACGTGATGCCCCCATAGTAATTCAGAATCGCCCCCGGCTGGCGGCTGCCTAGAATGGCCTCACCTCTGATGCGACATCGCCGGAGCCGTCGACAGAACGGTTGTGCAGCGCAAACCAGAGTCGAGACATTCACCGAGGACGACATTGCCATGAGCACCAACAACGACCACCAGGCCGCCCTGGAATATCACCAGTTCCCGACCCCGGGCAAGATTTCCGTCACGGCGAGCAAACCGCTCGTCACGCAGCGCGATCTGGCGCTCGCCTACACCCCGGGCGTGGCTATCCCCTGCCAGGAAATCGCGGCGGACCCGGCGGCGTCGTTCAAGTACACCGGGCGTGGCAATCTGGTCGGTGTGATCACCAACGGCTCGGCCGTGCTCGGTCTGGGCAATATCGGTGCGCTGGCCTCCAAGCCCGTGATGGAAGGCAAGGCCGTGCTCTTCAAGAAGTTCGCGGGCATCGACGTCTTCGACATTGAAGTCACGGAAAGCGACCCGGACAAGCTCGTCGAGATCATCGCAAGCCTCGAAGCCACGTTCGGCGGCATCAACCTCGAAGACATCAAGGCCCCCGAGTGTTTCACCGTCGAGCGCAAGCTGCGCGAACGGATGAAGATTCCGGTCTTCCACGACGACCAGCACGGCACCGCGATCACCGTGTGCGCCGCGTTCATCAATGGCCTGAAGGTCGTGGGCAAGGACATCCGCGAGGTGAAGGTCGTCACGTCCGGCGCCGGCGCCGCCGCGCTTGCCTGTATCGACCTGATGCTCGACCTCGGCCTGCCCATCGAGAACGTCTGGGCGACGGACATCGATGGCGTCGTGTACGAAGGCCGCACCGTCGGCATGGACCCGGACAAGGCCCGCTTCGCCCAAAAGACCGACAAGCGCACGCTTGCCGAAGTGATCGAGGGTGCCGACGTCTTTCTCGGCTTGTCCGCCGGCGGCGTGCTCAAGCCGGAAATGCTCGCCACGATGGCCGCGCGCCCGCTGATTCTTGCGCTCGCCAACCCGACCCCGGAAATCTTCCCGGAAGTCGCGCGTGCCGCCCGCGAGGACGTGGTGCTCGCCACGGGCCGTTCGGATTTCCCGAACCAGGTCAACAACGTGCTGTGCTTCCCCTACATCTTCCGTGGCGCGCTCGACGTAGGCGCCACGACCATCACGCGCAACATGGAAATCGCGGCGGTGCATGCGATTGCCGGGCTGGCGCAGGAAGAGCCGAACGATTCCGTCGCGACCGCGTATGGCGCATACGATCTCTCGTTCGGGCCGGAATACCTGATTCCGAAGCCGTTCGATTCGCGACTGATCGTGCGCATCGCGCCGGCCGTGGCGCGCGCGGCCATGGAAGATGGCGTGGCGACGCGCCCGATCACCGATTTCGACGCGTACGCCGATCAGCTCCAGCAGTTCGTCTACCACTCCGGTGCGTTCATGAAGCCGATTTTCTCGGCCGCGAAGCAACTGGTGCGCGACGGCGGCAAGGCTCGCATCGTGTTCGCCGAGGGCGAAGAAGAGCGCGTGCTGCGCGCGGTCCAGGTCATCGTCGACGAGAAGCTGGCGCGTCCGATTCTCGTGGGCCGCCCCGAAGTGCTGCTCGCCCGCATCGAGAAGTTCGGCCTGCGCCTGCGTCTGGGCGAGGACGTCGAAGTCACGAACCCATACTACGACGAGCGCTTCCACCAATACTGGACGAGCTATTGGGAGCTGCGCTGCCGAGACGGCATCACCAAGGAAATGGCGCGTGTGGAAATGCGCCGCCGTCTCACGCTGATCGGCGCGATGATGGTGCGCCTGGGCGACGCCGACGGCATGATCTGCGGCACGGTGGGCGCGTATCACGATCACCTGCGTTTCGTCGATGAAGTGATTGGCAAGCAGGCTGGCGCGAATACCTACGCCGCGATGAATATCCTGCTGCTCGACAAACGCACCGTGGCGCTGGTCGACACGCACGTCAACGACGATCCGACGGCCGAACAGATTGCCGAATTCACGCTGGCGGCGGCGCGGCAGATGTCGTGGCTGAACCTCAACCCGAAGGTGGCGCTGCTCTCGCGTTCGAACTTCGGGTCGGGTAGTGCGGCGTCGGGCACCAAGATGCGTCGCGTGCTGGAGATGGTCACGGCACAGGCGCCGGAGCTCGAGATCGACGGCGAAATGCACGGCGATTGCGCCCTGGACGAAGGCCTGCGCAGCCGCATCCTGCCGCAATCGCGTCTGAAGGGTGCCGCCAACCTGCTGGTGTGCCCGAACGTCGACTCCGGCAACATCGCCTACAACCTGCTCAAGACGGGCGCCGGCAGCAACGTGGCCGTGGGACCGTTCCTGTTGGGCGTGGGTGCGCCGGTCAACGTGTTGACGTCGAGCTCGACCGTGCGACGCATCATCAACATGACCGCGCTTACGGTCATTCAGGCCAATCGCGACTGACGCGACCGGCGCGACTGACGTGCGCACGGCGCTGGCACCCGGCACGCGCGCGCCGTTTCGTCATCCCCCGAACGCAAAACGCCGACGCTCACGAGCGTCGGCGTTCCGGTTACCGCAAGGTTGCGCCGCCATGGGAGGCGACGTCGACGTCACTGAAGTGGCGCAAGCCACCGCCGAGAGACGGGTCAACCGTGGTAACGGTCGTGGTCCTGTTGGTGATCGTCGTGGCGATCCCGTCCCCAGCCGCGGCGTCCACGGTCATCGCGGCCCCGGTCGTCGTGCCCCCAGCCGCCGCGATCAAGCTGCCAGCCGCGCGGCCCCTGATGCCAGGCTGGGGCGCGATAGGCATAGCCCGGACGCGCACGTTCCCAGTGCCCGCCGCGCCATTCGTGACGGTGGCCGTCCCAGTCCCAGAAGCCCGGCGCCCACACATAACCGGCGCGAGGCGGCGGCACCGGCTCGTAACGCGGCGGCGGCGGTGCGCCGATGCTGATCGACACGCCCACCTGAGCGTGGGCCGGTGCGACGGCAATGCCGCCGAGCGTGGCGGCCACGAGTGCGATGGTCAACGTTAGTTTTTTCATTTTCGCCCCCTTTGAAAGCGATGTCTTGGTACGCCTTCATCGTACGAGCGAAGGGCGAGGAGGCGAAGCAAATAGTCGTAAGAAAGTGTTGGAATTGTTTCTTTCCCTTTCCTGAAACGTCGAATTGGCGCGGCTTTCCGGCGTTCGTCCCCCCAGTCGATGTTCGGCCCGTCGCTGGGGGCGAAGGGCGCCGCGACACGGCGAACGGCACGCTCCGCCGGTGCCGCACGCGCCATCGCCATGGTTCGACATGGGGGGGCGGTTCGGGAGCCGCCGGGAATCCATCGGCGTGCCGGAACGCTTGCCGCGGCGCTCACGGATTCGCGGCGCTCGCGCTTCAGGTCGCCGGGTGCTGATGCCGAAATTCCTGCGTGCGTCCACCGTAGCCGTAGGCCGCGCCGCGCGCATCGATGACATGGATGTAGGAACACGGATGCACGTTGCCAAGCAGTCCGGACAGCGTCTCGAACACCTGCGCGATGAACTGGGCCTTTTCGGCCTTCGTGTTCGTCTCGTCCGTCACGCTGATGTCGAGGTGGAACGCATTCCTGCCCTGTTCCGCGAGCGGCGTGCCGGCGATGAACCAGCGCTCGTGAGGAATGAACTCGACGGTCATTGCAATGACGTCCGGTGCCTTGTGCAAGGTGTCGACCGTCAGTTGCGAGACTTCGCGCACGGCGCGGCGGGCGAGCGTGTCGTTGGGCGTGCCCGAGAGTTGCAGGACGATGTGCGGCATGGTGTGACTCCTGGATCGGAAGGACTGTGGAAACAACGCCTTCAGTCTAGGGGCCGGTTTGACATCGGAAAAGCGGGAATATACGATTTCATCCATCGGTTTCTTGAATGGATGAAATCATGATCCCCGGATTCGATTTCGATCAGCTGCGCACCTTCGTCGCGGTAGCCGAGGCGGGCAGCCTTTCCGCCGCGGCGCCGCGCGTGTTCCTGTCGCAGTCGTCGGTGAGCGAGCAGATGCGCAAGCTCGAAGAGCGCATCGGGGTGACCTTGTTCACGCGCGGCAAGCAAGGTGTTGCCACCACGCCCGCCGGCGAGCGCCTGCTCGCCCATGCGCGTCAGTTGCTTGCCCAGTCGGAGCACGCCTGGCATGACGTGCGCGGCTATTCGCTGGCGGGAGAGTTGCGACTGGCGATCACCGATTACTTCCGCCCCGGCGATGTGGCGCGCATGCTGCGGCATCTTGGGGTGGCGTATCCGGCGCTGCGCATTCACGTAACGATTCTGAAAAGCGGCGAGATCGAATCCGGCTACGAGACCGGCGACTTCGATATCGGGCTGTCGATGCGCATCCTCGGCAAATCGCTCGGGCGCGACACCGTGGCCGGCACCCGCGCGCTGGGGCGCGAGTCGCTTGAATGGGTAGCCGCCGCCGACCTGGCGCTGTCAGCGGGCGAGCCGTTGCCATTGCTGGTGTTGCCCGACACGTGCGCGTTGCATCGGTTCACTACGCAATGGCTCGACGGGCATCGCGTCCCATACACGATCGCGCATGTGGCGTCGGGGGTGGCGGGGTTGAAGCTGGCGTTGAGCGCGGGACTCGGGGTGGCCTGCCTGAATGCCTCGGCGGCGGGACCCGGGCTCGCACGCATCGAGACGCTGATGCCCGGGCGCCGCCTACCGGCGCTGCCCGACGCCGAGTTTCACCTGCTGCCCGCGCGTCGCGGCGAGCCGACGTGGGTCACGCAGGCGCGCGAAGCGTTGGCCGGGCAACTCACAGCACATTGAGCGGGATCTTCAGGTAACGCGTGCCATTGGCCTCGGGCGCGGGCATGTCCCCGGCGCGAATGTTGACCTGTACCGCCGGCAGGATCAGCGTGGGCATCTCGAGCGTGCGGTCGCGTGCCTCGCGCATGGCGACAAAGGCGTCTTCATCGATGCCGTCGTGCACATGAATGTTCGCGCGGCGCTGCTCCGCCACCGTCGTCTGCCAGTTGGGCGCGCGCGTGGCGGGCGGGTAGTCGTGGCACATGAACAGACGTGTCGCTTCCGGCAGCGACAGCAAACGGCGAATCGAGCGAAACAACGTGTGGGCATTGCCGCCGGGGAAATCGCAGCGCGCGGTGCCCACGTCGGGCATGAAGAGCGTGTCGCCCACGAAGACGGCGTCGCCCACGCGGTAGGCCATGTCGGCGGGCGTATGGCCCGGCACGAACATCGCCTCGGCCTGCAGCGCGCCGATCGCGAACGTCTCGCCGTCTTCGAAAAGGTGGTCGAATTGCGAGCCGTCCGGCGGCACGTCCGCGCCCAGATGGAACAGCTTCTTGAACACGTGTTGCACGTCGCGGATGTGCGCGCCAATGGCAATGCGTCCGCCCACATGCTCCTTGAGCCAGCGCGCCGACGACAAATGATCGGCATGCGCATGCGTCTCGAGAATCCAGTCGACGGTGAGTTGCTTGTCCGCCACGAAAGCGAGCACCCGCTCGGCCGACGCCGTATGCGTGCGGCCCGCCTTCGGATCGTAGTCGAGCACGGGGTCGATGATCGCCGCCCGGCCGCCCGGGGCATCGAACACGACGTAAGTCACCGTGGCGGTGACGTTGTCGAAGAAGGCTTCGATGTGTGCTGAGGTGGCTGACATGACCGGCTCCTGCAATAATTTATGAATTGATATATTATAAACCAGTAAAGTGTACGCGATGCCGGTGACAAATGGAGAACGGCTTGCGAGGGGTGCGACATGGCGTCGCGCCCGACTTTCCCATTTGCTTCGATCCTGCCATGCCCCGAACCAGCACGCTATCCCTCCTGTCGGCCCTGTCCGCCGAATCGACGCCGTCCGTCGCTCCGACGGGGACGGGGGGAGGTGCGGCCGACACGGACGACACCGACGATAAGGACGCAAAGGGCGCTAAGGGCGCCAAGGCCGTTGCCGGTGCGCTCGACGTCACGCCGCTGCGCGCGGCCGCGCAGGAAGCTAGCGCCCTGCTGCGGGCGCTGGCCAACGAAGACCGTCTGCTGATCCTGTGCCAATTGACGCAGGGCGAGCTGTCGGTCGGCGAGCTCGAAGCCCAGCTCGACATTCGTCAGCCCACGCTCTCGCAGCAACTCGCCGTGCTTCGCACCGAAGCGCTCGTGACGACCCGTCGCGAGGGCAAGCGCATCTATTACTCGGTGGCCGACGGCGCGGTGCTCGCCGTGCTCGCCTGTCTCTACGCCCAATTCTGTCCGAAAGCCTGATTGCCATGACACTCGATACTCTGCATTTCACCCCCTGGTCGGCGCTCGCCGGTGGGGCTCTGATCGGCGCCGCAGCCGTCTGGCTGATGCTGTCCGACGGGCGCATTGCCGGGATCTCCGGCATCGTGGGGGGCCTGCTGCGACCGTATGCCGGCGACGTGGGCTGGCGGATCGCCTTCATCGTCGGCATGCTGCTCGCGCCCTGGGCGTACCGTCTGGTTGCAGTGGTGCCGGAGGCGCAGATCGATGCCGGCACGGCAATGCTCGTGACGGCGGGACTGCTGGTGGGCTTCGGCACGCGGCTTGGTTCGGGCTGCACGAGTGGCCACGGCGTGTGTGGTTTGTCGCGGCTGTCGTGGCGCTCGCTCGTCGCCACGCTCTGCTTCATGGCGACCGGCTTCCTGACGGTCTTTGTCGTGCGCCATGTGCTCAACGTGGGAGGTGCCGCATGAAAAAGCTCGCATTCGCGTTCATCGGCGGCCTCGCGTTCGGCGCGGGGCTGATTCTCGCGGGCATGGCGAACCCCGCGAAAGTGCTTGGATTTCTCGATCTTGCCGGTCGCTGGGACCCGTCGCTCGCCTTCGTGATGGGCGGCGCCATCGCGGTCGGGCTCGTCGGCTTCCGTCTGGCTCGCGCAAACCCGCTTGCGTGGTCGGGCGAGCCGCGTGCGTGGCCCGCGTTGCGCCAGCTGGACAAGCGGCTGGTCGTCGGCGCGTTGGTGTTCGGCGTGGGCTGGGGGATCGCGGGCATCTGCCCGGGGCCGGCGCTGGTATTGCTCGGCGCGGGCTCGGGCAAGGGGTTGATCTTCGTCGTCGCCATGCTGATCGGGATGGCGATTCACGCGGTCGCGACACGGTCCGGCGCGAAGTCCTGACGTCGTGCCGGGTCGTGGTTTCAGCGCTTGCGCGCCAGTTCGGTCCCGGCGTTGGCGGGCAACTGGCGGGTAATGGGGATCGAGAGCACTGAGAACAGGCCGATCACGAGGAACGCCGGCAGGAAGTCGCTGGCGGTGAGTCGGTCGTGACCGGCCAGGCGACTGCTCGCTTGCAGCACCATGCCCGAGATCGTTACGCCGAGCCCCAGCGACAGTTGCTGGACCACGCTCGCGAGGCTCGTCGCGCGGCTCGCATCGGCGCTCTTGATGTCGGCGTAGACGATCGAGTTCAGGCACGTGAACTGCAGCGAGGGGAAAAAACCGCCGAACGCCACCACGGCGAGCATCACAAGGACCGGCGTGTCGTGCGTGAACAGGCCATAAGACGACAGCGCCACGCCGGCGAGCGCGGCGTTGACGATCAGCACGCGCCGGAAGCCGAATCTCGCAAGCACGCGCTGGGCGATCGCCTTCATGAAGATCGCGCCAAACGCCGAGGCGCACGTGATCATCCCCGATTCGAATGGGTCCATGTGCAGTCCCTCCTGCAACGCCAGCGGCAACAGGAACGGCACGGCGCCCAGCCCGATGCGAAAGAGCGAGCCGCCCACCACGCTGGCGTGGAACGTCGGAATGCGCAGCAGCCGGAAGTCGAGCAGCGGCGCCTGCACCCGATTGGCGTGACGCCAGTAGGCAAGGACGCACAGCGCACCCGCGACGCACATCGCGATCACCACGCCGTTGTCGACCTGGTGCTCGCCGATCAGCGCCAGACCCAGCATGAGCAGGCCGCTGCCGAGCGCCGAGAGAATGAAGCCGAGCGTGTCGAGGCGTCCCGCGTTGCCGCCCCGTTCGTTGTCGATGTACTTGCCCGCGAGATAGATGCCGAGCAGGCTCACGGGAATGTTGATGAAGAAAATCCAGCGCCAGTGCAAATAGGCGGTGATCGCGCCACCGAGCGGCGGGCCGATGACCGGGCCGAGGAGCGCTGGCATGGTCAGATACCCGATGGCCTTGACGAGGTCATGTTTGGGCACGGTCCGAAAGATCACGAGACGACCGACCGGAACCATCATCGCGCCGCCAACGCCTTGCAGAAAGCGGGCGAACACGAAGGTCGGCAGCGAAAACGATACCGCGCACAGGATCGAGCCCGCCATGAAGATGCCGATCGCGGTGCGGAATACGTTTCGTGCACCAAACCGATCGGAGACCCAGCCGCAGACAGGGATAAAGATCCCCAGCCCGACCACGTAGGCGGTGAGCGCCATCTTGAGCGAGATCGGATCCTGATGGAGATCGCGTGCCATGGCAGGCAGCGAGGTGGTGATCACCGTGGCGTCGATGTTCTCCATGAACAGGGCGCAGGCGATGATGAGCGGAATGATGACGGCGCGCGACACGATGGGGGAGGCTGCTGGCGCAAAGAGCGCAATTCTCCCACGAATTAAACAGGCGCTTCAATCGCGGAGGCGACGCCTACCGCGTGCCGCACGCCAGCGCGTCTGCCTCGAGCCGGTACAGCACATGACGACGCAGGCGGTGCCCCGGGGGAATCAAAGGGTGCAAGAAGTCCTCGTCGGGACAATGGCGCATGCCGATGCGCTCCATCACCGCGCGCGAGCGCACGTTCGCCGGCACCGTGAAGGATACGAGCTCGCTTAGCCGCAGCGTGTCGAAGGCGAATTGCGCCGCGGCAATGGCCGCTTCCGTCGCGTACCCTTTCGACCACCAGGCTTGCGCCAGCCGCCAACCGATCTCGACCGCCGGCGCGAACGGCGCGTCGAAACCGACGCGCATGAGGCCGACGAATCCGGCGAACGGCGTCACACCGGGAATTTCCAGTGCCCACGGTCCGTAGCCGTGCGTGTGCAGATGCTTCGCCAGCCGAAGCGCGACGGCGTCGCTCTGCGCCCGGTCGAGCGTTGTCGGGAAGTGCCGCATGACCTCGCGATCGGCGTTGAGCGCGGCGAACGGCGGCAGATCGTCGGCGCGCCAAGCACGCAGGATCGTGCGCTCGGTGCGCAGGACCGGCGCGTCGGTGTCGAACGGCGAACTCGAAGTGACGGGCGAAGGGCTCATGCGCGGGCAGTGTCTCCATGGCGTCGGCGCGAGTATTCGCCGATTGCGACAAATCAGGAATGGCTTAATTTCGATGTTTCCAATCTGGATATACGGGGCAAATCCAGACCTGACAGGCCACAGCGGGCGTTAGGCCCCATCTTACGAAAACTCCTGCGTTTAGGGAAATGACATTGCCGCATGAGTTTGACGTATACGTCAATGGATCCGTCATAAGCGCCATTTCTCCGGTGGACCTTGATAATACCGACTCGCGAACGCTCATCGTGGACAATTCGATTGCGGATAGCTCCGATATCGAGGAAACGTTCATTAGGATGGACAGGCATGTCGAAATCCGGAGGCGTCATTAATGTTCGCCGAAAGCCATATGGACGGATTGGCCGGGATTTGTCGTTTGGTATCCGTAGTTTGCGTCGCCCCGATGCGAATCGTCCGAGTGCCGACGCTGCTTTGGATAACAGACTGATCGGATAGCGATTAAGTATTTGCGATCGTATATTTTGCCGCGCCGAATTATCGGGAAAAAGAAGTCGGGACGCTCCCGCGAGTCGAGGGGGAATGCTTTCCACGTCTTGTTCGATGCGTAGTGAACTAAATTGGCATTGTGGAGTCCTGATGACAGGCCCCTCGGATTCACCGGGAATCTCGAAGAAATTGAAGTGGCATGCGCTGGGATTATGATGTGAACAATCCGGCGGTATTCCCGGAATCGTGCCCTGACTTTGTGCATATTCCGAGGTGCCACTCGGATAATTCATTACTTTTTCGCGTCTCAAACCCCATTTGCCGGAAATGCGGTTTTCAAATAATTAAAACTCGTGTTATTTTAAGTGGCGATCCATTTTAACAACGTAAGGACACGCCAGATGGCAAGCTATAAGGAACTCGTCGCCCAGCGCGAAAAGATCGAAAAGCAGATCGAAGAGGCCCGCGCCCGTGAAGTGGCTCAGGTCATTGCAGAAGTCAAACAGAAGATCCAGGAATACGAACTGACGGCGAAAGACCTGGGCCTGGTGGCCACGGATGGCCGTCGTCGCGCCGCTCGTGCGCAGATCGCGCCGAAGTACATGAACCCGGCGACGGGCGAAACGTGGTCGGGTCGCGGCCGCGCGCCGAAATGGGTCGGGAAGAACAAAGAGAAGTTCCTGATCAAGTAAGCCGCCGGCAAACGTCGGGCCGGCGCTGCCGGTCACATGCCAGGGAGAGGTTGGGGGCGGTGCGTCGCGGCAACGCGTGCCAACAGGCGCCGGCGCAAAGCGGCGGCCATCTTCACCGTGTCCCTGAGAGCAGTAAAGCAGCAGCCCAGTTATCGCATTGCCCCCCAACCCGGATCGCCTGGCTGTGGCTTGATGTGATGCAGCGCCACGCACGAAAAAAACCCGCCCTTCGTTGATCGATGGCGGGTTTTTTCATCGTCGGCATCCGGCGCGCTAGGCGGCGTTCGTATCGTCCGGAGGGAACATCAAGGTGACTTGCAAGCCGCCGGCAGGGCGGTTGCTGAACGACACACGGCCGCCGAGTTGCTGCGTGAGCTTGTCGACGATGGCGAGTCCCAGCCCGCAGTGTGCATTGCCGCCGCGCGCCGGATCGAGGCGCACGAAGGGCCGCACGATACGGTTGATGTCCTCGTTGGGAATGCCGGGGCCGCTGTCTTCGATAACAAGACGCCAGCCGCCCGGGTCCTGTGATGTTCGGATCGTGAGCGGCGCGCGCCCGTACGTCACGGCGTTATCGAGCAGATTGTTCACGATGCGCTCGAGATACGTCTGCTTCAGCTTGAAGCCGGGGCCGGCCTGAAGATCCAGATCGATGGCATAGCCCTGGTCGAGAAACGGTGCGATCAAGGCTGGGATGCGCGCTTCCACCGGCGACGCCGCGCCCTCCATCTCGACGCCTCGGGCGAACAGCAGGAACTGATCGACGATACGGGTCATCGACTCGGCGTCGCGCGTGATGCCTTCGCTCATCTGCATGTCTTCGAGCATTTCCGCGCGCAGGCGCAAGCGGGCGAGCGGCGTTTTCAAGTCGTGGGCAATGCCGGCGAGCATCGTGTTGCGCTCCCGGTCCGTTTGCACGATGTCGTGGCTCATTCGGTTGAAGCGCTCTGTCAACTGCCGCAGTTCTAGCGGGCCGCGCTCCTTGACCTGCGTGCGCACGCGATGCGTGGCCAGTTGCTCGGCCGCCGCGGCCATGTCGCGCACGGGGCGCTGCAACTGCCAGGCAGCGAACAGCGCGAAGATGACGGTAATGCCCAGCACGGCGGCCAGGCCCGGAAGAATGGTTGCCGTGCCCGGCGGATTTCGCACGGACAACACCGGCGTGGCAATCCAGTAGTCGCGGTTGGGCAGGCGCGCCCAGATGCGCGGCGGCGGCGTGCGCTCCACGCGCAATTGCGTCCCGGCGGGCAGCCGGCGCGCCAGTTCGGTGGTCAGGCGTGCGCTTTTGCTCGCGGGCTCGAACACGTCGCCGTGCGCGAACGACACTGGCACGACCTGCACGAGGTCGGGCAGCGTGAGCGCCGAGTTGCCGTCGTGCACCTCGGCGGCGGCCTTGATGATGAACGCCATCTGCTCGGCGGCGTTCTGAACGCGCGTTTCGTCGTGATCGCTGCGAAGGATCGTCAGATACGAGAAATGGCTGATGACCAGCGCCGCAATGATGATCACCGCGAGCCGGCCGAACAGCGTGTCGAAGCGAAGCCCCTTCATGCCATGCTCCGCATGAGGGACGGAATGTCCAAAATCGGCCGCATGCCGGAATCCTTGTCAGACCGGGAATATCGGCGCCGGACAGCGTGGCGCCGTGCGTTTCGCTTCATTAACCGGTGGCCATGTCGGCGCGCTGGCCGTCGGGGACGAAAATGTAGCCGCGCCCGCGCACGGTCTGAATGAAGCGCGGGCTCTGCGCGTCCTCGTCGAGCAGCCGGCGCAGGCGCCAGATCTGCACGTCGATGCCGCGGTCGTTGACGTCGCTCTCCGCGCCGTAGAGCAATTCGATGATGCGTTCGCGCGAGAGCACCTGCATGGCGTGGTTGACCAGCAGGCGCAGCAAGCCGTACTCGCCATCCGAGAGCGTGAGCAATTGCGCGTCGCGGGTGAGCGTGCGGCTGCGGAAGTCGAGTACGAACGGACCGAACGTGTAGTTCTCGCGCTGTTCCGGTACCGCCGCATCGGGCGTCTTGCGTCGGCGCAGCACGGCGTTGATACGCGCGAGGAGCTCGCGCGGGCTGAACGGCTTGCCCAGGTAGTCGTCGGCGCCGATCTCGAGTCCGACGATGCGATCGATCTCGTCGCTGCGAGCGGTGAGCAGAATCACCGGCACGTCGTCGTTGCGCGCGCGCAGGTCGCGCAGGGCCGTGAGGCCGTCGACTTTGGGCATCATCAGGTCCAGCACGATCAGGGCGGGGCGCTCACGCTCCAGGCGCGCGGCCAGCCCGTCCCCGTCGTGCATGACCGCGACGGAGAAGCCGTGACGGCTCAGATACTCTCTGAGCAGGTCGCGCAGGTCGGGATCGTCGTCGACAACAAGAATTTTCATATTCGATCGGACAGGGTGTGTCGTCATGATAGTGGCCTCGGCGCGCGCCCAGACACGCATTTTGTTTCCGGACATTACAGTCTTGGCGGCCTGTAACGATGCGTAATAATAGAGCGAGCCCGCGTAACGCGCGATTTTCGCACGCATCACGTAAGCTTCAATCTCACCATTTCCGCATACCCAGTCGCGCATTCCGCATGTTTTCATGTGGCGAGAATGGCGCGATCAGGCATTGCACGGCACCGCCGCGGCCGGATGAGGTGACGTTCCGCGATGACGCGCGTCGACAGGCGTGCATCGACGAAATGTGCCGATGAATTGCCTCGGTCCGATGCCGCTTCGAAATGCGACGCAAGGATTCGACGCGAACCATCTCGCGTGCCTTCGGTCTTTTCACAGCACTGCCAATCTTGAGCCGGCGGCACGAAAAAACCAGACAGGTGCGTCGCCCGCGTCACGCCGGCGACGCCCGCATGGGCCGCGCCTGCGCGAAGGCATGTCGGTCTGCTATGCTGATCGGCCAAATCCGGCTTCAGGCGCGGCCCCGCAAGGTTTTCGGGCATCTTTGCCGCGCCGCAGCAAACCGACCGAAAAAAACGTCGTCCCCAACGGACGAATCCGCCAACGACTCCGCTGTTACGAGGAAGTTATGACCGAGCACGGTCCCCACGGTTCGGAACCACCGAACGGTTCTGATCGGCCCACGTCCCCCAACGGGACGCCACGTACCGCCACGCCCGCGCTTGCCGAATCGCGCCGGCGCCGATGGCTCGTGCCCGGCATCATCGGATTGATCGTCCTGCTCATTGCCGGCGGCGTGTATTACCGTTTGCACGCGCCAAAGGCGCAGGGTCCGGGGCAGGCGAGCGGGCGTCGCGGCGGTCCGCCGGGCGGCATGGCCGGCGCGGGCATGCCGGCCACGCCGGTGACCGCCGTCGAGGCGAAAACGGGCGATCTGCCGGTCTTCCTCAACGGGCTGGGTACTGTCACGCCGACGCGCAGCGTCACCGTGCACTCTCGCGTGGACGGCCAGCTCATGAAGGTGCACTTCAAGGAAGGCGACATGGTCAAGGCGGGGCAGTTGCTCGCCGAGATCGATCCGCGTCCGTTCCAGGTGCAGGTCACGCAAATGGAAGGTCAGTTGGCCCGTGACCAGGCGCTGCTCAGGAACGCGCAACTCGACCTGGCCCGCTATGAAACGCTGCTCACGCAGGACTCGATCGCCAAGCAGACGGTCGACACCCAGCGCGCGCTCGTCAAGCAGTACGAAGGGACCGTGAAGTCCGACCAGGGGCAACTCGACAACGCGCGGCTGCAGCTGAACTATGCGAGCGTCACCGCGCCGGTGTCGGGCCTGGCGGGCCTGCGACAGGTCGATCCGGGCAACATCGTCCACGCCTCGGACACCAACGGTATCGTCATCATCAACGAAGTCACCCCGATCACGGTCGTCTACACGATCCCCGAAGACAATCTGCCGTCGGTGGTCAAGCGATCGCGCGCCGGCGAAGCGCTGCCGGTCGAAGCGTTCGACCGCGCGAACAGGATCAAGCTCGCCGACGGCAAGCTGGCGTCGATCGACAACCAGATCGATACGACCACCGGTACCGTCAAGCTCAAGGCAGAGTTCGCGAATCTCGACGGCGTGCTGTTCCCGAACCAGTTCGTCAACGTGAAGATGCTCGTCGACACGCTCAAGGGTGCCACGCTCGTGCCGAGCGCCGCGGTGCAGCGCGGCACGCAGGGCAGCTTTGTCTACGCCGTGCAGCCCGACCACACCGTCAAGTTGAAGACGGTGAAGCTCGGCCCGACGGACGGTGTCAACGTGGCGGTCGAAGCGGGTATCGCGCCGGGCGAGAAGCTCGTGATCGACGGCATGGACAAGCTGCGCGACGGCGCGAAGGTCGAGGTGATCACCCCCGAGAGCCGGGCGGCAGCCGTCGCCCCGCGCGCCCCGGGCGCCCCGGGCGACAAGCGCGGCGCCGCTGCCAACGGCGGCCATCGCCGCCAGGCGCAGTGACGATGCGCCGCGCGATCCCGCGTGAGGCCGGGCCTGGCCCGGCGGCGACGCCGGACGCCGCCGCGCCCGCGATCCCGCGCGAGCACGCCGCCCGGCCCGGCGCCGGATGGCAGCCCCAGAGACGCCTTCGAACGTAGCCAATGAATCCGTCACGCCCGTTTATCCTCCGGCCGGTCGCCACATCGTTGCTGATGCTGGCGATCCTGCTCGCCGGTTTCGTCGCCTACCGGCTGCTGCCGCTGTCGGCATTGCCGGAAGTCGACTATCCGACCATTCAGGTCGTCACGCTCTATCCGGGCGCCAGCCCGGATGTGATGACATCGTCGGTGACCGCGCCGCTCGAGCGCCAGTTCGGCCAGATGCCGGGGCTCAACCAGATGTCGTCGACCAGTTCGGGCGGCGCGTCGGTGATCACGCTGCAGTTCTCGCTCAATCTCGGCCTCGACGTCGCCGAACAGGAGGTGCAGGCCGCCATCAACAGCGCGAGCAACCTGCTGCCGAGCGATCTGCCGATGCCGCCGATCTACAGCAAGGTGAATCCGGCCGACACGCCGATTCTCACGCTGGCGATCATGTCGAAGACCATGCCGCTGCCCAAGCTGGAGGATCTCGTCGACACCCGCGTGGCGCAGAAGATCTCGCAGCTGCCCGGTATCGGTCTGGTGAGCCTCTCGGGCGGGCAACGCCCCGCGGTGCGTATCCAGGTCAATCCACGCGCCGTCACGTCGTACGGATTGAACATCGAGGACGTGCGCACGTCGATTGCCGCCGCGAACGTCAACGGCGCGAAGGGTAGTTTCGACGGACCGCTGCGCGCGTCGACCATCGACGCCAACGACCAGCTCGCCTCGGCCGACGAATACCGTAACCTGATCATCGCCTACAAGAATGGCGGGCCGATCCGGCTGTCCGACATTGCCGACGTGATCGACGGCGCGGAGAACACCAAGCTCGCGGCGTGGGCCGACACCACGCCCGCCATCGTGCTCAACGTGCAGCGCCAGCCGGGGGCGAACGTGATCGAGACGGTCAACAAGGTCAAGGCGCTGCTGCCGCAGCTTCAGGCCTCGTTGCCGGGCAGCATCGACGTCAAGCTGCTGACCGATCGCACCACCACGATTCGCGCCTCGGTCTCCGACGTGCAGTTCGAGCTCGTGCTCGCCGTCGCGCTCGTGGTCATGGTGATTTTCGTCTTCCTGCGCAACGTCTCGGCGACCCTGATCCCGAGCGTGGCCGTGCCGCTGTCGCTGGTCGGCACGTTCGGCGTGATGTATCTGTCCGGTTTCTCGATCAACAACCTCACGCTCATGGCGCTGACCATCGCGACGGGCTTCGTGGTCGACGATGCCATCGTCATGATCGAGAACATCGCGCGCTACATGGAGCAGGGCGAGAAGCCGCTGCAGGCGGCGCTCAAGGGCGCCGAGCAGATCGGCTTCACGATCATTTCGCTCACGTTCTCGCTGATCGCCGTGCTGATTCCGCTGTTGTTCATGGGCGACGTGGTGGGCCGGTTGTTCCGGGAGTTCGCGATCACGCTGGCCGTGTCGATCCTGATCTCGGCGGTCGTGTCGCTCACGCTCACGCCGATGATGTGCGCCAAGCTGCTGCGTCACGTGCCCGAAGAGAAGCAGGGCAAGTTTTATCGCAAGACCGGCGAAATGTTCGATCGCATCATCGCGAAGTACGGCGAGTGGCTCACCTGGGTGCTCGACCGTCAGCGGGCCACGCTGCTTGTGGCGCTCGGCACGCTCGTGCTCACGGTGTTGCTGTATCTCTGGGTGCCCAAGGGCTTCTTCCCGGTGCAGGATACCGGGGTGATCCAGGGCATTTCCGAGGCGCCGCAGTCGATTTCGTTCGCCGCGATGAGCGAGCGCCAGCAGGCGCTGGTGGCCGCGGTGCTCAAGGATCCGGCCGTCGAATCGGTGTCGTCGTTCATCGGCGTCGACGGCGTGAACACCACGCTCAACAGCGGGCGCCTGTTGATCAATCTGAAGGACAAGCATACCCGTGGGCTCGACGCCTCCGAGGTCATCCGCCGCATTCAACCCGAGGCGGCGAAGGTGCCGGGCATCGCGCTTTACATGCAGCCGGTGCAGGATCTGACGATCGAAGACCGTATCAGCCGCACGCAATACCAGTTCACCCTGCAGGACCCGAGTCTGGACACGCTTGGCGTGTGGGTGCCCAGGCTGGTCGACAAGCTCCGTGAGGTGCCGGAGCTGGCCGACGTGACGAGCGACCTTCAGGTCAACGGACTGCAGGCGTACGTCGAGATCGATCGCGATGCCGCGAGCCGACTGGGCGTGACGCCCGCCGCCGTCGACCAGACGCTTTACAGCGCGTTCGGCCAACGCCTGATTTCGACGATCTACACGCAGGCGTCGCAATACCGCGTGGTGCTGGAAGTCGCCGACGACTTCCGGCGCGGGCCCGATGCGCTCAGGGGCATCTACGTGGCCTCGACCTCGGGCGTGCAGGTGCCGCTCACGTCGTTCGCGAAGGTCATCGAGAAGCCCACGCCGCTCGCGATCAACCATCAGGCGCAGTTCCCGTCGGCGACGATCTCGTTCAACCTGGCGAAGGGCGCGTCGCTCGGCCGGGCGGTCAAGGCGATCACCGCGGCGGAGCAGTCGATCGGCCTGCCGGTCAGTACGCAGACCACATTCCAGGGGGCCGCGCAGGCGTTCCAGGCATCGCTCTCGAATACGCTGTGGCTGATTCTCGCGGCCGTGATCACGATGTACATCGTGTTGGGCGTGCTCTACGAGAGCTACATCCATCCGATCACGATCCTGTCGACGCTGCCCTCGGCCGGCGTCGGTGCGTTGCTCGCGCTCATGGTCTCGGGCAACGACATCAGCATCATCGCGATCATCGGCATCATCCTGCTGATCGGCATTGTGAAGAAGAACGCCATCATGATGATCGACTTCGCCCTCGAGGCGGAGCGTGAGCACGGCATGACGCCGCGCGAGGCGATTTATCAGGCGTGCCTGCTGCGTTTTCGCCCGATTCTGATGACGACCATGGCCGCCGTGCTCGGGGCGCTGCCCCTCATGCTCGGCTCGGGCGTGGGCTCGGAGCTGCGTCAGCCGCTCGGGATCACGATGGTGGGCGGGCTGATGGTGAGCCAGGTACTCACGCTCTTCACCACGCCGGTGATCTATCTGTGGTTCGATCGACTCGCCTACCGGGCGCGGGCCTGGCGCGAGCGACGTTTCGGGCCGTCGGACGACGTATCGCACGACGACCGGGGCGATGCTGACGACTCGGGCGGCCAGGGTGGTCAGGGCGGCCCGGCAACCACGGACGGTCCTGCGCGATGAACCTGTCGGCTGTCTTCATCAGGCGCTCCGTCGCGACGGTCCTGCTCACCATCGGGGTGACGCTGGCGGGCAGTGTCGCGTTCGGGTTGCTGCCGGTCTCGCCGCTGCCGCAGGTCGATTTCCCGACCATCTCGGTGTCCGCGTCGCTGCCCGGCGCAAGCCCGGAGACGATGGCCGCCAGTGTGGCCACGCCGCTCGAACGCTCGCTGGGGCGCATTGCGGGCGTGACGGAAATGACGTCGAATAGCACACTGGGCTCGACACGCGTCACGTTGCAGTTCGACCTCTCGCGCGACATCAACGGCGCCGCGCGCGACGTGCAGGCCGCCATCAACGCCGCGCGCAGCCTGCTGCCCACGGGCCTGCCGAGCAATCCGACCTATCGCAAGGTGAACCCGGCGAGCGCGCCGGTGATGATCATCGCGCTCACGTCGGAGAGCATGACGCGCGGCCAGATGTACGACGCCGCCTCGACCATCCTTGCGCAGAAGATCTCGCAGCTCGACGGCGTGGGCGATGTGACCGTGGGCGGCAGTTCGTTGCCGGCGGTGCGCGTCGAGCTCAACCCGACGGCACTCAACAAGTATCAGATTCCGTTGGAAACGGTGCGCACCACGATTCAGTCGGTGAATGCGAATCGTCCCAAGGGAGCGCTCGAAGACGGCGACCGCCGCTGGCAGATTCTCGCCAACGACCAGGCGAAGACGGCCAGCGAATACATGCCGGTCATCGTGAGTTACAAGGACGGTCGTCCGGTGCGTCTCTCCGATGTGGCCGACGTGGTGGATTCAACGCAGGACCTGCGCAATGCCGGATCGGCAAACGGCAAGCCGTCGGTGCTGCTGATCGTCACGACCCAGCCGGGCGCGAATATCATCCAGACGGTCGACGGCATCAAGCGGATTCTGCCGAATCTGCGCGCGTCGATCCCGGCGGCGATCAATCTCGATGTGGTGCTGGACCGTACATCGACGATTCGCGCGTCGCTCAGGGAGGTGGAACGCACGCTGCTGATTTCGATCGCGCTGGTGGTCATGGTGGTATTCCTCTTCCTGCGGAACTGGCGCGCGACGCTCATTCCGAGCGTGGCGGTGCCCGTGTCGCTGATCGGCACCTTCGGGATCATGTACCTGTGCGGGTTCAGTCTCGATAACCTGTCGCTCATGGCGCTGACCATCGCCACGGGCTTCGTGGTCGACGACGCCATCGTGGTGCTGGAGAACATTTCGCGGCACATCGAGGAAGGGCTGAGTCCGTTCGCGGCGGCGCTCAAGGGCACCCGCGAGGTCGGCTTCACCGTGTTGTCGATGAGTATCTCTCTGGTGGCGGTCTTCATCCCGCTGCTGCTCATGGGCGGCATCGTGGGACGCCTGTTCCGCGAGTTCGCGGTCACGCTCTCCGCGGCGATCATGGTGTCGCTGGTCGTGTCGCTCACGACCACGCCGATGATGTGCGCACGTCTGCTCAAGGGGCGCGCCGCGCCGGGCGTTCCCCCGGAGACGGCGCCGCTCGCACCCGAGCCGCCGCGTCGAGCGTCGGTCTGGGCGCGCGTGGGCGACTGGACCGAGCGCATGTTCGCGGCGATGTTGCGCGAGTACGAGCGCTCGCTCGGGTGGGCGCTGCGGCATGGGCCGCTGATGCTGATCATTCTCCTCGGCACGATCTGTCTGAACGTCTGGCTCTATGCCGTCGTTCCGAAGGGTTTCTTCCCGCAGCAGGACACGGGGCGCATGATCGGCTTCATCCAGGCCGACCAGGCCATTTCGTTCCAGGCGATGGAAAAGAAGCTGGCCGACTTCATCACGATCGTGCGGGCCGATCCCGATGTCGCGACGGTGACCGGCTTTACCGGCGGGTCGAACCGCAACGGCGGGATGATGTTCGTCACGCTCAAGCCGCTGGGCGAGCGAAAGATTTCGGCCGATCAGGTGATCGCACGCCTGCGCGGAAAGCTCGCGAAAGAGCCCGGGGCGATGCTCTATCTCCAAGCGGCGCAGGACATTCGCGTGGGCGGGCGGTCGAGCAATGCGCAATATCAGTACACGCTGCAGGCCGACGATCTCCAGCAATTGCGCGAGTGGGAGCCGAAGGTGCGCAACGCCATTTCGCGTCTGCCGAACCTCGCCGACGTCAACACCGATCAGCAGGACAAGGGCCTGCAGACGACGCTCGTGGTCGACCGGGACCAGGCGTCGCGTCTGGGGCTGACGATGAGCCAGATCGACAATGTGCTCAACGACGCCTTCGGGCAGCGCCAGGTTTCCACCATCTACAACCCGCTCAATCAGTACAAGGTCGTGATGGAAGTCGCGCCGCGCTGGTGGCAGAGCCCGGAGTCGCTCAAGGATATCTATGTGGTGACCTCGGCCGGCGCGCAGGTGCCGCTCTCGGCGTTTGCGAGCTACAAGCCGACGAACACGGCGCTGGGCGTGTCTCACCAGGGGCAGTTCGCCGCGAGCACGATTTCGTTCAACCTGCCCCCGGGCGTCTCGCTCTCGCAGGCGCAGGCGTCGATCCAGGACGCTGTGAACCGGCTTGGCATGCCCACGTCTGTGCACGGCAGCTTCCAGGGCACGGCGCAGGCGTTCCAGTCGGCGCTGTCGTCGCAACCGATCCTGATTCTGACGGCGTTGCTCACGGTGTACATCGTGCTTGGCGTGCTCTATGAGAGCTACATCCATCCGCTGACGATTCTCTCGACGTTGCCGTCCGCGGGCGTGGGGGCGTTGCTGGCGTTGATTCTCTTCGACACGGAGTTCAGCATCATCGCGCTCATCGGCGTGATCCTGCTGATCGGCATCGTGAAGAAGAACGCCATCATGATGATCGACTTCGCGCTCGACGCGCAGCGGCGCCACAACATGCCGCCGCGCGAGGCGATCTTCCACGCTTGCGTGTTGCGTTTCCGCCCGATCATGATGACGACCATGGCGGCGATGCTCGGGGCGATCCCACTGGCCCTGGGCACGGGCGACGGCGCCGAGCTGCGCCAGCCGCTGGGAATTTCCATCGTGGGCGGGCTGCTGGTGAGCCAGGTGCTCACGCTGTACACCACGCCGGTGGTGTATCTGTACCTCGACCGTTTGCGTCTGCGTTGGGCCCGCTGGCGTGCCCGCGCACGCACCGGTCACGGCGACGCCGGGGAGGTGGGGCATGGCTGACAGCGTTTGCCGTCCGCGACGGTCCCCTCAGGCGCGCATCGTCGCGTTCGTCGCGCTTTCCAAAACCCAAGTCCCGGCCGATGGGCCGATGTGTGCTATGTCCCGTATCCCGAATCGTGAAGCCGTTCCCGCCTGCTCTCATGCCGTCCCGGCAGCGTGCGATGCGCGAGGGCGAAGCGTGCGGGCGCTTCGGCCCATGCGCCGCACGGCCACGTTCCTCGCGGCGAGCGCCGTGCTGTGGCTTGCCGGTTGCGCCGTGGGGCCAGACTACGTCCGCCCGGAAATCGACATGCCGGCCGCATTCAAGGAAACCGGCGACTGGAAATTCGCGCAGCCCAATGACGCCGCAGCCAAGGGCGATTGGTGGGCGATCTACCAGGACCCGGTACTCTCCGACCTGATGTCGCAGGTCGACGTCAACAACCAGAACATCAAGGTGGCCGAGGCGAACTACCGGCAGGCCCTGGCGGTGGCGTCGCAGGCACGCTCGGCGTTCTTCCCGACGATCGGCGCCGACGCCGGACTGACCCGCTCCAGTTCGCGGGTGAGCAACACGGCGGTCAGCGGCTCGGGCGCAGGCGGCATTTCCAACAGTTATTCCCTGTCGGGCACGGCGAGTTGGGAGCCGGATATCTGGGGCAGCGTGCGTCGCTCGGTGGAAGCCGGCAATGCCAGTGCGCAGGCGAGCGCGGCCGATCTGGCCAACGCGCGGCTGTCAGCACAGGCACTGCTTGCGCAGAACTACTTCGACCTGCGCGTGACGGACGCGCAAAAGGCGCTGCTCGATCGCACCGTCGCCGCGTATGAGGAGACGCTCAGACTGACGCAGAATCAATATGCGGTCGGCGTCGCGCAGCGCTCCGACGTCATCCAGGCGCAGTCGCAGTTGCAGTCGGCGCAGGCGTCGGCGCTCGACATCGAAGTGACGCGGGCCCAACTGGAGCATGCGATCGCGCTGCTCGTCGGCAAAGCGCCCGCGACGTTCTCGCTCGCTCCCGCGCCATTGCGTGCGGCCCTGCCTCCGGTGCCGGCCAGTCTGCCGTCGCAATTGCTCGAGCGCCGGCCCGATATCGCATCGGCGGAGCGCGCGGTGGCCGCGGCGAACGCCAGGATCGGCGTGGCCAAGGCGGCCTTCTTCCCTTCACTCACCTTGTCGGCCACGGGCGGCTTCCAGAGCAGCAGCTTTGCCGACTGGCTCACGCTGCCGAGCCGGTTCTGGTCGGTCGGCCCCGCGCTGGCCGCCACGCTCTTCGACGGCGGTCTGCGCCGGGCGCAGACCGACGCCGCCATCGCGGCCTACGACGCGCAGGTGGCGACCTACCGCCAGACAGTGCTCACGGCGTTCCAGGCGGTCGAGGACAACCTTGCCGCGCTGAACTATCTCGGCCGCGAGGCTGCCGTGCAGACGCAGGCGGTGCAGTCCTCCCGTGAGGCGGCGCAGCTCATCCTCAACCAGTACAAGGCCGGCACCGTTGCGTTCCAGAATGTGCTGACGGCCCAGGCCACGGCCTATGCCACCGAGCGCACCTCGCTCACGATTCTCGGACGTCAGTTCACGGCGAATGTGCTGTTGGTGACGGCCCTGGGCGGCGGCTGGCATGGCCTGCCGACCGACGGCGATGGCGCGGCCCGCGACGACGCCGCGCCCGATGCGGCAAAGGCCTCGGGCGCGGCCGCCGGCAAGTGACGAGACTCGGCCGTTGCCACTACGCATCCGCCGATGCCGGGCGGTGGCCGAGCACTAATTTCGCCTCCGGTGTTTAAGTAATTTCCGAACTTCGCATTCGGAATGAGAGAAACGCGCCCGGCGAAACCTCCGAACGCCGGTGACGCGAGTAGCACAGACTCGGGCGCTGCGTGTCTGTGCAATTTCATCTCCCTGCGAGCCCGGTCAAGCAGTTAGACGGCAGTTACCGCTCTATCGGGCAGCACGCGGGCCTCGCGCGGGCTGAGCACGCCGCGTGGCAGTGCCGCGCGGCCTCCGCGACTATGTGACGTTTCCCATCTGATTGGCGCGACCGCTTTTTGCCAGAATGATCCCGCTTCGCGGCGACGGCAGACGCGGGGCACCCACCGTGCATGGCATGAGGCGCGCACGGCCACTACGGGGCTGCCAGATGACGAATAAGGAGGGGGACAGGGATGACGATCAATGTCGTGGTCGCGGATGACCATCCGATTGTGCGCTTTGGGATACGACGCCTGCTCGAAGAGCGCGAAATGATTCATCTGGTCGGCGAGGCGGCCAATTCGTCGGAGCTCGTGAGCTTGCTGGCCAAGGCGCCGTGCGACATTCTCGTGACCGATTTCTCGATGCCGGGCGGGCATTTCAAGGATGGCCTGTTTCTCATCGGTTACGTGCGCCGCTACTTTCCCAACATCAAGATCATCGTCGTGACGATGCTGGAGAATCTGGCGATCCTGCGCGGCATGCTCAAGCTGGGGGTTCACTCGATCCTCTCGAAGCTCGACGAGCAAAGCTCGATCGCCGACATCGTGTGCGTGGTGGCGGACGGCAGCCGCTACATCCCGGCGGGGCTGGCGACGCGGCTGCACGACGCCGTGGCCGACGATACCGAGATCGACGCGACGAAGCTCTCGGGGCGGGAAGTCGAAGTGGTGCGGTTGTTCGTCTCGGGGCTCACCATCAGCGAAATCGCGTTCAAGCTCAGCCGCAGCGTGAAGACCGTCAGTTCCCAGAAGACCAACGCCATGCGCAAGCTCGGCCTCGACCGTGACGTTGATCTCTATCATTACGCCACGCGCTCGGGCATCGCCTGACGGCCGCAGGCCACGCCCGCCGCTCTCCTGCCGGGGGCGGACGCGCGACGTGCGGCGGCGCCGCGTCAGGCAGGCAGACGAATCCCTCGCATATCCCGAAGAATCAGCTCGCCGGCGCGCAGCATCTGCTTGAGTTGGTGCACTACCTGTTTGATCTCCTGCACTTGCGCTTCGGACACATCCGGTTGCTGTTCCTGCGCCACGACCAAGGCATCGAGACGCCGCGTATAGTCCCGCATGGCCTCGGTCGCGGCCTGCGCATCCGTCGGCACCGACGCCGCCGGCGCGGCCACCGCCTGTGACAGCAGATCGCTGATGGCCGAGACGACCTGCTCGAGCTCGCCGCTCTTGTCCGCCGCGATTCTACGCGGCAACACATCCGCCATGCCCGTGATGTACGACGCCATGACGTGGTTCTGCACCAGCAAATCGTTCAGTTCCCCGACGCAGACCTGCTTGGACTTCGGCTCGAGCATCATGCGCTTGAACGCCCCGCCGAAATTGCCGAAGGCGATGTGCATGTCCTTGCGCGCCATGCGATAGGCCAGATCGTCGCGCTTGCCGTCGCGCCCGGCGCTCGCCTCGAGGTAAGCACGGGTCGATTGCACGGCCTGGCGAATGAGCGGTCCCATCAGACGGTACTCCCAGTATGGGAACAGGTACGAGCACACCAGCGCGACGGCCGAGCCGATCAGGGTGTCGATGGCGCGCTCGCCGATGACCGACAGCGATCCCGGCAGCAGGAAGTGGAACAGCAACAACACATACGACGACATGAATACCACCGACAGGCCGTAGTTGAAGAGCGACAGACTGTTCCCCATGACCATGCAGAAGAACATGAGCGCAAGCAGCACCCAGGACTTTTGCACGAACGAGAGGATGACCAGCACGCTCACGCAGCCCACGAGCGTGCCCGTCAGACGCTGGGCGTTCTTCTGCTTCGTCAGGCTGAAGCCCGGCTTCAGAATCACGATGATGGTGAGCAGCACCCAATAGCTGTGCGCCTGGCCGGCGAGCACCGACCAGTTCTCGCAGATGATCAGGCCGGCCGTGATGGCAATCGTCACGCGCAGCGCATGACGAAAACTCGGCGACGAGAATGTCAGGTTTTTCCAGAGCAGCTTCGGCGAGAAGCTCTGGCGCGAGGTAAAGCGCAGCAGCGCCTGATCGATCTGCACCTCGGTGGCCGTGCCGGCCGTGGATAGATCCGTATTGCGATGCATGCGCTCCACGATGCGCGTGGCGCTCCATACGCGGCGGAAGGTGCTCGTGAGCGCCTGATAGGCCTCGGGTGAGCGCTGCGGCAACTGTTGCTTGCGCATCAGCTCGATCTCGTACTCGATGGCGCGGAATTCCGCCCGCCAGCTGCGTTGCGCCCGCGAAGGCTCGTTCGTGGCGATGGCGTAGCCGATGGCATCCACCTCGTTCGCGATCTTGCGCACCATGTCGCGGAAGAACAGCAGTACGTCGTTGTCCGCGAATTCGCGGCGCAACATCGGGTAGTCGGTGTGCACCGAAACTACCGTCTCGTGCAGATCGACGATGTTGATGAACAGGTTGAACAGCATCGTGCGGCGCGGCTCGAGCGTGCCGGTACGCAGGCGCGGCAGGTTGCGCAGGATGATCTCGCGCGCGGCCTGCTGCTTTTCCACGACATTGACCTGCGCGGCGATCAGGCGCCGGTAACATTCGTCGATATCGGTCGAGGTATCGTAAAAGGCCGCTTTGGCCGCCAGATATTCCGACGTGACGAAGAAACTCTCCGCGAGTGTCTGCTGTTCGATGCGAAACCACCAGATGCGACAGACGACGAGACTGAAATAGGTGTACCAGAGCCCGCCCGCGAGCACGGCACCGGCGTCCAGCACGGCCTGATGCCGCGTGAGATCGGCCTCGACATTCAGGACCATCATCATCAGGCAGGCAAAGCTCACCAGCGAGGCGCGCATGCCATACACGACCAGCATCGAGAGGCCGAACGTCAGGATCAGCGTGGTGATCCACAGTTGCCAGGGCTGGGCGGCCGTGGCCATGCCGGTAATGAGGACGGTGAGGGCGCCGAGCAGGGTGCAGCTGAGCAGCTCCGTGTGCTTGTGTCGCAGCGGTCCGTTGATGTCGACCACGCTCGCGCAGAGCGCGCCGGAGGCGACTTCGATACCGAGCAGGTGCTGGTCCATGCCCCAGAACAACACGAGAGCGGGCAGCACGACACCCACTGCCTGCCGGGTGCCGCTGAAAAAGTAGTGGCTGTAGAGGAACTTCTTGATATCGGTCTGGTAGTCCATGCGTCGGGTGCGAGGGTTCCGCAGCAAAGGCGGCCGCGCGACGGGGTACGGCGCGGCGCACAGAGAGTCTAGCCGAAGCCCTGCGCGCCGCGAAGAGGGGATACCGCCGGTTACACGCGGCGCGCCGAGGCACGCCAATGCATCGCATCCGCGGGGCTGCCGGCAGGCGTCACGCATGAGGGGGCGGATTTCAGGATCCGTCCGATGGGCTGTGCGACAGGCCATTTGCTATGCTTGCGAACAGATCCGATCAGCCGCCACGCCCGCATGCTCCACCTATTCTTTTCCAACCGGTTCACCACGCTCGAAGCCGCCTTGCTGCGCGATCTCGCGCAAGCGCCCGGCCAGGGCGACGCCGCCGCGAATCCCTTCGACACGGAAACCATCGTCGTGCCGAGCGTGGCGGTGCGGCGTCGGCTCGAACTGGACTACGCGGACATCTTCGGCGTATGCGCGAACGTCCGGCTGACCTACCTCGCCCAGTGGCTCTGGGACATGGCGGGCAAGCTGCTCACGGTGCCGGAGAGTTCGCCGTTCGCGCCGGACCGGCTCGTCTGGCCGCTGTACCAGTGCCTGGCCCAGCCGTGGGTCAGGAGCTCGCCGCGTTTGGCCGGCTATCTGGCCGGCGCCGACGATGTCATGCGCTTCGAACTGGCGGAGCGTCTGGCGCACATCTACGACCAGTATCTGACCTATCGGCCGAACTGGCTCGAGCGTTGGCAGGCCGGCGAGCCCATCGATGCCGGCACGGCGCCGGGCTGGGGGCAGGTGCAGCGTGACGACGAAGCGTGGCAGAGCGCGTTGTGGCGAAAGGTGCTGGCGCATCTGGACATCCGCGAGCGTCATCCCACGCTCCGGGCGATCGACCGGATCGAACAACTGACACCGGAAACGGTGCCCCATGGCTGGCCCAGGCGTGTGTCGGTGTTCGCACTGTCGTCGATGCCGCCGTTGTCGATGGCGCTGCTCAAGGCGATGTCTCGCCTGATCGACGTCCATCTGTACGTCCTCAATCCGTGCGAGAGCTATTGGTTCGACATCGTCCCGCCGTCGCGTCTGTCGTATCTCACGCGCCGCGATGGCGCGGCGCACCGGGAGGTGGGGCATCCGTTGCTGGCCGAGTGGGGTCGCCAGACGCAGTCCCACATCGACGCGCTGTATGCCGATCTCGCGCCACAGGCGGTCGAGGACCGGGCGCTGTTCCAACCCAATCCTGCCCCGACGCTGCTCGCCGCCTTGCAGAACGGCATCCTCACGCTGGACGACGGCCGTCACGGCACCACGCAGGGGGGCGGCGCCGATGGTTCGGTGCAGGTGCATGTGTGCCACAGTCTGGCGCGCCAGATCGAGGTGCTTCACGACCGGCTGCTTGCCTGCTTCGACGAAATTCCCGATCTGCGGCCCGACGACGTGCTGATCACCGTGCCCGATCTGGCGCGCGCGGCGCCGCTCATCGACGCCGTATTCGGGACCGCCACGCCTCGCATTCCCTATCTCGTGACGGGCCTGCCGCCCACGCGCACCAATCCGGTCGCGCGCGCCTTCGCTTCCATACTGGCATTGCCGCAGCAGCGGGTGGCGGCATCGAGTCTCGTGGAACTGGCGCGCACGGAAGCCGTGGCGCAACGCTATGACCTCGGGGGCAATGTGCTCGATGCCATCCAGAACTGGCTGCACGCCGCCGGCGCACGTCGCGGCTGGCGCGGCGACGCGCTGCTGCGGCTGGAGGCACCGCGGCAGGCCGCAGACGGCGACGGGGAGATGGCGCCCGCGCTGGAGCGTCATACGTTGGGAGACGCCATGATGCGGCTGTTCCTCGGCTATGCGCTGCCGGATGACGCCTTGCCGGTCGACGACTGGCTGCCGGTCGGCGGTATCGAGGGCGGTCGTGCCGAGTTGCTTGGCCAGCTGGCGCGTCTGATCGACGATCTCGACATGACGTCCGTTGCGCTGCGGACGGAGCGCACGGGGCTTGAGTGGCGCGATCAGTTGCTCGCGATGCTGGAGCAGTTCTTCTCCGACGAGACGCGCTTCGCCGACGACGTGGCCGAGGTGCGCATGGCAATCGAGCAGATCGGTTCGGCCATTGCCGACGGTGCACCGGAGGTTCGCGTGCCGGTTGAAGTGGTCGCCCGCGTGCTGGCCGACGCCCTCGACGATCCCACGCGCGGCGGCGTGCCCTCGGGGCGCGTGACGTTTGCCGCCATCCCGAGCCTGCGTCTCTTGCCGTACCGCGTGGTGTGCATGATCGGCATGGACGACGGTGTGCTTCCGGGGCGCGTACGCGCCGACGAGTTCGACCTGATGCGCGTGTTGCCGCAGCGAGGCGATCGTCAACGACGCGACGACGAGCGCAACCTCTTCCTCGACCTGATGCTCAGCGCCCAGGATCGTTTTCTCATCACCTACACCGGGCGCAGCGTGCGCGACAACGCACCGCTGCCGCCCTCGACCGCGGTCGACGAACTGCTCGATTTCACGGGACAGTTGCTTGCCCCGGTATCCGCGGGGTACACGCTCGAGGCACAGCGCGAGGCGCGCGACGCCCTGATCGTGCTGCATCCGTTGCAACCGTTTTCCCCGGCATATTTCGACGGTCGCGACGCGTCGCTCTTCAGCTACGACGTGTCCAACGGCGACGCCGCGCGGGCGTTGGCCGACCCCCTGGCCGTGCCCGCATCAGACGTCCCCGAGGCGCCCTTCGTGCGAGAAGCGCTGCCCGCCGTGGCGCAGACGCATCTGACGCTCGACGACCTGCTCCGCTTCTGGCGGCATCCCGGCCGTGCGTGGGCAAGGGACAGACTGGGACTGTCGCTTGGGGAGATGCTCACCGAAGTGGAGGACGACGAGCCGTTCGTGCTGGATTGGGCGGGCCGCGATGCGCTGGCGTCCAGGCTGCTGCCGCGATTGCTGCGCGACGATGCACGCGACGCCCGCCATCATGCCGAAGCCGTCGAGCGAATCGCCCGCGTGAGTCATGAGTTGCCGGGCGGCGCGACAGGCGCGGTCTGGCGCCGGCGCGAGCTGGGTGGCTTGCGCGCGCTCGCGGCGCAGGTGCGCGAGGCCCAGGCCGAAGGGACGCAGGAGCTATTGGTGGCCCTGCCGTTGACGCCGGCACTGCCGCCGTCGTGGAAGGCATCGACGCCGGCCGCATGGCACGGTGACGCGACCTTGTCGGCGCAGTGTCTGTTGCAAGGACGGCTCGCACCGGTTTCGCGTTACGGGCTGGTGATGTATCGCTATGGCAGCATGCGTCCAAGCGATCTGCTCGCCGCGTGGCTGGCGCATCTTGCCTTGTGTGCGCATTTGCAGCAGAGCGCGCATGCCGGTCTGGATGTGGCGCCAAGAACGTTGTGGTACGGCGAGAACGAGACGTTCGCCCTTCGTCCCGTGGAAGACGCGGCGGCGTTGCTCGCCCAATGGGTGGCGTTGTACCGGCTGGGCCAGACGCGTCCGCTACCGTTTTTCGCACGCAGCGCGTGGAAGCTGGCGAGCACCGGCAAGGCCGCAGAGGCCGAGAGCGCCTGGCAGGGTTCGGCGTTCGCACGCGGTGATGCCGACGATCCTTACACGCGGCTACTTTGGCGCGGCGTGGAGAATCCCTTGGCGCCGCCCTTCGATCTGCTTGCGAATACCGTGTTCGGGCCGGTGGTTCAACATCTCGAAGTCGTGGAGGGCGCATGACGCAACTCATCGACCTCGACGTGTTCGGCTGCGATCTGGACGGCGTCTGCCTGATCGAAGCGTCGGCCGGCACCGGCAAGACGTGGAACATTTGTGCGCTGTACGTTCGGCTGTTGCTCGAGAAACAACTGACAGTCGAGCAGATTCTCGTCGTGACGTTCACCAATGCCGCGACCGCCGAACTGCGCGAGCGGATTCGCGCACGCCTGGCCGGACTGGTGGCCGCC
Source organism: Pandoraea sp. E26 (assembly GCF_000681415.1). Classification (NCBI taxonomy): domain Bacteria; kingdom Pseudomonadati; phylum Pseudomonadota; class Betaproteobacteria; order Burkholderiales; family Burkholderiaceae; genus Pandoraea; species Pandoraea sp. E26. The sequence continues at coordinate 44,376 of NZ_AYXJ01000008.1, forward strand.
ATGGCACCGGTGTTCGATGAGGCATCGAACGACTGGCATGACGAGGACGTGGATGAGGGGGAGGGGTTCTCCGATTTCGATCCCGACGCCAGCGACGACCCGTTGTTCAGCGTGATGATCGCCGGGCTGATCGAGCGCGGCGAGATGACGCCGAAAGCCGTTCGCGACTGTCTTCAGACCGCATTGCGCGGGTTCGACCAGGCGTCGATTCATACGATTCATGGATTCTGTCAGCGGGCGTTGGCGGAAGTCCCGTTCGCGGCCGGGCTGCCGTTCGCCTACGAGTTGGTGCCGGACGACAACGGTGTGCGCCACGATCTGGCTGTCGATTACTGGCGACGGGTGGTCGAGCCGCTCGCGGCGCAGGACGATGGCTTCGCGGCTTGGCTCGTCGATCGCAAACGCTCGCCGGGCACGCTCACCGACCAGTTGGCGCGCCGCCTGAAGAAGCCGATGTCGGCGTTGCGTTGGCCGCCTGCCGTCGACGCCGCCCCGCCATCGCCCGACGACGCCCTGCTCGCGACCTACCGGGCCGCGCGCGAATGCTGGGAGGCGCAAGCCGCGGTCATCGCCGACCTGATGCGCGCCGCGCTGCCGTCGTACAAAAAGAACATCTATCACGAAGGATCGCTCTCCCAGGCGGTTGCCGCGTGGCGCCGTTACCTGTCGGCAGGCGACGTCGGCGCGCCGCTCGGGCAGAAGGCCGAACTGCTCACGAGCGCACGTCTGGCCAAGGACATCAAGAAGGGGGAGACGCCGCCCGATCATCGGTTCTTCGACATGGCGGATGTGCTGGTTCGTGCGCGCGCCGACGCCGACGAACGCTACGCCATGCAATGGCTGCGAATCCTGCGCGACTGGCTGGCGCAGGCGCCCGAGCAACTGGCGCTTCGCAAGCGCGAGTTGCGAGTGGTGTCGTTCGACGACCTGCTCGGCAACATCGCACGTGCACTCATGCAGCATCCAGAGTTGGCCGATGCCCTGCGAGAGCGCTATCCCTGCGCGCTGATCGACGAGTTTCAGGACACCGATCCGTTGCAGTTCGCCATCTTCAGCGCGGTTTACGGAAACGGTGGACACGGCGGACACGATGGACACAGCGGGCACCGTGGACAGCGCACGCCCACCTCGCCCGCGCAGGGGCGTGGACCGATGTTCATGGTGGGCGACCCGAAGCAGGCCATCTACAGTTTCCGCGCGGCCGATCTGCACACTTATCTGTCCGCGCGCCAGAACGCCGATGCCGCCTATACGCTGGCGGTCAATCAGCGTTCGACGCCGGCCATCATCGACGCCGGCAACCGCCTGTTCGGCGCCAACGACCGGGCGTTCGTGCTCGAAGGGCTCGAATATCCGCCGGTACGTCCGGGCGCGCGGCGTCGTCCTCCGCTCACCGACGTGCGGGACGTCGCCGACTTCACGGTCTGGTGGCTGCCCGACGATGACGAGCCGCTGTCGAAGGACGACGCGTTGCAAGCCTGCGCGAAGGCCACCGCTGCCGAGGTGGCGCGCTTGCTGGCCGGTGCCTCGCGCGGGGACGTCCTCGTCGGCGAGCGCCCTCTCGCGCCGGGCGATATTGCCGTGATCGTCCAGACGCACCGCCAGGGGGCGCTGATGAAGGCGCGCCTTGCCGAACACGCCGTGGGTAGCGTGGAACTCACGCAGGATTCCGTATTCGCGAGCGAAGAGGCGGAAACCCTGTTGCGGGTGTTGCGAGCGGTGGAGTCGCCGGGCGATGTTCGTGCGCTGCGCTCGGCGCTGGCGACGGAACTGTTCGGTCTCGACGCCACCGCGTTGTATCGCATGCAGACGAGCGAGGCGTCCGACGCCGAAGCCATTGCGTGGATCGAGCGACTTCAGCGGTATCGTCAGTTATGGGCGGACCGGGGCTTCTCAGCGATGTGGCGCACGCTCATGCGCGAACTTGGACTGGCGGCGCGCCTGGTGGCGCAGTCCGGCGGCGAGCGACGGCTGACCAATTTCATGCACCTGGCCGAGCTGGCGCAGGCGCGCTGGGCCGAGCAGCCGGGCATGCCGGCGTTGCTGCGCTGGCTGGCCTCGCAGCGCAACGCCGGCGGTGGCGAGGAGGCCCAGTTGCGTCTCGAGTCGGACCAGAACCTGGTGCAGATCGTGACCGTGCACAAATCGAAAGGCCTGGAATACGGCGTGGTGTTCTGCCCGTTCCTGTGGGACGGCGCGGTGCGCGACGGCGGTGGTCTCGACGGGCTCGAGTATCACGACGGACCGACGGCAGTGATCGATTTCACCGACGCCGCGGGCAAGGGCTCACCGGCCGCCGCCGCGCTGCGGCAGGAGCAATCGGCGGAGCAGGCGAGGCTGCTTTACGTTGCGTTGACACGCGCCGTCTACCGCTGCTATCTGGCCGCCGGCATTTACTCGTCCCGGCGCAGCGTGAAGGAATCGTGCGGCGGCATGCTCAACTGGCTCGCGGCCGGGCAGGGGATTGCGTTCGACGCGTGGATCGCATCGACGATCGATACGGACGAACGGGTGCAAACCATCCGGGCCGCATGGAAGTCCCTGATCGGTGGCCCGCTCGATGTGGTGCCGTTGCCCATCGGCGATGCGCTCGACGCGGCCACGCGTGTCGCACCTCCGATGGCCCCCGAACTCGCCACGCGCACCAGCACACGCGCATTGCGCGAAGCGTGGCGCATCGGCAGCTTCTCGGGCCTGCTGGCCGGGATGCACGCCGGGCCGCAATTGGGGGGCGGTCAACTCAGCGCGCCCGAACGCACGCGTCCCGACTACGACGCGCAGGCCAACGCGGGGCCGACATTTGCCTTGCCCCCGGAAGGCGACGACGTCTGGCCGCCGTCCGATGACATTCTTCGCTTTCCGCGCGGCCCTGCGGCCGGCGAGAGCCTGCACCGGGTATTCGAACTGGCGGATTTCCAGTCGCGTGCGCAGTGGCCTCACGCCGTATCGCGTGCACTGCGGGAGCGTCCACCGGGACGAGGTGCCGAGAGCAACGACACCTGGCGCGCCATGATGATGAACATGCTCGCCGACACGCTCGCCACGTCACTGCGCCCCGGCATGCAGCTCGCCGACGTGTCGCTGGCCGAGCGACTCACCGAAATGGAATTCACCTATCCGGCCGATGCCGTCCCGCTCGAAGCGCTGCGAGGTTTGCTTCGACAGTTCGGCTATCCGGACCTGCCACTCGACGCCACGGTACTGCGCGGCTATCTCAAAGGGTTCATCGACCTGGTGTTTCGCCATGGCGGGCAGTGGTGGATTCTCGACTGGAAGTCGAACTACCTCGGCACCGCCCCGGAAAACTACGGTTCCGAGGGCTTGCGCGAGGCGATGGCCGAGCATGGCTACCATTTGCAGTATCTGCTCTACACACTGGCGTTGCATCGCTATCTGCGGCGCCGTTTGCCCGATTACGACTACGACCGCGACATGGGCGGAAGCCTCTACCTCTTTGTTCGGGGCGTGCGCCCCGACTGGGCCAACGCCCATCTGGCCGGTGACGATGTCCCCGGCGTCTTCTTCGACAAGCCGTCGCTCGACATGGTGAACGCGCTGGATCGTCTGTTCGCTGCAGGGGACAACGCCGCGCTGGCGCAGGCGCTGGCGCTGGACGCGCCACCGGCCCCGCTGACGGCCGATGGGGAGGACGCATGAACGAGCTGCGTCGCACCGCCGACACGCCGTCGGGGGCGCAAGCCGACAGCGGTGTCGTGCGTCTCGCGCAAGGTTTCGCACGCCGCATGGCCCTGCTCGCCAAGGGCAACGGCGCCGACGAGGTGACGTGCCGCTATGTCTGGCGTGCCTCGCTTGCCGTAAGCCTCGCGACTGCGGAAGGTCATGTGTGCGTGCCCCTCGGCGACCTGCTCGACACCCAGGCCAGCGGCGAGTTGTTTCCTGGCGACGCCCCTTCGCTGGCCGTCTGGCGAGAGGCCCTTTTCGCCAGTGGTCTGTGCGCGCGGGCAAGCCTCGCGCATGCATTGACGAACCATGCGCCCACAGGCGCGTCGACTGGCGCGTCGACGATCGATGCGCCGGCCGAGGCGTTTCCGCTGTTGCTCGACGAGCGCGATCGTCTCTATCTGGCGCGCTATTACGGCTACGAGGCGCGTCTGGCGACGGCGCTCGGGCGCAAGCTGTCGACTGGGCAGCGCATGGCCGTCACCTCCGAGGACCGCGCTCGCCTGCGACGATACTTCGGCGAGGGGGTGCTGACGGGGGCGGACGGACAACCGGAACCGAACTGGCAGATGGCGGCTGCCGCGCTGGCGCTGCAACGCTCGTTGGTGGTGCTCAGCGGCGGCCCCGGCACCGGCAAGACCACGACAGTGGTCGGTTTGCTAGCCTGCCTGCTGGAGCGCGACGCCGATCTGCGCGTCGCGCTGGCGGCGCCCACGGGCAAGGCCGCGCAACGCATGCAGGAGGCGCTCACCGCGCGCCAGGATCTGCCCGAGACCGTGCGGCAGGCGCTGCCCGAGGTGGCACTCACCCTGCACCGTCTGCTCGGCGTGCTTCCCGAGTCCGCGGATCAGGTCGGACGTCGCTTCCGGCATCATGCGGGCAATCCGCTGCCCTACGATCTGATCGTGGTGGACGAGGCATCGATGATCGACTTGTCGATGGCGACGCAACTGCTGGAAGCCGTGCCGGAGGGCGCCCGTCTGATTCTCCTGGGTGACAAGGACCAATTGGCGGCCGTGGAGGCCGGGGCGGTCTTCGGCGAACTGAGCGCGCAGCGTGCGTTTTCGCCACAGATGCGTTCGCGTCTACTCGACGCGCTGGGGTGGCCGCGGGATCGTCCGCCGCTCACGGGGCCGTTGGCCAGGCCTGGTGCGCAGGGTCAAGGCGGTGTCGACGCAACTGCCGATGATGCCGAAGCGGCGAACACGCAGCACACGCAGCGCGCCCGCGGGCTTGAAGATGCGGTGGTCTGGCTCGAACGCACCTATCGGTTCGGTGCCCACTCGGCCATTGGCCGACTGGCTACCGCCATCAAGGCGGGCAAGGTCATCGAGGCGCGCAAGGAGTGTGTCGCGCCGGACACCGTCCAGATGGCGGAAGTGGTGGATATGACGGAAATGGCGGGGGCGGACAGGGTGACGCTGACCGAGGACGGCGGCATCCAGTTGTCGCCGACGAATCTCAATGCGCTCGCCGACGGGTATTCGGCTTACCTCGACGCGCTGACGCAGGCCTTCGAGACGATCGATCGGCTCGGCGACCCTGCGGCGGCGAGTGTCGCTGACGTCGCCATGGTCGCGCAGCCGGTTTTCGCCGCCTTCGGACAATTCCGCGTGCTGTGCGCCACGCGCGGCGCTCGCCGCGGCGTCGAGTTCCTCGGCGCACAACTGACGGCCGTGCTGGCGCGACGCGCGGGCGTCGCCCTCGGCGCTGGCGGCGGGGCATGGTTTGCGGGGCGTCCGGTACTGGTCACGCAGAACGAGTACGCGTTGAACCTGTTCAACGGCGACATCGGCATAGCCCTGCCGCTCGGTCCGTCCGGTACGCTGCGTGTGGCGTTCGCCACGCCGGACGGCGGCTACCGACTGTACTCGCCGGCAAGCCTGCCCGCACACGAGACCGCGTTCGCGATGACGATTCACAAGTCGCAAGGCTCGGAGTTCGATCGCGTCGCGATCGTCCTGCCCGAGCAGGCGAGCCGCGTGCTCTCGCGGGAATTGATCTACACGGGCGTGACGCGTGCCCGCCGGCAAGCCGCGCTTTATGCGCCGTGGCCGGTCATCGCATCTGCCATCGCGCGGCCGACGCAGCGCGACGGCGGCTTGACCGACCGCTTGCGCGAGGTGTTAGCTACGATGCCGGCTTCGCCGCCGCAATCGCGGCTTCCGTGACGGCGCCCAGGCGCGTGACGAGCAACTGGTCGATCTTGTAGTTGTCGATGTCGACCACTTCGAATTTGTAGCCGGCGGCCTCCGTTGCTTCCGATTTCTTCGGAATGCGCTTGAGTTGATAGATCATGAAGCCGGCGATGGTCTCGAACTCGCCTTCGCCCGGCAATTCGTCAATGCCAAGCGCTTTCTTGACGTCTTCGACCGACGTCACGCCGTCGACGAGCCAGGAGTGCTCGTCGCGCTGCACGATCTGGTCCTCGTCGGCGGGGTGGACCACGTCGCCCATGAGCGCGCCGACGATGTCGTTGAGTGTCACGACACCGACGACGAGGCCGTATTCGTTGATGATGACGGCGAAACCCTCGCGGGTTTCCTTGAAGCGCGCAAGTGCCTCGGACAGGTTCAACGTGTCGGGAATCACCAGCAGCTTCTTGGCATAAAGGCGATCCAGGTTGCGGATGACGCTCGACAGGTCTTCGCTGGCAATGCGCTGGAGCAGATCCTTCGAGTCGACGTAACCGAGCACGTTGTCGATTTCATCGCGGCAGACGAGATACTTCGAATGCGGGCTTTCGGTGATTTTCTGGCGAATGCTGCGCTCGTCCTCTGCGATGGTGAAGTACACCACGTCGTCCCGGAATGTCATCACCGATCCGACCGTGCGCGACTCGAGCTCGAAGACGTTTTCGATCAGATGCAGCTCCTGCTTGCGCAGGACACCGGCCTGAGCGCCGGCCCCTACCATCGCCGCGATGTCTTCGGACGTGATGTTCTCGATGGCGTGCGTGGGCAGCTTGAAGATGCGCAGGAACAGGTTCGCGACGCCGTTGAAGACGAACACCAGCGGGCGCAGGACCTTCAGGCACAACAGCATCGGATCGATGATGGCCGTGGCGACGCGCTCGGGATTGACCATCGCCAGACGCTTCGGAATCAGGTCCGCGAACTGAATGAAGGCGATGGTGATGAACAGGAATGAGCCGATGCCGGAGAGCCGCAAGGCCAGCGCCTGATCCACGAACGGGGAAATCCAGGCAAACAGATAGCCGGTGAGGAAGCTCTCGCCAAGGACGCCGCCGAGCACGGCCACGGCGTTCACACCGATTTGCACGACCGTGAAGAAATTGCCGGGTTGTTCCTTGAGCGCGAGCACCTTCACGGCTTGCTGGTCGCCCTTTTCCATGAGCACCTGGAGTTTGGTGCGCTTGGCGGCGGTCAGCGAGATCTCCGCGGCGGAAAAGAAGGCGCTTGCCAGCACCAACAGAAAGATACTGAAAAGAAAGCCGTAACCACTCATATTGTTTTCCCTGGACGTGCGATGGCGGTACCTGGCCGCGACGCAGGCCGGACCGGTTCGCACGGGGGAGGGTCCGGTGGCAGGGAGACATTTCAAAACAAGGCCCGTGGGGGCCGTCATTTTGAGATGCCTTCGGGCTGGGCGCGCAGTGCGCGTCCGGGGTCGGTCCTGCCGTCTGGCGGGCCGCGTCAGCCGTTCGGGCTGTACCGCTGACCGATAGCATGCCATAAGTCGAGGCCGTATCGTCAGGCGATCCCGCCGTCATGAGCGGAATGGGACACGCCATGCGTCGCGGACGACGGGCGTGTCCCACGGGGTCCGCCGTCATGCGGAACACGCCTTGTCTACTCCCGGGCGGTGGCTTGCACGAGCTGCGAGACACGCCGTACAGAACCGACAATCGGCGCAGCACCTCTCGTGCATCGTGATGCCTGCCTCGACACGGTGTCGGGGCCGTGGCCACGAACCACGCCTTCTCCGATGAGGACTTCACGATGATGCATGGCATTCAACCCGCAATCCACGCGCCCGGCACGGGCGGTCTGACATCGCTTTCCCCGCTTGCACCCACGGAGTCGGTTTTCCGGGCGGGCGGCGTCGCCGGCACTGCATTGGCGCACGTTGCGAACGCACGTGTGGCGGCATCGTATCACCCGTGGTCGGTCGACCGGGCATCAGCCAGGTCGATGCCGGTCGTTGCGAACCACGCGATGCGCACGGATTTCCAGGCGGTATCATTCGGCGGCGACGTTGGCGTCGTGACGGCCGGATCAGTGGAATCGATGCAGTCGATGGAATCGGCCGAAGCCGACCCGACGCATGGGGGCGACTCCCTGCTCATGGCACCACGCACCGGCGCCCCGCGTGTTGCGCAGCCGGTACTTTGCCCATCTGCGCTGGCGGCGCTACATGTCTGTGCAAGCCTGCCGTCGCCCAATGCGCGCGGCGCGTCGATCGATGGGCGCCAGCATCCGGTCGTCATGCCGGACGGACGCAGCGAACGCGCGCAGCTCTGCCGCGACATCGTCGCGGGCGCCTTGCTCGGTACGGAAGGGCGTAATGGCACCGTGCCGTTCGAGCCCACCCGGGAAACGGTGACGCGAACCGTGGCCGATACCGCGCGTCGCTGGACGGGCAAGCCGTCGCTCGCGGGCAAGAAGGAGTGGACGCAGGCGTGCATGACGTTCGAGGCGCCGGGCGGCTTCATCGGCAGACTCAACGATCGGCTGCATTCGGGAGCGCGGGTTCTGCCAGACGCGCAAAGCACCGAATGGATGCTTCGGGTCGGGTTCGCCGACAGTTTGCCGATGCATCAGGCTCTGGTCCGCGGCGACTTGCCACCGTCCGTTGGCATGGGCACCGACGAATGGGCGCGGCTGGCGCTGGGCGTCGAGCATCTGGGGGCGCGCCACTGGGAGATGCGCCACACCGAAGTGATGGACGCGGCAGTGCTGCCCGCAACGAACACCAAGGCATTCACCGCCCTCGCCACGTCGATGTCGACGCTGCCGGCGCACATCGCCACGCAACGCCTGCGCAACAAGCTCTCGATGTACGGTGTGCCGACGGCACCCGCGCCAGGCACCAGTACCGCGCCATCGGTCGGTTGAGGGGCTTGCACGTGGCAGTCGCGCGGCGCGAATGAAAAAAGCGCCCGGGGTGAAGTGCCCCGGGCGCTTTGCACTGCAACGTCCGCGCCGACGCACAGGGCGTCGGCACGCGGCGAGGCATCAGGTACGGCGATAGATCTCGGCGCCGCTCTTGACGAACTCGACGGCCTTGACTTCCATGCCCTGCTTGAGGGCGGCTTCGTCCGTGATGCCTTGCTTGGCCGCGTAATCGCGCACGTCCTGCGTGATCTTCATCGAGCAGAAGTGCGGACCGCACATCGAGCAGAAGTGCGCGACCTTGGCCGAATCCTTCGGCAGCGTTTCGTCGTGGAATTCGCGTGCCTTGTCCGGATCGAGACCCAGGTTGAACTGGTCTTCCCAACGGAATTCGAAACGCGCCTTCGACAGCGCGTTGTCGCGAATCTGCGAACCGGGGTGGCCCTTGGCGAGATCGGCGGCGTGCGCGGCGAGCTTGTACGTGATGATGCCTTCCTTGACGTCGTCCTTGTTCGGCAGACCCAGGTGTTCCTTCGGCGTGACGTAGCACAGCATGGCCGTGCCGTACCAGCCGATGGTCGCTGCACCGATGCCCGACGTGATGTGGTCGTAGCCCGGCGCGATGTCCGTCGTGAGCGGTCCGAGCGTATAGAACGGCGCTTCGTCGCAGTACTCGAGCTGGAGATCCATGTTCTCCTTGATGAGTTGCATCGGCACGTGGCCCGGGCCTTCGATCATCACCTGGACGTCGTGCTTCCACGCGATCTGGGTGAGTTCGCCCAGCGTCCTGAGTTCGGAGAGCTGCGCTTCGTCGTTGGCGTCGTAGATCGAGCCGGGGCGCAGGCCGTCACCCAGCGAGAAGGCGACGTCGTACGCCTTCATGATTTCGCAGATTTCTTCGAAGTGCGTGTACAGGAAGCTTTCCTTGTGATGCGCGAGACACCACTTGGCCATGATCGAGCCGCCGCGGCTGACGATGCCGGTCATGCGGTTGGCCGTCATCGGCACGTAGGCGAGACGCACGCCGGCGTGGATCGTGAAGTAGTCGACGCCTTGCTCGGCCTGCTCGATGAGCGTGTCGCGGAACATTTCCCACGTCAGTTCCTCGGCCTTGCCGTTGACCTTTTCGAGCGCCTGATAGATCGGCACGGTGCCGATGGGCACCGGGCTGTTACGCAGAATCCACTCGCGCGTTTCGTGGATGTGCTTGCCGGTCGACAGATCCATCACCGTGTCGCCGCCCCAGCGGATCGCCCACGTCATCTTGTCAACTTCCTCGCCGATCGACGACGTCACGGCCGAGTTGCCGATGTTCGCGTTGATTTTCACGAGGAAGTTGCGGCCGATGATCATCGGCTCCGATTCCGGGTGGTTGATGTTGTTCGGGATGATGGCGCGCCCGCGTGCGATTTCGCTGCGCACGAATTCCGGCGTGATCTCCGCCGGGATGCTGGCGCCGAAATGCTGGCCGGGATGCTGGCGCGAGAGCAGCTTGGCCAGACGCTCGCCTTGCGGGCCCGTCTGGCGCACGCTCTCGATGTATTCCTGACGGCGGAGGTTTTCGCGGATCGCGATGTATTCCATTTCGGGCGTGATGATGCCCTGACGCGCGTAGTGCATCTGCGTCACGTTCTTGCCGGCCTTGGCGCGACGCGGCGTGCGATGCAGGCCCGGGAAGCGCAGCTCCGCGGTCGCGGCGTCGGCGGCCCGCTCGCGGCCGTAGGCCGAGGTCAGGCCCGGTAGCGCTTCGGTGTCGCCGCGCGCTTCGATCCATGCGGCACGCAGGGCCGGCAGGCCGGAGCGGATGTCGATCTTGGCGTTTGGATCGGTGTACGGGCCCGAGGTGTCGTACACGTAGATCGGCGGGTTCTTTTCGCCGCCGAAGCTCGTCGGGGTGTCGGCTTGCGAGATTTCACGCATCGGCACCTGGATGTCCGGGCGCGAGCCTTGCACGTAGATCTTGCGGGAATTCGGCAGCGGTGCGATCGCGGCTTCGTCCACGCGCGCGTTGGCTGAGAGGAACTTCGGGTTGGCGTTCATGCAATGTCTCCTGGCGGGGCACGTGTTGACGCCGACAATTTCGGCGCAAAGCGGCTCAGGAGCATGAACGGGGGCGAGGAATTTCTACGCTCCCTGCGCTGGCATTATCCAGATCAGGTTCTAAGGGTATTTCTCACCCACAACTCACGTTGCAGGACCCCTGCGCTTAGCTTTGCGGCAACGATACACCGACATGCCGGGCGAACACAAGCATGATGTGTCCCGAAAAACGTGAACGGATGATGGTGCAATGCGGCATGCGCGCACGCCCCACGCCAGGTTCGCTGGCGAGCGCACAATGCGGGCCGCGCGGTTCCCCGGACCGGGGATGTCGGCGACTTGGCCGACGTTGGCCTGGCGAATTTATTCGCTTTTGGCTCTTTTGATTCAGGCAGGAGGTGCGTATCGTCAACGATGTGAATGCCGGATCCGAACTGACTTCAATCGAACGGAGAGACCATCCATGCTGCGCCTGAACTACATCAAAGCCGCTCCGCGCCCGTATGAATACCTGAGCACACTGAGCCACTACTTCCACGATTGCGGACTGCCGGACGGCCTCGTCGAACTCGTGTGGCTGCGCGCCTCGCAGCTCAATGGCTGTGCGTACTGCATCGACATGCACGTGACAGACGCGCTGAAAGTCGGCATCGAGCCGCGCCGCGTGCATCTGCTCGATGCCTGGCGGGAGACGGAGCTTTATTCGCCGGCCGAGCGCGCGGCGCTCGCATGGACGGAAGCCGTCACCAACGTGCAGGACGGACACGTGCCCGACGACGTGTTCGCGGAACTGCGCGCGCATTACGATGACAAGGAGATCTCCGACCTGACCTTCGCCGTTGCCACGATCAACGCGTGGAACCGGATGGCCATCGCATTTCGCGCACCGCTGCCAAAGGTGCCGCACGGCGTGCGCTGAACTGCGTCCGAATGCACCTTGGCGGTGCGATGGGCCTGCGCCGGGCCCGGCGCGACTTCCGTTTGCGCACTATCGCCGATCGACCGTGCGTGACCGATGCGCGGGCGAACCGCGACCGTGTGGCGCAGACTCACTGTGCCAGCCGGACTTCGCGCTGAAACTCGCGCGGCACGAGCCGAAGCACGTCGCGAAAGAAGCGCCGATCGGGGGGCGGAAGCATCGGCAGCACCCTTCCCAGCGAGTGAGCCGCGTGCAACGCCTGCGGGGAGTCGCCGTCCTGGTGCAGCGCGAACCACAACATCTCGAACCACAGGTTGGCGAGCTGCAACGGCTCGAAGCCAACACGCCCCTCTTCGTGATCGGCGAGCGTGGTGGCCAGCACGTCGGTCCAGCGGGTGAATCCCTTGGCGCGCGAAAACGGTGCGCCGAACGGCTGCACGGCGTCGAGAAATGCGTCGACGGCGAGCGGCGTGCTCGCGCGCAACGTTGCAAGATCGGGATCGCGCCGCGCCGGCACGGCACCGCGCGCGATGCGCAATAAAAAAACGGTGTTCCAGACGGAGTTGCCGCCCACGCCGAAGCGGTCGCAGATCCATTCGGACAAACCAATCCAGCGCAACGCCTGACGCTGCACGTCGGCGGCGGCGAGGCGGCGTCCCGGGTCGATGAGCGCGCCCTGCCAGAACAACCACAGCGTCAGCCCGATGTTGGCCGCAACGTGTTGCGCCAGTTCGATCGAATCGCCTTCGAACGCGGCCTGCAGCGCGTCGGAAAAGGCGGCCAGCGCATCGGCGGCCGATTTGGCGCGCGCCGGCATCGGACCCGGACGGGCGGCGTGCGACTTATGCAGCAATGCCTGCAGATTTCGGCTCTCGAAGCGAATCCGCGGGTTGTAGACGAGACACGGGGCAAGCGTCGTGTCGTCGCCGATGCGTTGCAGATGGGCGAACGCGCCGGCTTCGTCGCGCAACGCGTAGGCTTGCCACGCCTGCACGATCCAGTGCATGGCGCGCAGCGTGGGCGAGCCCGGCGGGTTCGCGCCGAACGTTTCCGCCAGCGTGGTGAGGGTCCGCCTCGTGCGTTCGGCGTCGCCCATGCGGCGCCAGACGATCGTCTCGGCGAGCAGCGCGATGCCTCGCTGCACGTCGTCGACGGCGCAAACCTGCGCGGCATGGAACGAGGGGATGGCGCCCGTGCGCTGACGCCGCACGTCACCCGGCGCGCTTGCTTGCGGTGGCGCGAAGAACACGCCGTCCTGCATGTCGCGCTTGCCCAGCGTCAGGTGATGCCAGAACGCGATGTCCTGCATGACGTAATCGAGGGCGGGGGAGTGTGTATCGGGCGCCGTGTCCTGCGGGAGGCCGAGAAAGGCGGCAATCGCGCGGCGCGGGCTGTCCGGCGCGGCATTGCCGATCGTCACGCGGACCCGCGGAATTTCCCGGGGCGCGAGCCAGAACGGCCCTTTGCCACGCCCGCGCGTGGGCAGCAGACGCGGGTCGGCGTGGCGATCCTCGCCCCAGCCGACCGCGACATGCCAGCGCGCGAAATCCGAAAAAGCGCGACTGATCAGCATGCGCAGATCGCCCGCCGCGCCGGACGTCTGCCCGAAGCGGGACTTCAGCGATGCCAGCGAGACAGGCGAATTCTCGTAAAGCGCCGCGTAATACACCCGCATGAGCAGCCAGAGGCTTTGGTAGCGGACCGCCTCGCCATTGATCGTTTGTGGCGCGTCGAGGCGTACGGCGAGGGGGGCGGCGCCAGTGGCGCTGACGTTCGTGACGGTGGCGGGAATGTCGGGCATGGCGTCGAGTTTCGTCGAATGACGTCGGAGAAGCGCCCGCTTCGCGCCGGGGCGGCGTGCAGCCTGCGCCGCAATCTCACGGTCTTCGGGAGGGGCGCACCGATGATACGGCGGTTACGTCGGTTACGGTAGCTTTGCTTTGCGTCTGTCGAAACCCGAACTAAGCTGCATACGCTCTCGAGAACCGGCGCCTGGCCAGCGTCCAGACAGCATGCCGGCGATGCCCCGGAGGGTCCGCAACGTCCCGCATGTCCGACGAACCTCCCATGAAATCAGGACAACGAAATGAATACGATAGTCTCTCGCCGGTGGCGTGCCGGCCTGTGGCGGCGGCTGGTCGGCGCGGTCGTCTTGCCCGCAACGCTCGCCGCCACCCCTGCGGCCTATGCGGCCGACGTGCCGAAAGCCGCGCCGGGGCGCATCACCGAGCGCGCCGACTGGGGCAAGCTGTTCGCCGCGGAGGGCGTGAAGGGCACGATCGTGGTGCTCGACGCACGTACGCAAACCTATCAGGCCTACGACGCCGCACGTGCCGAGAGGCGCATGTCGCCGGCGTCGACTTACAAGATATTCAACAGCCTGCTGGCGCTCGACTCCGGGGCGCTGGACAACGAACGCGCGATCATTCCCTGGGATGGCAAGCCGCGACGCATCAAGAACTGGAACGCGGCGATGGACCTGAGGACCGCGTTTCGCGTGTCATGCCTGCCCTGCTATCAGGTCGTCTCGCACAAGATCGGGCGCCAGTACGCGCAGGCGAAGCTGAACGAGGTCGGGTATGGCAACCGCACCATTGGCGGCGCGCCGGACGCCTATTGGGTCGACGACAGTCTGCAGATTTCGGCGCGTGAGCAGGTGGACTTCGTGCAGCGTCTCGCGCGTGGCACGTTGCCGTTCTCTGCGCGCTCGCAGGACATCGTGCGCCAGATGTCGATCGTCGAAGCCACGCCGGACTATGTGCTTCACGGCAAGACGGGCTGGTTCGTCGACAAGAAGCCCGATATCGGCTGGTGGGTAGGGTGGATCGAGCGCGACGGCAACATCACCAGCGTGGCGATCAACATCGACATGCTGTCGGAGGCCGACGCCCCGAAACGGGCACGCATCGTGAAGGCGGTGCTGAGGGACCTGAAGCTGATTTGATCGCGCGGCGGCGCATCGTGGTCTGGCGTGCCGTTTACCGTTGCCAGGCGCTGCGCTGTGGGAACGCCTTCGGGCGTGACCACCGCGCAACGCCTGGCGAGGATTACAGTGCGCGTCCGTGTTTCAGGGCGGCCGCAATTTCGGCCACGTGTCGGCCTTGCGTGCGGGCGATCTTCAATTCGTTCTCGCTCGGCTGGCGGGAGCCGTCGGCAGCCGCCAGTGTGGTTGCGCCGTACGGCGTGCCTCCGGTGATTTCCGTCATGTTGGTCAGCGCGGGTTCCGTGTAAGGCACGCCCACGATGACCATGCCATGGTGCAGCAACGTGGTGTGGAAGCTCGTGATCGTCGTCTCCTGTCCGCCGTGTTGCGTCGCGGTGCTGGCGAACACGCTGCCGACCTTCCCGGCGAGCGCTCCCTTGGCCCACAAACCGCCGGTCTGGTCGAGGAAGTTACGCATCTGGGCCGTCATGTTGCCGAAGCGCGTGGGTGTGCCGAAGATGATCGCGTCGTAGTCGGGCAGTTGATCGACGCGCGCGACCGGTACGTTCGCAAAGGCTGCCCGTGCCGCTTTCGCGCCGCTCTTTTCCAGCACGTCGTCGGGAACGAGTTCGGGGACCTGCATGACGCTCACTTCCGCACCGGCGACGCCGCGCGCCCCTTCGGCAACGGCTTCGGCCATCTTGTAGATGTGCCCGTACATGCTGTAGAACACCACCAGGATCTTGGCATTGGCCATGGGAATCTCCTTTGGGTCGAGGAAGGCTGGCGTCGCGGGCGACATGCCACGCGAGGCGAGCCGTTCCATCATAGTCGACGCACATGACGAAACGTGTGCGCGACGACGCGCGGCACGGGGCCGGCGTGTTGTCTTCCCGATGCGGACCTGACGCCGGCCGGATGCCAACTCGATCCTGACCTGATGCCGATGCGGTGCTCGCGCCTTGCCCCCCACTGCTGGCGCGATGTTGCGACGAGCGGGGAGTTACGCGGGGATCAACGCAGGCGCGAGCCGATGAGGCAACCCAGCGCGAGTGCCGCCATCAATACCGCGACGCTGGCCGATACGCCACCCGCCAGTGCCAGCCCGGTCGCGGCAAGGCCGTGCGCCAGCAGGGCCGCGGGCACGAGCAGCATGGCGCTTACAACGCTCCAGCGCATCACATATCTCCACAGGAACCGACTCACGACGTGCATGCGTGCGTCGAGTTGATGCCGCTGCCAGAACGACAGATCGGCCGCCGCATGGAAGAGCCAAAGCGGGCTGAAGTATTTGATGAACAAGTCCATGACGCCATACGAGAAACACAATGCCCGCCGGGGGCGGGCATGGCGTCGAGGCGCGATGGCGAGACCGTCACGCGCTTTGTGGGGGGGGAGTCGACGCCCCACAATTGTAGCAGGCGCTCACTCACAATGCTCGGACGGTTTGCGATTCCCTTGGGCTTATTTCGTTGAATATCGATCAATCGTAGGTCAATAGTGCTCTTTATTCGTTATTTGTGGTTATTTTTTGGGTGTCGCCGTCTTCGCTCCGCGTGCGGCCTTGCGGGAAGGGGCCGCGAGCGCGTGTGGCGAGGCGGCCGTGACCTGCTGGATCAGCTCCCACACGGACTGTGCGGCGGGCGAAAGGGTGCGGTTCTTGCGGCGTACGAGCGTGATCGTCCGGTCGATCTGGGGCACGAGCGGCAGGGCGATGAGCCGCCCGTCGTTCTTGGGTCCGGGCATCGTGGGCAGCGCAAGCGCCGGCATGATGCTGATGCCGATGCCCGCCTCGACCATGCGGAACACGGTGATGGCGTGTCCGACTTCCTGCGCCACCTGGCAGTAAGCCCCATGCGCTGCCAGCGCACGGTCGATGAGCGGGCGGCTACCCGACGCGTAGTCGAGCAGCACGAGTTTCTCGCCATTGAGCGCTTTCCAGTCCACGGCCGCCTGTTTCGCGAACCGATGTGAGCGATCGCACACCACCAGGAACGGCTCGACCATGATCGGCTCGCCGACGAGGTCGTCGGCGCCCTCGGACGCGACGATTACCCCGAAATCGACTTCGCCATGACGCACGCTGTCGGTCGCCAGCGTCTGGACCTGGTCGCGCAGCATCAGCGTGATGTCCGGGTAGCGAGCGGCACAGGCCGAAATACATTCCGGCATGAGATTGGCCGAAATGGTCGGCGCGCTGGCTACGCGAACCCGGCCACGACGCTCCTCGGCCAGGCCGTGCGTGTCGCGCAGGGCGCTTTCCAGCTCGTCGAGCACCCGGGCGAGGGTGGCGGAGAGGCTGGCGCCCACTTCGGTCAGCGTGACTTCCCGCGTGGTACGGTCCACGAGCTTGAGTCCGAGTTCTTGTTCGAGCTCCCGAATACAACGGCTGACGGCCGGCTGAGTCAGGCCAATATCCTCTCCGGCGCGGCTGAAGCTGCCGAGGTCGGCCACTGCGAGGAACACCTTGAGCTGGCGCAGCGAGATATTCATGCGAATTTTGTATGAATAAAATTTTTAAATGAATTTGTATTTTAACTGTCCTTGCGGTCTAATACGTGAAAACCCGTATCGCGAGCGCACACTTCCGGTCACTTCCGATCGCCCGCCGATCGATTGAGACCCGCGGGCGGCGACATGCCGCCGGTGCGTGTCCTGGCGTACGGGCTTTGTCTTTTCAGGCGTATTCGAGATCGACAATGGCCAGACCGCGTTTTCTTCCCGACAATTTCACGTTGATGCTGGTGGCGACCGTCGCGTTGGCCAGCTTTCTGCCGGCGCATGGCGAGGGCGGGGTGGCCTTCAATCTGCTGACCAACGTGGCGATTGCGGCCCTGTTCTTCCTGCACGGCGCGAAGCTCTCGCGTGAAGCCGTGCTCGCCGGCGCCACGCACTGGCGCCTGCACCTGCTGGTGTTTGCCAGCACGTTCGCCATCTTCCCGATCGTCGGTGTGGCGCTCAAGCCGGTGCTCTCCTGGATGGTGACACCTGAGCTATACCTCGGCGTGCTGTTCCTGTGCACGCTGCCGGCAACGGTGCAGTCGGCGATCGCGTTCACGTCCATCGCGCGCGGCAATGTGCCGGCGGCCGTGTGCAGTGCCTCGGCGTCGAGCCTGTTCGGCATTTTCATTACGCCGCTGCTGGTCGGGCTGGTCGTGGTTCATCACGACGGCAACACCGGCGCGTCGCCGTTCGACTCGATCGGCAACATCATGCTCCAGCTGCTCGTGCCGTTCATCGCGGGGCAACTCTCGCGCAAGGCGATCGGCAAATGGGTCGAACGCAATCGCGGGCTGCTCAAGTTCGTCGATCAGGGCTCGATTCTGCTGGTCGTGTACACCGCGTTCAGCGAGGCCGTGAACACGGGGCTTTGGCACCAGATTCCGCCGCTCGCGCTGCTGGGCCTGCTCGGCTGTTGCGCCGTGATCCTCGCGATCATGCTGGCGTTCACCACCTTCTCGGCGCGCTGGCTGGGCTTCTCGCGAGAAGACGAAATCACGATCGTGTTCTGCGGTTCGAAGAAAAGCCTCGCCAGCGGAATTCCGATGGCCAAGGTGCTGTTCGCGACCGGCCCGCTGGGCGCCATCGTGCTGCCGCTCATGCTGTTTCATCAGATGCAACTGATGGTGTGTGCCGTGTTGGCGCAGCGATACGCAAATCGCCAGCGTGCGGCGCAATCGTCGAAGACGCTCAAGGCCGGCGCCGCCAAGCCGGTCGCGCGCGACGCGAAATCCGACGGCAGCGCCAACGCCGGCGCGGGCCGCTGAGCGTCGTCGCGCCCGCGCCACGGCCCGGCAAGGGCCGTTGTCACACGTTGGTCGTGCGCAAGTGCTAGAATTGCGGTTGTTTCGCTTCTTGACGACCACCCCGGTCCGGCGGCGCCCGACGCATCTGTCCCCGACAGGCCCCTCTCGCGCCAGCCTTGAGCATGGCGCGCAGCGCCCCTTGAATCTTCGCGAGTGAGCTTTGATGCGGATCCTTCCGCGTGGCGGCCCCCGTTTTTTTAAAGAGATGTCCCATCATCATGGCTGATGTAAATGCTGTTCCGACCCCCGGCTTCGATAGCTTTGGGCTGCATGCGGACATCTTGCGGGCCATTGCCGAGCAGGGCTACACCCAGCCGACGCCGATCCAGGCGCAGGCCATCCCGGTGGTGCTGTCCGGTCGTGACGTCATGGGTGCCGCGCAGACGGGGACTGGCAAGACCGCGAGTTTCTCCCTGCCGATCATCCAGCGGCTGCTCCCTGACGCGAACACGAGTGCATCGCCCGCCCGCCATCCGGTGCGCGCGCTGATCCTCACGCCGACGCGCGAACTCGCCGATCAGGTGGCCGACAACGTGCGCTCGTACGCGGGGCACACGCCGCTGCGCAACACCGTGGTGTTCGGCGGCGTCGACATGAACCCGCAGAAGGACACATTGCGCCGCGGTGTGGAAATCCTGATCGCCACGCCGGGACGCCTGCTCGATCACGTCGAGCAAAAGACGGTCAACCTCAGCCAGGTCAAGATGCTCGTGCTCGACGAAGCCGACCGCATGCTCGACATGGGCTTCCTGCCGGACCTGCAACGCATTCTGAACCTGCTGCCCAAGCAGCGTCAGACGCTGCTGTTCTCGGCGACGTTCTCGAACGAGATCAAGAAGCTCGCATCGAGCTATCTCACGAATCCGGTCACGATCGAAGTGGCGCGTCGCAACGCGACGGCCGACAAGGTCGAGCAGACCGTCTATGAGGTCGACGAAGACGACAAGCGTGCCGCCGTGGTGCAGATCCTTGGCGAGCGCGACCTCAAGCAGGTCATCGTGTTCGTCAACAGCAAGATCGGCGCGAGCCGTCTGGCGCGTCAGCTCGAGCGCGATGGCATCGTGACGGCCGCCATTCACGGCGACAAGTCGCAAAACGAGCGCATGCTGGCACTCGAGGCCTTCAAGCAGGGCGGTATCCGCGCACTGGTCGCCACCGACGTGGCCGCACGCGGTCTCGATATTTCCGATCTGCCTGGGGTGATCAACTACGATCTGCCTTACAACGCCGAGGACTACGTGCACCGGATTGGCCGCACGGGCCGTGCGGGGGCGTCGGGCGAAGCGATTTCGCTGTGCGCGCCGGACGAGCGCAAGCAGCTCGTGGAAATCGAAAAGCTGATCAAGCGCGAGCTCAAGCGCGGCCAACTGACACTGGAGCGCCGCAGCCGTTCGCGCGACGACCGAGGCGATCGCTACGAGCGCAGCGACCGGGGCGAGCGCACTGAGCGCACCGAGCGCCACAGCCGTCATGAAGGCTTGCGTGTTGGCCGCAGTGGTGGCAGCGGCGCGCCGCGTCGTGTGCGCCCGGAGGACGAATTCTTCTACAAGCCGTACGAGCCGT
Organism: Pandoraea sp. E26; assembly: GCF_000681415.1. Lineage (NCBI taxonomy): Bacteria > Pseudomonadati > Pseudomonadota > Betaproteobacteria > Burkholderiales > Burkholderiaceae > Pandoraea > Pandoraea sp. E26. The sequence continues at coordinate 64,383 of NZ_AYXJ01000008.1, forward strand.
CGCCGAGCGCATCGGACGCGCAACGCGACAGCAACCGTGCCGCACAAGAGGCCGGCGCTCCGACGGCATTCGGCGCGCTGCCGGAAAAGGCACCGAAGCGGCAGGTCGCCGCCCTGCTCGCGGGGTTCCCCCGCAAGGCAGGCAACTGAGGGCCTGGACGTCGTGTCGGATTGAGCCCCGTCTGCCGCCGATAACAATGAGCCAGCGCGAATGCGCTGGCTTTTTTGTTGGCGGAACGCTGGCGAGGGGGCGGTTACGGGCGGCCTGGTGACTGATCGGGCCGATCAGGCCGGTTCGCGATTGAATCGTCGGCGCCCGTCACGTTTGCTGGACAGCGTGGCGACCTGTTGTTCTTCCTGGGCCTATTGGCCCCATCGCTCCCGCCACGCCTGGGTCGCCGCGGCATAGAAGTCCTCGCGGTGCGATAACGTGGCGAGCGAGGGCGGCAGGCCGAGGTGTCGCGCGGCATCCCTGAGCGCTGCGAGCACGGCGTCCGGCGTGTCCAGCGCGAGCGGCGAGGCGCCATTCTGCTTGCTCAGCTTCTCGCCGTCGTCGGCCATCACTAGCGGTACGTGCAGGTAGCGTGGCGTGGGGGCATCGAGACAGGTCTGCAAATAAATCTGACGCGCCGTCGAATCCAGCAAGTCGGCGCCGCGTACGACATCGGTGATGTGCTGCGACTGATCGTCGACGACCACGGCCAACTGGTAAGCCCACTGACCGTCGGCGCGCTTGAGCACGAAGTCGCCGACTTCCGTGGCCAGATTCTGCGACTGCGCGCCCATCCAGCGGTCCTCGAAGTCGATGCGCGCGGCGTCGCCGTCGGGCACGCGCAGACGCCATGCGCGGGCCGTCCTGCCATGTAGGCCGTCGCGGCAGGTTCCCGGGTACGCGAGTGTGGTGTGACGCGCATGCACGCGCGTGAGCGAATCGGCGATTTCGCGGCGCGTGCAGCCGCATGGATAGATCCGTCCGCGGGCCGTGAGCGAGGCCAACGCGGCTTCATAGCGCGCATGGCGTTGGCTTTGCCAGACGATCGGCTCGTCCGAGTGCAGACCCAGACGTTCCAGGGTGCGTAGAATGTCGTCGGCCGCGCCGGGCACGCACCGCGGCTCGTCCAGATCCTCCATGCGCACCATCCAGATGCCGTCATGGGCGCGGGCATCGAGCCAACTGGCCAGCGCGGTGACGAGCGAGCCGCGATGCAGCGGCCCGGTTGGCGAGGGGGCAAAGCGGCCGCGGTATTGGCTGCGCGAGGATCGGCTGTGAGACGCTTCCGGCCCTTCGGGAGCGGCTTGCACATCCCCCACGTCGCAGGTCTCGCGCGCTTCACGCGCCGGATGCCCGTCGTTTCCCCGGGGCGCGGGGCCATCCGGTGAGCACGCGCCGTTCGCCGGCAAACGGTTCACCGATGCGCTCAGGCCGACGCCGCCAGCGACGCGGCGCGCTCGGCCGCCTGCGCCTGGGCATCGGCGCTCGTACGGGTGCCGGCGCACGCCGGACACTGTTCGCCTTCGATGTATTCGGCGCTGCGCTGCGCCTGTTCCGTGACGACGGCACGGCATGCGAAGCACTGTTTCGTCGTGGACGGGGCGAGCTCGGGCGTGAGCGCCGTGCGGTAGTCGAATACGAAGCAGTCGCCCTGATAGTGCGCGCCGCCCACGTCCTCGAAGTACTTGAGAATGCCGCCGTCGAGCTGGTAGGTGTGCTCCAGGCCGATGTCGCGCATGTAGATTGCGGCCTTCTCGCAGCGGATGCCGCCAGTGCAGAACGACACGATGGTCTTGCCCTCGAACTCGGCGCGATGCGCGGCGATCACGTCGGGGAATTCCGAGAATTTGGCGAGGCGATAATCGACGGCGTTCTCGAACGTGCCGACATCGACTTCGAAATCGTTGCGCGTATCGAGCATCACGACCGGACGGCCCTCGTCGTCCTGCCCGGCGTCGAGCCAGCGCTTGAGCGTGACGGGGTCGACGCCGGGGGCGCGACCGTCCGCCGGCTTGATGACCGGCATCTTCATCGTGATGATTTCTTTCTTGGGGCGCACGAGCATCCGCCGGAACGGCTGCGTGTCCGAGAGGCTTTCCTTGACCTCGAGATCGGCGAAGCGGGCGTCGGCCCGCAGGCCGGCGAGAAACGCATCGATGGCATTGCGCGCGCCGGCGAGAAACAGATTGATGCCTTCCGGCGCGAGGAGAATGGTGCCCTTCAGGTCGAGTGCCTGGCAGCGTTCGAGCAGGGTCGGACGCAGGGTCGCGATGTCGTCGAGCGTGACGAACTTGTACGCAGCGATATTGACGATGGACATGGCAACGGAATTCGCAGGATGCGTGAAACAATAAAGCGCCATTATCGCCGATTCGGTACACGTTCGTGCTTGATTCAGGGCAAATCGCCCCCGGGTGCCGTCGGCAAGCCGCCGGAGATCGGGACATGGCGCGTCGGCGCGCGTCGCGGGGTGGGGCGCGCTGTTATCGGTGGTCAGGACGCGGTGCGGCGACGAGACCTTGTTGCGCGACCCCCTGTTATTTTGGATAGCGCGCGCGCTCGGCGATTCCTTTATTCGCTCATGCGGCGCGTGGCAGTCCGTCACCCGGCAGACGCGGCGATTTCGGAATTCCGGAAGACGCTGAAGACGGGGAGGGCGCGTTACAATGTCGCCCATGTCAGAACCTCGCTTCGTCCACCTCCGCCTCCATTCCGAATACTCGATCGCCGATGGCATCGTGCGGCTCGATGATGTCGTCAAGGCCGCCGCCAAGGACGGTCAGGGCGCGCTTGCGCTCACCGACCTCGCGAACATGTTCGGCGCCATTCGTTTCTACAAGGGAGCCCGCGGCAAGGGCGTCAAGCCGATCATCGGCTGCGATGCCTGGATCACGAACCCGGCCGACCGCGACAAGCCCTCGCGGCTGCTGCTGCTTGCGCGCGACCGTGAAGGCTACCTGAACCTCTGCCAGTTGCTTTCCCGGGCATGGCTGGGCAACCAGTGGCGCGGGCGGGCGGAAATTGACGCGTCGTGGTTGCAGCCCGACGGTCTGGCGCGCGGTTTGCTGGCGTTGTCAGGCGCGCAGATGGGCGACGTCGGCATGGCGCTGGCGGCGGGCAATCCGGAATTGGCGCTGCAATGCGCCAGGCATTGGGCCGACGTATTCCCGGGCGCGTTCTATATCGAGTTGCAGCGCACGGGCCAGCCGGGCATGGAGGCGTACGTGCAGCAGGCCGTGCAGCTCGCGGCCAGGGCCGGGTTGCCGGTCGTGGCCACGCACCCGATCCAGTTCATGACGGCCGACGATTTCACGGCGCACGAAGCGCGCGTGTGTATTTCGGAAGGCGAGATGCTCGGCAATGCGCGCCGAGTACGGCGCTTCACGCAGGACCAGAGTTTCCGCACGCAGGACGACATGATCGCCGCGTTCGAAGACGTGCCGTCGGCGATCGCCAACACCGTCGAGATCGCCAAGCGCTGCAACCTCACGCTCGAACTGGGCAAGCCGAAGCTGCCGCTGTTCCCGACGCCCGACGGCATGTCGCTCGACGACTACCTCGTACAGTTGTCCAAGGAGGGGCTGGAGAAGCGTCTCGAGCTGCTTTTCCCCGACGAGGCCGAGCGCGACAAGCAGCGTCCCGATTACTACAAGCGGCTCGAATTCGAGACGGGCACCATCATCAAGATGGGCTTTCCCGGCTACTTCCTGATCGTGGCCGACTTCATTCAGTGGGCGAAGAACAACGGCGTGCCGGTGGGGCCGGGTCGCGGCTCCGGCGCGGGCTCGCTCGTTGCCTACGCGCTCGGCATTACCGACCTCGACCCGCTCAAATACAACCTGCTGTTCGAGCGCTTCCTCAACCCGGAACGCGTGTCGATGCCCGACTTCGACATCGACTTCTGCCAGGATGGGCGCGACCGGGTCATTCAGTACGTGAAAGAGAAGTACGGCGCCGACGCCGTTTCGCAGATCGCCACCTTCGGCTCGATGGCAGCCAAGGCCGCGGTACGCGACGTGGGTCGCGTGCTCGATCTTGGCTACAACTTCGTTGATGGCATCTCCAAGCTGATCCCGTTCAAGCCTGGCAAGCACGTCACCATCGACGATGCGCTCAAGGAAGAGCCGCAACTGGCCGAGCGCTATCAGACGGAAGATGAAGTCAAGCAACTGATCGAGCTGGCGCAGCGTGTCGAGGGGCTGACGCGAAACGTCGGCATGCACGCGGGCGGTGTGCTGATCGCCCCGGGCAAGCTGACCGACTTCTGCCCGCTCTACACGCAGGGCGGCGGCGAAGACGCCAGTGGGGTCGTGAGTCAGTACGACAAGGACGACGTGGAAGCGGTCGGCCTCGTGAAGTTCGACTTTCTGGGACTGACCACGCTCACGATCCTGAACTGGGCGGAGCGCTACATCAAGCGATTGCATCCGGAGATGAAGGACTGGTCGCTCGATCAGGTCTCGCTCACCGACCCGGCGGCGTTCAGCATTCTGAAAAAAGCCAATACGGTGGCGGTGTTCCAGCTGGAAAGCCGGGGCATGCAGGGCATGTTGAAGGATGCCCAGCCCGACCGCTTCGAAGACATCATCGCGCTCGTGGCGTTGTACCGTCCGGGCCCGATGGACCTGATTCCGAGCTTCTGTGCGCGAAAGCATGGCCGGGAAAAGGTGGAATACCCGGATCCGCGCGTCGAGCCGGTGCTTCAGGAGACCTACGGCATCATGGTCTATCAGGAGCAGGTGATGCAGATGGCGCAGATCATCGGCGGTTACTCGCTCGGCGGCGCCGACTTGCTGCGTCGTGCGATGGGCAAGAAGAAGGCCGAGGAGATGGCCGAGCACCGCGAGATCTTCGCCAAGGGGGCCGCCGCCAACGGCCTCACGCGTGAAAAGTCGGACGAAATCTTCGACTTGATGGAGAAGTTCGCGGGCTACGGCTTCAACAAGTCGCACGCCGCCGCCTACGCGCTGCTGGCGTATTACACTGCATGGCTCAAGGCACACCATCCTGCCGAATTCATGGCCGCCAACATGAGCTTGGCCATGGACGACACGGACAAGGTCAAGATTCTCTACGAGGACTGCCTGGCGAACGGTCTCGGTGTGTTGCCCCCCGACGTGAACGTCTCGGCCTACCGCTTCGAGCCGGCCGACGCGAAAACCGTGCGCTACGGTCTGGGCGCCATCAAGGGCAGTGGTCAGTCGGCCATCGAGGAAATCCTGCGGGCACGCGAAGGCAAGCCGTTTACCGATCTGTTCGACTTTTGCGCGCGCATCGACCGTCGCGTCGTGAACCGTCGCACCATCGAAGCGTTGATTCGCGCCGGGGCGTTCGACACGATTCACGAAAACCGGGCCCAGTTGATGGCATCGGTGCCGATGGCGATGGAGGCCGCGGAGCAGGCGAGCGCCGCGGCCAATCAGGTCAGCCTGTTCGATCTCGGCGACGAGAGCCTTCAGGCGCCGCTGGAGTTGGCCGACGAGCCGGCCTGGACCGACAAGCGCAAGCTGCAGGAAGAAAAGCAGGCACTCGGCTTCTATCTGTCGGGGCACATGTTCGACTCCTACGCGGAGGAAGTGCGGCGTTTCGTGCGCACGCGGATTCGCGACCTCACGGACGGCCGCGACAAGCTGGTCGCCGGCGTGATCTCCAGCATGCGCACGATGATGACCCAGCGCGGCAAGATGCTGATCGTGCAGCTCGATGACGGCACGTCCACGCTCGAAGTCACGATCTTCAACGAGCAGTTCGAGGCCAACAAGCATTTGTTCAAGGAAGACGAGTTGCTGATCGTCCAGGGCAATGCGCGGCCGGACAGCTTCACGGGCGGGCTGCGTTTCACCACCGAAAGCGTGATGGACCTCGGCCGTGCGCGTGCACGTTTTGCGCGGGCGCTCAAGTTGTCGTTCAACGGCAATGCCGACTGGACGCGCCTGCGCGCCACCCTCCAGCCGCATTGCACGATGTATCGCGTGGCCGCGACGGCCGGGGCGGGCGGTGGTGGCAGCGGCGGCTTCAATGGTGGCGGCGGGTTCAACGGCGGTGGCGGTGGTGGCTTTGGCCGGCGCAACGGTAGCGGCAACGGCGATGGTGACGGCGAAAAGCAGAACGGCCTGCCGGTGCACATCGTGTATCGCCGCCCGGACGCCGAATGCGAGTCGAGGCTGGGCGACGACTGGAAGGTGCAGCCGGGCGACGAGTTGCTCGGCGAACTTCGCCAGTGGCTCACGACCGACTCGGTGCAGATCATCTACTGACACGAGCGGTCCGGCGCCGGAATGCGCGCAGGATCGGCAGCGTTGTGCGGCGCCGCGTTGCGCCGCCGCCGAAAGACACAACAAGGAAACCCCGATGTTCTCGATCATCGTTCCGACGTGGAACAACCTGGCCCTGCTGCAACTTTGCGTGCGCAGTATTCGCCAGAACTCGCGCTACGCCCACCAGATCATCGTGCACGTGAACGATGGTTCCGATGGTTCGCTCGACTGGGTGCGTGCCGAGGGCCTCGAACATACCGCATCGCCCGACAACATCGGTATCTGCTACGCGGTGAACCAGGCGGCGGCGCTCGCGCGCGAGAAGTACATCGTCTATCTGAACGACGACATGTATTGTTGCCCCGGGTGGGATACCGCGCTGATCGAGCGGGCGCAAGCGATGCCGGACACCGCGTTCATGCTGTCGGGCACGATGATCGAGCCGGTGGACACGGGCAATCCGTGTGTGCTGGTACATGACTTCGGCCGAGAGGTCGACACGTTCGACGAAGCCGCGCTGCTTGCCGCCGTGCCGAACTACCGCAAGCCCGACTGGTTTGGCGCCACCTGGCCGCCGACCCTCGTGCATCGCGACTGGTGGTTCCTGGTGGGCGGATACAGCACCGAGCTGAGCCCGGGGATGAGCAGCGACAACGACTTCTCCATGAAGATGTGGGCCGCGGGCGCCCGGCGTTTCGTCGGCGTGGGCGCGAGCCTCGTGTATCACTTCCAGTGCAAGAGCACGGGCAAGGTTGTGAAGAACGACGGCCGCACCCAGTTTCTGCGCAAGTGGGGCATGACACAGTCGATCTTCGATCGCTACTACCTGCGTCGCGGCAAGCCGGTTCCGGCCGGCAATGACGGACGCCTGGCCGAGCCCGTCGAGGACGGGAAGTTGCGTTGGGAGCTTTTCCGTTCCCGCGTGAAGCGGGCGTTGGCCAGGTAACGCGCCGGCGCGGACGTGCAGGCCGCGACCGCCGTTCCGCCTGGGACGCGTCAGCTCTCCCCGCGTCGCAGCAGATCGTACTTCAGAAAGGCGCTGCGCGCGTTCATCCGTGCGATGGCGGCGCCGGTCGCGCCATCCAGGAAGCCTCGGCGCAGGAAGTAGGTGCGAACAAAGGCCCATCCACCATTGATCCACGGTTTGAGCGGCGAGACCCGCTTGCCACGCAATGCCATCTCCTTGGCGCCGGCGCGCGCGTAACGCTGGATCTTGTCCTCAACCTGACGCGCTTCCGTGTAGCTGTAGTGCAGCAGATGGTGCGACAGCGTGCCGATCGCACCGTCGACGATCACCCGTTCGTGGACGAGATTGTCGGAGAAGCGTCCGGCTTCGCGGCGGAATAGCCGCAGCACATGGTCGGGATACCAGCCGCAGTGCCGCACCCAGTGGCCCAGAAACTGCGACAGCCGGGGCATGCGGTAGCCGGCACGGGAGGTGTCGCCGAGCGCGGCCGCGATCTCGGTCGCCAACTCGGGCGTTACGCGTTCGTCGGCATCGAGTGAAAGGACCCACGGTTGCGTGGCGTACGACAAGGCCCGATTCTTCTGCGGGCCAAAACCCGGCCAATCAGGCGTGACATACACCTCGGCGCCGGCGGCGCGGGCGATGTCGGCGGTGCCGTCGGTGCTCGCGTTGTCCACCACGACGATCTGCGACGCAAACGATTGCACCGATGCGATGCACTCGGCGATGTTGTGGCGCTCATTGCGCGTGAGGATCGTCACCGTCAGTGGCAGGCGCTGCGCCGCAGCGGCACTCAACGGCGCAGCGGACAATGAGGTTTCGGTCATGAACGCTTACGAAATAGCAATATCGGGGCCGAGGCCCGGACGTGGTGTCGACGCCGGTCGGATCGACGCGTCGCGCGCCTAGGCATTGAGCAGCTCGACGAGGGCTTCGCCATAGCGCTCGATTTTCGCTTCGCCGAGACCGGTAATATCGGCCAGCCCTTCACGATGTCGCGGACGGCGCTGTGCGAGTTCGCGCAGGGTGCGGTCATGCAGGATAACGTAAGCCGGCACCTGCTGTGTCTTGGCCATGTCCTGCCGCCAGGCGCGCAGCGTTTCGAACAGTTTCTGATCGGCAACGTCGAGCTCGATTGCCGGCGCCGAGGCGTAACCGGCAAACCGCCCCTTCTTGCCCACGGCGGCGCGCTGACGTCGCAGCATCAGCGTCGTTTCTCCCTTGAGCACCGGCTTGGCCGCCGCGTTGAGCGTGAGCGCACCGTACTGGCTGCTGTCCGGCTCGATCAGGCCGTGGGCGATCAGTTGGCGGAAGACGGCGCGCCAACCCTGATCGTCGAGTTCACCGCCCACGCCGAATGTCGGCAGCGACTCATGACCGAACATGCGGATTTTGTCGGTACTGCGCCCGCGCAGCAGATCGATGAGGTGACCGGCGCCGAAACGCTGGCCCGTGCGGAGAATCGCCGAGAGGGCCTTTTGAGCGGCGACGGTCCCGTCGAAAACTTCGGGCGGGTTCAGGCAGACGTCGCAGTTGCCGCAAGGCTCGCTCGTCTCGCCGAAATATGACAACAGCACGGTGCGTCGGCAACGCGGCGCCTCGCAATAGCCAAGCAGGGCGTCGAGCTTTTGCCGCTCGATGCGCTTCTGCAGCTCGGGCGCATTCGACTCGTCGATGCGGCTGCGATGGACCACCACGTCGTTCAGCCCGTATGTCATCCAGACTTCGGCCGGCTCGCCGTCCCGTCCCGCGCGCCCCGTCTCCTGATAGTACGCTTCGAGACTCTTGGGCAGATCCAGATGCGCGACGAAGCGCACGTCCGGCTTGTCGATGCCCATGCCGAAGGCGACCGTGGCCGCCATGACCAGCCCTTCCTCGCGCAGGAACCGCTGCTGGTGCGTGCGTCGGACCTCGGCATCGAGCCCCGCGTGATACGGCAGGGCCGGAATACCCTGAGTCTCGAGCCAGGCTGCCGTCTCCTCCACTTTCTTGCGCGACAGACAGTAGACGATGCCGGCCTCGCCGCGATGCCGCCCGAGAAAGGCGAGCAACTGCTTGCGGGGATTGTCGCGATCGACGATCTCATACCGGATGTTCGGCCGATCGAAGCTGGAGACGAAAAGGCGCGCCTCGGTCAGTCCCAGGCGGGTCTGGATCTCGTCGCGCGTCGCGGCATCCGCAGTGGCGGTCAGCGCGATGCGCGGCACGCGCGGATAGCGTTCGTGCAGTGCGGAGAGCTGGATGTACTCCGGGCGGAAGTCGTGGCCCCATTGCGAGACGCAATGCGCTTCGTCGATGGCGAACAGCGCCAGTTGCCCGCGCTCGTCGAGCCGGTCGAGCAGATCGAGAAAGCGCTCGGTCAGCAGGCGCTCGGGCGCGACGTACAGCAGATCGAGCTCGCCGCGTGCGGCGCGGCGCTCGGTATCGAGCGCTTCGTCGAAGCCGAGGCTGGAATTCAGATAGGCGGCGCGCACCCCGGCTTGCAGCAACGCATCGACCTGATCCTGCATGAGTGCGATGAGCGGCGAGACGACGATGCCGATACCGGGGCGCAGCAGTGCCGGGATCTGATAGCACAGCGACTTGCCGCCGCCGGTGGGCATCAGGACGAGCGCATCGCCCCCGTCGGCCACATGGTCGACGATGGCGGCCTGATCGCCACGGAATGCGTTATAGCCGAATACGGTACGGAGGACTTCGAGTGCGCTTGCCATGGGCGGGAGTATACCGGTTCCCCCCGCACTGCGGCGCGCCAGACGACCCGGATCGCAGGCTCCGCGGCGAATTTTGCGGCGGCGTCCGAGTCTCGCTCGGACACGTCCCGGCGAGATCGGCCGGTACGTTAGAATAGCGGTTTTTCCGCCGTTCCCGACTTACATGAGCGCAACGCACAAGCCCACCGGCCCGATTCTTCGCCGTCTGCTGGGCTATCTCCAGCCCTATTGGCATATGGGCCTGCTGGCCGTTCTTGCCATGGCGCTCGTGGCGGGAACCGAAGCCGCCATCCCGGCCGTTCTCAAGCCGGTGCTCGACAAGGGCTTTTCGGGCGGCGACCCGTGGAAGCTGTGGTACGTGCCGGCCGCGGTCATCGGCCTGGCGGTCATCCGGGGGCTGGCGCAGTATTCGGCCAACTACATGCTCTCCTGGGTGTCGAACCGCGTGCTGCTCGACCTGCGCGTGCGGATGTTCGAGCGTCTGCTGCACGCCCCGGCGGCGTATTTCCAGCGCGAGACGACCAGCACGCTCATCAACGCCATCGTCTACGAAGTCAACCAGGTGCTCGGCGTGCTGACCACGGTGCTCATCACGCTGGTGCGCGACTCGCTCACCGTCGTCGGTCTGCTGGGCTATCTGTTCTATCTGAACTGGCGGCTCACGCTCGTGGTGGCCGTCATTCTGCCGCTCATCGGCTGGCTGGTCGGCAAGATCAACCGTCGTCTGCGCCGCCTGAACCGCGAGCAGCAGACGCTGACCAATGCGCTGTCGTACGTGGTCGAAGAGGCGGTGGGCGGCTACAAGGTCGTGAAGATCCACAACGGCGAAGCCTACGAAAAGTCGCGTTTCGACAAGATGACCGGCACGCTGCGCGGTTACGCCATGCGCGTGACTGTGTCGGGCGGGCTTGCCCAACCGGTCACGCAGGCGCTCGCGTCGCTCGCGCTGGCCATCGTCATCACAGTGGCGATGATCGAATCGTCATCGGGCGAGATGACCGTGGGTGGCTTCACCGCCTTCGTGACAGCGTTGCTGCTGGTGGTCTCGCCGCTCAAGCATCTGATGGACGTCAACCAGCCGCTGCAACGCGGTGTGACGGCCGCCGAGCTGATTTTCGACGTGATGGACGTGGAAGTCGAGCCCACGGGCGGCGATCGCCGGCTCGAGCGCGCCAAGGGGCGCGTGACGTTCGATCAGGTGAGCTTCAATTACGGTGCGGCCGAGCGTCCGACGCTCGACAGGATTTCGCTCGATGTCGCGCCCGGCGAGATGGTGGCGCTGGTGGGGCCGTCCGGCAGCGGCAAGACGACACTGGTCAATCTGGTGCCGCGCTTCTTCGATCCTACCGGCGGGCGCATTCTGCTCGACGATATTCCGCTCGACGAACTACGTCTGGCCGACCTGCGCAGCCAGATCGCGTTCGTGAGCCAGGACGTGGTGCTGTTCAACGACACCATCGCCGCGAACGTGGCCTACGGTCAGGAAATCGATCCGGAGCGCGTGCAGGCGGCGCTGCGGGCGGCCAATCTCGCCGATGCGGTCGCGGCCATGCCCGACGGCGTGCAGACGATGGTGGGCGACAATGGCATGCGCCTTTCGGGTGGCCAGCGTCAGCGCCTGGCGATTGCCCGCGCGATCTACAAGGACGCACCGATTCTGATCCTCGACGAAGCGACCTCCGCCCTCGACTCGGAGTCCGAGCGTCACGTGCAGGCGGCGCTCGAGGTACTGATGGAAGGGCGCACCACGCTGGTGATCGCGCACCGTCTGTCGACCATCGAGCGCGCCGATCGCATCGTGGTGCTGGAACATGGCCGCATCGTGGAGCAGGGCTCGCACAACGAACTGGTGGCGCATAATGGCCTTTACGCCCATTTGCACCGTATCCAGTACGCCCAGCAACAGGAAGCCTGAGGGCGTTCCTTGCGTCGCAGGCGCCAGGGACCTGCCCCGCCCGTCAATGAGGAGAACACGATGCGCCAACCACCGATCAGTCGCTTTCCCGTACCGGATCTCGCCGGGCTGCCGGCCGATATCCGGGCGCGCATCGACGAAGTGCAGGAAAAGGCGGGGTTCGTGCCCAATGTATTCCTGACGCTGGCGCATCGCCCCGACGAATTCCGGGCATTTTTCGCCTATCACGATGCCCTCATGCTCAAGGATGGCCATCTGAGCAAGGGCGAGCGCGAAATGATCGTGGTCGCAACCAGCGCGGCGAATCAGTGTCTGTATTGCGTGGTGGCGCATGGCGCGCTGGTGCGCATCTACGAGAAGCAGCCGTTGCTGGCCGACCAGGTGGCGGTCAACTATTTGAAGGCGGACCTCACGCCGCGCCAGAAGGCGATACTCGCGTATGCCATGAAGGTGTGCGAGCGCTCGCACGAAGTAAGCGACGACGATTACGCCACGCTGCGTGCGCACGGTCTTGACGACGAGGACATTTGGGACATCGCCGCGATCACGGCTTTCTTCGGGATGTCCAACCGTCTGGCCAATGCGATTTCGATGCGCCCGAACGACGAATTCTTCCTGATGGGGCGCGTGCCGCGCAGCCGCTGACCCGACTTCCCAACCCATTTCGACACTTATGATCTTTGTGACAGGCGGCGCTGGCTTTATTGGCGCGAACTTCGTTCTGGACTGGCTCTCGCAACACGACGAGCCCGTCGTTACCATCGACAAGCTGACCTACGCCGGCAATCTGGCGAATCTGGCAAGTCTGGAACATGATTCCCGCCACCACTTCGCGCAGGTCGATATTTGCGATCGCGTGGCGCTTGATCGCTTGTATGCCGAGCATCGTCCGCGCGCGGTGCTGCATTTCGCCGCCGAGAGCCACGTTGATCGCTCGATCCACGGCCCGGGCGATTTCGTGCAGACGAACATTGTCGGCACGTTCACGATGCTCGAAGCCGCGCGTGCCTACTGGGGCTCGCTCGCGGGCGAAGCGCGCGACGCCTTTCGTTTCCTGCATGTGTCGACCGACGAAGTCTACGGTTCGCTGAGCCCGACCGATCCGGCCTTCACCGAAACGACGCCGTACGCACCCAACAGTCCGTACTCGGCCTCGAAGGCCGGCTCCGATCATCTGGTGCGCGCGTACCACCACACCTACGGCCTGCCGGTGCTCACGACCAACTGCTCGAACAACTACGGCCCTTACCAGTTCCCCGAGAAGCTGATTCCGCTGGTGATCGCGAATGCCGTCGCGGGCAAACCCCTGCCGATCTACGGCGACGGCAGCAACGTGCGCGACTGGTTGTACGTCGGCGATCATTGCTCGGCGATTCGCGAAGTGCTCGCCAGGGGAGCGCCGGGCGAGGTGTACAACGTGGGGGGCTGGAACGAGCAGAACAATCTATCGGTGGTGAACCATCTGTGCAAGTTGCTCGACGAACTGTCTCCGCGCGCCGATGGCAAGTCGTACACCGACCAGATCACGTTCGTCACCGACCGCCCTGGCCATGATCGCCGCTACGCCATCGATGCGCGCAAGCTCGAGCGCGAACTGGGTTGGCGCCCGGCCGAGACCTTCGAGACTGGCATGCGCAAGACGGTTCAGTGGTACCTCGCCAATGGCGAGTGGGTGCGCCAGGTGCAATCGGGCGAATATCAGCGCTGGATCGAGACGCACTACCGTGGGAACGACTGAGGCACGTATGGGCATTCAACGCAAAGGCATCATTCTGGCCGGAGGCTCGGGCACGCGCCTGTACCCCGCCACGCTGGCCGTCTCCAAGCAACTGCTGCCGGTGTACGACAAGCCGATGATCTATTACCCGCTCACCACGCTGATGCTGGCGGGGATTCGCGACGTATTGGTCATCTCGACGCCGCAGGACACGCCGCGGTTCGAGCAATTGCTCGGCGATGGCAGCCAGTGGGGGCTGAACCTGCAATATGCCGTGCAGCCGTCGCCGGACGGCCTGGCGCAGGCGTTCCTCATCGGGGCGGACTTCATCGGCCGCGACCCTTGTGCACTGGTGCTTGGCGACAACCTGTTCTACGGGCACGACTTCGCGGGATTGCTGTCCGCGGCCAACGCACAGCAGGAAGGTGCGTCCGTATTTGCGTATCCGGTGCACGATCCCGAGCGCTATGGCGTGGTGACGTTCGACGAGGCCGGCAAGGCGATCGAGCTGGTCGAGAAGCCCAAGGAGCCGAAGTCGCGTTACGCCGTCACGGGGCTTTACTTTTGCGATAACGACGTGATCGACATCGCGCGCGCCATCAAACCGTCCGCGCGAGGTGAGCTGGAGATTACCGACGTCAACAACGAGTACCTGCGCCGCGGCAAGCTCAATGTGCAGATCATGGGGCGGGGTTACGCATGGCTCGACACCGGCACGCACGAATCGATGCTGGAGGCCAGTACCTTCATTCAGACCATTGAAAGCCGTCAGGGTCTCAAGGTCGCCTGTCCGGAAGAGATCGCCTATCGACGTGGGTGGATCTCGGCGTCGGATATCGAAACGCTGGCGCAGCCGCTCGCGAAGACCGGCTACGGCCAGTATCTGCTGGCGATGTTGCGAGAGCGCGTTTTCTGACCGCCCTCACCTTTAGGTCTTTTTATGCAACTGATTGCTACCGCCATTCCCGACGTCAAGGTCGTCGAGCCGAAAGTGTTCGGCGATACCCGTGGCTATTTCTTCGAGAGCTTCAACCAGCGCAACTTCGACACCGCGCTGGGCGAGACGCTCACGTTCGTGCAGGACAACCAGTCGCGGTCGGCGCGCGGCGTGCTGCGCGGGTTGCACTATCAGGTGCAGCAGCCGCAAGGCAAGCTCGTGCGCGTGCTTCAGGGGGAGATCTACGACGTGGCCGTCGACATCCGCGAAGGCTCGCCGACCTTCGGCAAGTGGGTCGCCGAAGTGCTGAGCGCCGAGAACAAGAAGCAGCTGTGGATTCCCGCGGGGTTTGCCCATGGATTCGTCGTGACGTCGGAGACGGCCGAGGTGCTGTACAAGACGACCGACTATTGGGCGCCGCAATTCGAGCGTTGCATCCGCTGGGACGATCCGACGCTGGCGATTCCCTGGCCGCTGGCGGGCATCACGCCGCTCGTCTCCGACAAGGACCGACAGGGCATGCTGTTCGCGGACTACCGGCACGAAGGTTGATGTCGCGACGGGGCGTCGCTTGCCCCGTCAGGTCCTGGTGTCCGATCCGCATCGGCCGCCGTGGTGCTCGCGTCAACCGACCGAGAGCCCGGCGGCCGATTCATTTTTTGGCTACGGAGTGGCGCCGGGGGTGTCGGCGCCGGCGTCTGCCGCCATTGCCGACGTCTCGCCCGTCACCCGAAGTACGCGGACGTGACGCAGCCCGAGCGGGGCGAAGTGCGCGGCGAGTGCGTCGGCGACCGTCTGCGACGCCCGTTCCATGGCGCCATCGGTCGGCTCGGCAGAGTATGCGGGCGGCGCCGGTTCAGGTTGGGTTTCGACGGTCACGTCGGCCTCCAGCCTGTTGTTCAGATAGTGCAGATTGACGTCGCGCAGGGCCAGGCCATTGGCCCGGCACAGGACTTCGGCCGCGCCCACGACCACGGCGCGCGCCGGCCACTCCTGCAAGGCGGTGCCCTTGGCGTCGCTCTCCGGATCGACGTGCACGAGCACGTCGAGAATCTGCGGCTCGCGCATGACGGCGGCGCGAGCCTGTTCGGCGATGTAGTGCCCTTCGGATACCGACAGCCGGGCGTCGACGAGCACGTGCACATCGACGACAATCTCGTCGCCCATGCGTCGCGTGCGCAGCATGTCGAGCGCACGCACGCCGGGTGTAGCGAGCAGACGTTCGCGAATCGTGATGGTGGTGGCGTCATCCACGCCGCGGTCGATGAGATCCTGCAAGGCGTTCCAGCCGAACTTCCAGCCGGTGCGCCCGATCATCAGCCCCACGAGAGCGGCCGCGAGCGGGTCGAGAATGCGATAGCCGGCAAGGTTGCCAAGGATGCCGCACGCGACCACGAGCGACGACAGGGCGTCGGAGCGGGCGTGCCAGGCGTTGGCGACGAGCATTGCCGAGCGCACGCGCTGGGCTGCGCGCAGCATGTAACGAAACAGGCCTTCCTTGCTCACCAGCACGAACACCGCGACCAGCAGGGCAATCATGTGGACTTCCGGAATTTCCTCCGGATGCAGTAAACGCTCGATGCCCCGCCACAACATGCCGGCGCCCACGGCGAGCAGGATCGCGCCGAGAAACAGCGAGGCCGCGTTTTCGTAGCGGCTGTGTCCGTACGGGTGATCGGCGTCCGGCGCGCGCGCGCTGCCACGGGCGGCGGCGAGCACCACGAAATCGGACACGATGTCCGACAGCGAGTGAATCCCGTCGGCGATCAGCGCCTGCGAGCGCGCGAAAATGCCCACGACGATCTGCGCCGCCGTGAGCACCACATTGACCCAGATGCTCACCCAGGTCGAGTGACGTGCAACCGCGTGCTTGTCGAGCGCCTCGCTCGATGCCGCAAGATTGTCGTAGTTCGTGTAAGGCATGGCGTCGGCGCGAACGAGGGATAAGACCCGTTACATCAGAATGATGTCGTACTGCTCCTGGTGGAACGTCGATTCCACTTGCAGGGAGATGGGCTTGCCGATGAAGTCGATGAGCATCGCCAGATGCTGCGACTCCTCTTCGAGGAACAGGTCGACGACTTCCTGCGAGGCGATCAGACGAAACTCGCGCGGGTTGAACTGGCGCGATTCGCGCAGGATTTCGCGCAGGATGTCATAGCACAGCGTACGTGGCGTTTTCACCTGGCCCTTGCCCTGGCACACCGCACATGGCTCGCACAGCACGTGGGCGAGCGATTCTCGCGTGCGCTTGCGCGTCATCTCGACCAGCCCCAATTGCGAGAAGCCATTCACGGTGATGCGGGTGCGGTCCCGGGCGAGCGCCTTCTTCAGCTCGGCAAGCACCGAGTCGCGATGCTCGGCACTTTCCATGTCGATGAAGTCGATGATGATGATCCCGCCCAGGTTGCGCAGCCGCAACTGGCGCGCAATCATCAGCGCCGCTTCGAGGTTCGTCTTGAAGATCGTGTCGTCGAAGTTGCGCGCGCCGACGTAGCCGCCGGTGTTCACATCGATGGTCGTCATCGCTTCGGTCTGATCGATCATCAGGTACCCGCCGGACTTCAGGTCGACGCGACGCGACAGCGCCCGCTCGATCTCCGTCTCCACGTTGTACAGGTCGAACAGCGGACGCTCCCCGGTGTAGTGCGTCAGCTTGCCGAGCACCGCCGGGGTGTAGGTGGCGGCGAATTCGGCCAGCTTCTGAAACGTCTCGCGCGAGTCGACGAGAATCTTGCCCGTTTCCTCGTGGACGAAATCGCGCAGTACACGCTGCGCCAGGTTCAGGTCCTGGTAGAGCAGCGCCGGCGCGGGCACGCGCGTGCTCTGTTCTCCGATGGTCTGCCACGACTTGCGCAGGTAGGCGATGTCGTTGGCCAGCTCGGCGTCGGCCGCGTCTTCGGCGATCGTGCGCACGATGAAGCCGCCTTTCTCGTCGGCGGGCACCAGCGCCTGGATCTTGCTGCGCAACGCTTCGCGCTCGGCTTCGCTCTCGATACGTTGCGAGATGCCGATGTGCGGCTCCTGCGGCAGGTAGACGAGCGTGCGCCCGGCGATGCTGATCTGCGTCGAGAGGCGAGCGCCCTTGGTGCCGATCGGATCCTTGATGACCTGCACCATGAGCGTCTGGCCCTCGAAAACCGTTTTTTCGATGGGCGGCTGGGGGTGCGGCGTGGACGTATCGTTGTTCGTGCGCGGGTGCCAGATATCGGCCACGTGCAGGAAGGCGGCGCGCTCGAGCCCGATATCGATGAACGCCGATTGCATGCCCGGCAGTACGCGCACGACCTTGCCCAGATAGATGTTGCCGACCAGCCCTCGCGAGAGCGTACGCTCGATGTGCAGTTCCTGCACCGCGCCGAGCTGCATGAGCGCCACACGGGTTTCCTGTGGCGTGATGTTGACCAGAATGTCTTCGTTCATAAGGTGTCGACCGGACTCGAATGGCTTGGCAAATGCAGTACGCGTCAGAAGTCGACGCCCGCCTGGCGCAACAGCGCGGCGGTCTCACACAGCGGCAGTCCCATGATGCCGGAGTAGCTGCCGTCGATTCGCATGACGAATTCCGCGGCCTTGCCCTGGATGCCGTAGGCGCCTGCCTTGCCTTTCGGTTCGCCCGACGCGACGTAGCGCTCGATTTCCTCGCGACGCAACGGTCGGAACCAGACATGCGAGATGTTCAGGGCCTGGTGAATCTGCCCGTGCGCGAACACCGCCACGGCGGTCAGTACGCGATGACGCGTGCCGGACAGGCGGGCGAGCACGGCACGCGCGTCGGCGTCGTCGAAGGGTTTGCCGAGGATGGTGCCGTCGAGGCAGACCGTCGTGTCGGCGCTCAGAATGGGCGCGGCGGGCAGGCCGGCGCGGGCCAGGCGCGCCACGCCGGCTTCGGCCTTGGCGCGCGTGACGCGCTGCACGTAATCGTCGGGCGGCTCGCCAGGCAGTACGGCTTCAAGCGCTTCGGCGTCTTCGTCGGCCCCGGGCAGCAGCAGTTCGTAGCGAACACCGAGCTGGTGCAGCAGCTCCTGACGGCGGGGACTTTGCGACGCGAGATAGATGTACGGCATGGCGGCTTGGCTTGAATTCGTCCAGCCCGGCACACGAATTCGTTTCGATTCGCAATGGTGTGCCGGGCCGCTGGATGGGCTGGGCGAGGGAACGCCCTATTATGCCGCCTTGCGCCCACGCCCGCCAGCGTGGGGCGGGGGACGCACGAGGGCATTTCTCAGGGCGTTCAGGCGCCTTCGAGGAAGTCGGCGCCGATCAGGTCGATGCGGTCGGTGCAGATGGCGTCGACCCCCCAGGCGGCCAACTCGCGTGCCAGCCCCGGGTCGTTGACCGTGTAGACGAGCATGTGCAGCCCGGCCGCCTTGATTTGCGCGACCCTGGGGCCGTCCAGATGTCGATGGCTGGCGTGCAGGGAGACGGTCGCGAGTCGGCGGGCGTCATCGCGCCAGTGTTCGGGAATCGCCTCGTAGAGCATGCCGCGCGGCAATTCGGGCACGGCCGCAGCCGCGGCTTCGAGTGCTTCATACGAAAACGACGACAGCAGCGGCATCTGCGCCTGTCCGTCCCACAGTGCCCGAACGGCTTCGGCGACGCGCTTGCCGGTGTGAGCCTCCCGGCCCGGGCTCGGCTTGATCTCGACGTTCGCGGCGAGTCCCAGCGTCAGACACCGTTTCGCGACCTGCTCGAGGGTGGGCATCGTCTGTCCGGCGAACCGGGCGTCGAACCAACTGCCCGCATCGAGCTTCTCGATCTCGGCATACGTCATGCGCGCGGCGTCGCCATGGCCGTTGCTGGTCCGGTCGACGGTGTCGTCATGCAGCAGGAACACCACGTCGTCGGCCGAGAGCTTGGCATCGAACTCCACCATGCGCAGGCCGAGCGAGGCGCCCATGTCGAACGCCGCCAGCGTGTTCTCAGGGGCCAGCTTACCGCCGCCGCGGTGCGACACAATGCGCGGATAGGGCCAGTGGGGCCACAAATGCGAGGAGAGGGGCGCGTCGCTCATGCTTCGACTCGCTTGCCCGTGGCCGGATCGAACAGATGCAGCGCCTTGGCGGAGATGGCCAGCGGCACGACCGAGCCTGCCGCCGGGCGCAGTTCGTGCGGCAGGCGTACGGTCACGCTCTGATCGCCCCAGCGGCCATGCACGAGGTTGTCGGCGCCGAGCAGTTCGAGCTGGTCGACCTTGATGCTGGTCTGTGCGGCGAAGGCGCCCAGCCCGTTTTGCTGTTCGGCGGGAATCAGGTGCTCGGGACGCACGCCGAGCACGAGTTCGCGGTTGGCGTGCGCGAGGCTCGTGGGCGGCAGGCGCAGCGACGGGCCGCCACCGTCGACCTGGAAGGTGCGGCCTTCCGAGTCGATGCGCCCCTTGAGCAGGTTCATCGCGGGCGAGCCCATGAAGCCGGCCACGAAGAGCGAGGCGGGGCGCTCGTAGACTTCCGTGGGCGTGCCGATCTGCTCGGCGTAGCCCTTGTTCATGACGATCACGCGATCGGCGAGCGTCATGGCTTCGACCTGATCGTGCGTGACGTACAGGCTGGTGGTTTTCAGGCGGGCATGCAGGCGCTGGATTTCAAGACGCATCTGCACGCGCAGTTTGGCGTCGAGGTTCGAGAGCGGCTCGTCGAACAGGAACACGGCCGGTTCGCGCACGATGGCGCGCCCCATCGCCACACGCTGGCGCTGACCGCCCGAGAGTTCGCGCGGCTTGCGCGCAAGCAGCGGTTCGAGCTCGAGAATGCGGGCCGCGGCGAGCACACGCTCGTCGATGGTCTTCTTGTCGATGCCGCGAATCTTCAGGCCGTACGACATGTTCTGGCGCACGTCCATATGCGGATAGAGCGCGTAGTTCTGGAACACCATCGCAATGTTGCGATCCTTCGGCTCGAGCTGATTGACGACCTGCGAGCCGATCAGGATGCTGCCCTCGCTCACCGATTCCAGTCCGGCGACCATGCGCAGCAGCGTGGATTTGCCGCAACCCGACGGGCCGACGATGACCACGAACTCGCCGTCCTCGATGTCGATATCGACCCCGTGCAGGACGTAGTTCTTCTGGTCGTAGGTTTTCTTGACGCTATGGAGTTTGAGATTTGCCATGATTACTTTTCCGAATCGACCAGACCGCGCACGAACCACCGCTGCATGAGCAGCACCACCGCGAGCGGGGGCAGCATGGCGAGCAGCGTGGCGCTCATGACGAGTTGCCATTGCGTGGCGGTGTCGCCGCTGCCGATCATGCTCTTGATGCCCACCACAGCCGTCGTCATCGACGGCGCGTTGGTCACGAGAATCGGCCACAGGTACTGATTCCAGCCATAGATGAAGGTGATGACGAACAGCGCCGCGATGTTGGTCTTCGACAGCGGCAGCACCACGTCGACGAAGAAGCGCATCGGACCGGCACCGTCGATGCGCGCGGCTTCGACGAGTTCGTCGGGCAGCGTCATGAAGAACTGCCGGAACAGGAAGGTGGCGGTGGCCGACGCGATGAGCGGCACCGTCAGGCCCACATAACTGTTGATGAGCCCGAGGCTCGAGATCACCTGCACCGTCGGGAAGATGCGCACCTCGACCGGCAGCATCAGCGTGACGAAGATGAGCCAGAAGAACAGATTGCGCAGCGGGAAGCGAAAATACACGATGGCGAAGGCCGACAGGATCGACACCGAGATCTTGCCGATCGTGATGACCAGCGCCATGAGCAGGCTGTTGCCGAGCATCAGCCCGAACGGCATGGCCGCGTCGCCCGTGCCCTGTCCCCAGATGGTCGAGAGGTTCTCGAACAGATGGCTGCTCGGGATGAGCGATAGCGGAACGTTGAAGATTTCCCGCTCGTTCATCGTGGCGGCGACGAACGCCACATAGAGCGGGAAGACGACCAGCAGCACGCCGATGACCAGCATGACGTGGCAGAAAATATCCAGGCCGCGACGGTTCTCGATCATGCGTATTGCAC
The DNA here is from genome assembly GCF_000681415.1 of Pandoraea sp. E26. NCBI lineage: Bacteria > Pseudomonadati > Pseudomonadota > Betaproteobacteria > Burkholderiales > Burkholderiaceae > Pandoraea > Pandoraea sp. E26. The sequence goes on from NZ_AYXJ01000008.1 coordinate 85,848, forward strand.
CTTGCGTTCGATGAAACGGAACTGCACGACCGTGAGCACGATGACGATCGCCATCAGCACCACCGACTGGGCAGCCGAGCTGCCGAGGTCGAGCCCCTTGAAGCCTTCCGAGTAGATCTTGTAGATCAGCGTCATCGTCGACTGGCCCGGGCCGCCGCCGGTCGCGGCATCGATCACCGGGAACGTGTCGAAGAACGAGTACACGAGGTTCACCACGAGCAGGAAGAAGGTCGTCGGCGAGATCAGCGGCAGTACCAGACCGAAGAAGCGCCGCACCGGGCCTGCACCGTCGATCGCCGCCGCTTCCACCAGCGAGCGGGGAATGGCCTGCAAGCCGGCGTAGAAGAACAGGAAGTTATAGCTGATCTGCTTCCAGATCGAGGCGAGCACGACGAGGAACATCGCCTGGCCGCCGTTCAGGGCGTGGTTCCACTCGATCCCGAGCTTGGCCAGACCGTACGTGACGAGTCCGATGCTGGGATTGAAGAGGAAGGCCCACAGCACCGCGGCGATCGCGGGTGCCACGGCGTACGGCCAGATGAGCAGCGTCTGGTAGACGCGCTTGCCGCGCGTGACGCGATCGGCCATGGCCGCGAGCAGCAGCGAGATGACGAGCCCGCAGACCGTGACCAGTCCGCTGAAGATCATCGTGGTACGAAACGATGCGAGGTAGAGCGGATCGCCCCACAGCGCGGTGAAGTTGTCCAGGCCGACGAACTGGCTCGACAGGCCGAAGGCGTCCTGCGCCGAGGTGGACTGCCACAGGGCCTCGCCCGCCGGCCACAGGAAGAAGACGACCGTAATGAGGAGCTGCGGGGCGACGAGCGCGTAGGGCAGCCAGCCGGTGCCGAAGCGGGGGCGTTCTCTGGTGTTATGCGCCATAAACGTATCGATCAAAAAAAACCAACCCGGCCCGCGTTGTCGGCGAGCCGGGTGGTGTCATTGTAACGTCGCGAGTTTCGCGGCGATCGCAGGAATCGTCCCTGCGGCACCGGCGTCGTCGCGCGTCAGGGGCGGCTTAGCTGCCCTGCTTCTCGAAGCGGCGCAGGAGGTCGTCGCCACGGCTGACCGCCTTGTCCAGTGCGGCTTTGGGCGTTTGCTTGCCATTCCACACGCCTTCGAGCTCCTCGTCGATGACGGTGCGGATCTGCGGCATGTTACCCAGACGCAGGCCGCGCGTGAACGGCAGGGGCGGCTTGTTGAGCATCTGTTTGATGGCCATGTCGGCGCCCGGGTTCTTCGCGTAGAAGCCCTGCTTCTCGGTCAGTTCATAGGCCGCCTTCGTGACGGGCAGGTAGCCGGTGTCCTGGTGCCACTTCGCCGCCACGGCCGGCGAGGCGAGGTAGTTCAGGAACTTGGCCACGCCCTTGTACTCGGCGGCCGACTTGCCCGCGAGCACCCACAGGCTGGCGCCGCCGATGATGGCGTTCTGCGGTGCGCCCTTCACGTCGGCGTCGTACGGCATCATGCCCACGCCGTAGCTGAACTTCGCGTACTTGGCGATGTTCGCGAGCGCGCCCGACGTCGTCATGGCGATACCGCAATCGCCGCTGTAGAACTTCGAGGTCACCTCATCCTTGCGGCCCACATACGTGAACGAACCTTCCTTGGCCATGTCGGCCAGGAACTGGATGTGTTTGGTCTGCTGCGGGCCGTTGAATTCCAGCTTGGCATCAAGACCGTCGAAGCCATTGTTCTTCGTGGCGAACGGCAGGCCGTGCCACGCGCTGTAGTTCTCGAGCTGCGTCCAGCTCTGCCAGCCCATGGTGAAACCGCACGACAGGCCGGCGGCCTTGAGTTTCTGGGCATCGGTGCGCACGTCGGCCCAGGTCTTCGGCGGCGTGTTCGGGTCGAGGCCCGCCTTCTTGAAGGCGTCCTTGTTGTAGTACAGCACCGGGGTCGAGCTGTTGAACGGCATCGACACGAGGTGGTTGGTCTTGCTGTCGGCGTAGTAGCTGGCCACGGTCGGCACGAAGGCCTTCTCGTCGAACGGCTCGCCGGCGTCCTTCATGACTTGCCAGACTGGCTTCACGGCCTTCTTGGCCTGCATCATGGTGGCGGTGCCGACTTCGTACACCTGAAGAATGGCCGGCGCGTTGCCGGCGCGGAATGCCGCGATACCGGCGGCGAGGCCCTGCTCGTAATTGCCCTTGTAGATCGGGACGATCTTGTAATCGCTCTGCGACGCGTTGAAGTCGTTGGCGATCTGGTTGACGCGTTCGCCGAGGGCCGATTCCATCGAATGCCAGAACTGGATCTCGGTGGCGGCCAGGGCGGACGCGCTCATGCCGAGCATCATTGCGGCGCCAACGCCGGCGAGGGCGAACTTGCGCAGGGAAGGTTGCTTCATGCCAATCTCCGGTGGTTCACGAGAAGTCTTGTTGTTCGCGATGCGAACCTTGTAGCGCCGCGTAGACTAACACGCTGTCATGTTTTTTCCACTCGCAGTGCACAAACGCTGTTGCAACGCCACGTCTGGCGGGGATTGACAACGTTGGGGGACCGGCCTGCCGACGCAGGGTTGCGGGCAGCGGCAAGCGCGGTGCAACGGGGCGTTGCACCGCACAAGACGGTATGACTTATTTCTGTCTTGCTGCCGATATCGGGAAGATCGGGGTCGCAGGCGACGCCGAGACGCGCTCAGACCCGGTGATAGGGGTGATTGGCGTTGATGCTCCACGCGCGATACAGCTGCTCGGCGAGGAGTACGCGCACCATGCCGTGGGGCAGGGTGAGGCTGGAGAGCCGGATAAGGGTGTCCGCGCGCGCCTTGAGCGCCGGGTCGAGCCCGTCGGCACCGCCGATCACGAACGCCACGTCGCGCCCGTCCTGCTGCCAGCCGGTGAGCGACTGCGCGAGGCGCATGGTGGTGACATCCTGCCCGCGCTCGTCCAGGCACACGAGACGGCAGCCCCGGGGCAGGGCAGCGTCGATGCGCTGCGCTTCGGCGGCCATGACCGTCTCGGCCGTGCGGGAATTGGAGCGCTGCTCGGGCTTGATTTCCTTGAGTTCGATGCGCAGCTCGGGCGGCATGCGCTTGGCGTACTCGGCGAAGGCGGTCTCGATCCAGCCGGGCATCTTGTGCCCGACCGCGAGAATGAACAGACGCATGACGGCAGGAACCTGGGAGCGGCCTACGCCAGACTTACTTTGCCTTGCGGCGCGTCGACGGGGCGCTCGCTTCGCCGCTCTCGTCGCCCTCGTCATCCTCGTCGTCCGGGGCGTCCACGCTGGCCTTGGCGCCGGCCCGGGTGCCGGCGGCCTTCAGGCGTACCGGCTTCTCGCCCCAGATCTCTTCGAGGTTGTAGTACTGGCGCAGGGCCGGCTGCATGATGTGCACGATGGCGTCGCCCGTGTCGACCAGCACCCATTCGCCCACGTCCTCGCCTTCAATGCTCACGATGTCGCCACCGGCGGCCTTGACCTTGTCGCGCACGCTTGCGGCGAGTGCCTTGGTCTGGCGGTTCGAGGTGCCGCTGGCGATGATCACGCGCTCGAACAGGGCGGTGAGGTGCTCGGTGTTGAACACCTTGATGTCCTGTGCCTTGACGTCCTCGAGGGCGTCGACGATGAGGCGCTGCAGTTTACGAATATCCATAGTGCGTCTATTTGGTGATACAGGGGCGCCGGGTGGCGGTCCGGCGGTTCGATGCGGGGCCGTCAGGCGCGGTACAGGTGTTGCGCGCGAATGTATCGCCACACGGGTTCGGGCAGGTTCGCCGGGGGCGTGGCCGCGTCTCGCGCGTGCGCCAGCGTGGCGCGCAACTCGGTGGCGGAGATGTCGACGGCCAGTGAGTCGTCGATCAGGATGCCGCCGCATGGCGTGGATTGTACCCCGAGCGCGGACTTTTCCCGCGCGGCGAACACCTCGCGCAGTTCGGCGGAGGCGGCGTCGCGGTCGAAACCCGGTCTGGCCGCCGCGCAAACGTGGGCATAGTCGAACAGTTCGCGCCAGGCGTGCCAGGTGTCCAGGCGGACCAGCTGGTCCGAGCCGATGAGCAGCGAGAGCGAGGCTTGCGGCCCGAGTTCCCGGCGCATTTCCCGCAGCGTGTCGACGGTGTAGCTGGGACCGGCGCGTTCGATTTCGCGGGTGCTCACGAGCAACTGCGTAAACGGTCGCGAGTGTTCGAGCTCGGCCGCGAGCTGTTGCGCGGCCAGACGCGTCATCGCCAGCCGGTGCGCCGCGGGCGTGCTGCCCTGCTTTTGCGGCTGCTGCCCGGCAGGCATCAGTACGAGTTCATCGAGGGCAAGCGTACGGGCGAACAGCGCGCCGAGCGCCAGATGGCCGGTGTGAATCGGATCGAACGTGCCGCCGAGCACGCCGATGCGCCGCGGCCGGGCGCCCATGGCCGCAGTGACGGCGCTTGCGGCGCTGGTGGCCGTTGCGGGCGCCGAGGCCGGCGCGTCGGAGGTGCCGGCTGCGGCGTGCGCGTCGCGGGTATGCGGTGCAACGGAAGACGAGACAGTCATGCGCACGCGGCCCTTAGACCCACTCGCGGCGCACGAGGAAATCGGTGTAGAGCTGCGCTTCGGGCGTGCCCGGTTCCGGCTTCCAGTCGTAATGCCACTTCACGATCGGGGGCATCGACATGAGGATCGACTCGGTGCGCCCGCCCGATTGCAGGCCGAAGTGCGTGCCACGGTCCCAGACCAGGTTGAATTCGACGTAGCGGCCGCGGCGATGCGCCTGAAAATCGCGCTCGCGCTCGCCGTACGGCATGCCGCGGCGACGTTCGACGATGGGCACATAGGCGTCGAGGAAGGCGTTGCCCACGCTTTGCATCACGGCAAAGCCCGTATCGAAGCCGCCGCCGGAGAAGTCGTCGAAGAAAATGCCGCCGATGCCGCGCGGTTCCTGACGGTGTTTCAGGTAGAAGTACTCGTCGCACCAGGTCTTGAAGCGCGGATACCACTCGGCGCCGAAGGGGTCGAGCGCGTCCTTGCAGGTCTGGTGGAAGTGCTGGCAGTCCTCTTCGAACGGGTAGTACGGCGTGAGGTCCATGCCACCGCCGAACCAGTACGCGGGTGCTTCACCCGCGGCGGTTGCAATCAGGATCCGCACGTTGAAGTGCACCGTCGGGCAGTATGGATTGCGCGGGTGAAGCACCAGCGAGACGCCGAGGGCTTCGAAGCCGCGCCCCGCAAGTTCGGGGCGCGAGGCGCTGGCGGAGCCCGGCAGCTTGTCGCCGACCACGTGTGAGAAGTTCACGCCGCCGCGCTCGAAGAAGTCGCCGTCGTCGAGCACCCGGGTGCGACCGTCGCCGCGCAGCGCGCCATCGGCCGGACGTTGCCAGTCGTCGGCGAAGAAACGTTTGCCGTCGAGGCGCTCCAGCGTCTCGACGATGCGGTCCTGAAGCCCGAGGAGATAGGTGCGTACCGCGCCCGTATCCGGTGCCGGTGCGGCGTCTTGCGCTGCCATGCTGTGACTTCCCTGAACGTAGTAGTTACCGCGATTGTACCGGCTGCTACCGGTTCGGGGGCAGACCCGCGTGGCGCGCCGTCCGGCCAAATGCCACCCGGATGACCTGCATCAAGCCATCCGGCCGGATCCCGGTCATGCCGGCGAATTGGGCAGCGGCGGGGCCGAAGCCGTGCCGGTCGCCGGTGCGGCGGGCATGGCCTTGGGCATCTCGCCCGGGGGCGGCATGAAGATCTGGCGCGGCGCGGGCACCGGCCAGTGCGCCGTGCCACCGACTTCCGCGATCGCCCGGTTGGTGTCGAAGTACACCTGCCAGTAATCCCGGTTGTGGCAGTAAGGACGCACCGCCAGCACGGGGCCGGACGGATTGAACTCGAGGATGGCCACGTCGACCGCCGGCGTGGGCATCACGTTGGGAATCTGGGCGACCCGCGTCTTGAGCCGCGCCACGGCGTCCTGCACGTCGACCGTATGCGCGAGCTGCGCGGTCAGGTCGACGCGACGAAACGCGTTCGCGTCGAAGACGGTGATGTTGTCGCTGAACACCTTGGTATTGCCGACGTACACGCGCAAGTTGTCCGCCGTTGTCATCGTGGTCACGAACAGGCCGATTTCGTCGACCACCCCGGTCACGCCGCCCGCGCTGATCATGTCGCCGGTCTTGAACGGACGCAGCACGATCAGGAAGATGCCGGACGCGAAGTTCGACAGCAGGCCGGACCATGCCGCCCCGATGGCGACACCGGCGGCGGCGAGCAACGCGGCGAACGACGTCGTCTCGATGCCGCAGACGCTCAGAATGGAGATGATCAGGGCGATGCGCAGGGCGATGCGCAGCGTCGATTCGGTGTAGCGAACGAGGGTGGGATCGATGGCCCGCCGGGTCATCGCGCCGCGCACGAGGCGCGCCACCACGTTGATGACGATGCCGCCCACGATCCAGATGACGACGGCCATCAGGATCTTCAGGCCGAAAGGCACCAGATAGTCATTGACCAGCTTGTCGAGGTCGAACATGTGAGTCTCCGTCGAGCGAGGGGTCCGTCGGGAAAACTGCATGAATTCCGCCGAGGCTGGCCGGATACGCGGAACGCGGTGTCCACGCGGTGCCAGCGTGCCAAGTTGCCCCTCGCTTGTCAATCATGCCGGCGCGACGATGTGACGGACCCCAAACGACAACGGCCCGGGCGGACGCAAAGTCCCCGGGCCGTTGCCGATGGGCCGGCGCGCGAGCTGACTTCCCGCACTCCGGTCCGTGACGCCGGATTACTCCGGCTTGCGCGCGAGCGCGCGATTGCCGATGTCGTGGCGATACTGCATGCCGTCGAAGTTGATCTGGTTGACGGTCTGGTAGGCCACGCTCTGCGCGCCGCGCACGGTGTCGGACAGGCCGACCACGCACAGCACGCGCCCGCCCGTGACCTTGAGTACGTCGCCGTCGAGTTGGGTGCCCGCGTGGAAGGTCACACAATCCGCGGTCTCCGCGGGAATCTCGGAGATGCGGTCGCCCTTGCGAGGGGTGTCCGGATAGCCGTGTGCGGCGAGCACGACGCCCAGCGCATAGCGGCGGTCCCAGTCGAGTTCGATCTTGTCGAGCGTGCCTGCGATCGCGTGCTCGACCACCACCGAGAAGTCGCCCTTCAGGCGGGCCATGATCGGCTGCGTTTCCGGGTCGCCCATGCGGCAGTTGAACTCGAGCGTCTTGACGTTGCCGTCGGCGTCGATCATCAGGCCAGCGTACAGGAAGCCGGTGAAGCGGATCCCGTCGGTCTCCATGCCGCGCACGGTCGGCATGATGATCTCGCGCATGACTTTCGCGTGGATTTGCGGCGTGACGATCGGTGCCGGCGAATAGGCACCCATGCCGCCGGTGTTCGGGCCCTGATCGTTGTCGAGCAAACGCTTGTGATCCTGCGACGTGGCCAGCGGCAACACGTTCTTGCCGTCGACCATCACGATGAAGCTGGCTTCCTCGCCCTGCAGGAACTCCTCGATCACCACGCGGGCGCCGGCGTCGCCGAGCTTGTTGTCCGCGAGCATCATGTCCACGGCGTGGTGCGCCTCGTCGAGCGACATCGCCACGACCACGCCCTTGCCGGCGGCGAGGCCGTCGGCCTTGATGACGATCGGCGCACCCTTGGCGTCGATATAGGCGTGCGCGGCGGTGGCGTCGGAAAACGTCTCGTAGTCGGCCGTCGGAATGCCGTGGCGCTTCATGAACGCCTTGGCGAAATCCTTCGACGATTCGAGCTGTGCGGCTTCCTTCGTCGGGCCGAAGATCTTCAGGCCGCGAGCGCGGAAGATATTGACGATACCGGCGGCGAGCGGCGTTTCCGGACCCACGACGGTGAGGGCGATGCCTTCGCGCGCGGCGAACTCGGCCAGCACGTTCGGATCGGAGATCGGCACATTGCGCAGGCGCTCGTCGAGCGCCGTGCCGCCGTTGCCCGGGGCGACGTAGACCAGCTGGATGCGCGGCGATTGCGCGAGCTTCCAGGCCAGCGCGTGTTCGCGGCCACCCGAGCCGACAACCATGATTTTCATCTTATTCCTCGATGACGGCGTTGGTGAACACTTCCTGCACGTCGTCGAGGTTTTCGAGCGCGTCGAGCAGCTTTTGCATCTTCACGGCGTCCTCGCCGGTGAAGACCACTTCGGTTTGCGGTTTCATGGTGACTTCGGCAACTTCGGCCTTCAGGCCGGCCGCTTCGAGCTTGTCCTTGACGGACTGGAAGTCGTTGGGCGGGCAGACCACTTCGAAGCTGCCGTCGTCGTTGGTGATGACGTCGTCGGCGCCGGCGTCGAGTGCCACTTCCATCAGCTTGTCTTCCGGCGTTTCCGGCGAGAACAGGAACTGGCCGCAATGCGTGAAGAGGAAGGCCACCGAGCCGTCGGTGCCCATGTTGCCGCCGAACTTGGAGAAGGCGTGACGCACTTCCGCCACCGTGCGCACGCGGTTGTCCGTCATGGTGTCGACGATCACCGCCGCGCCGTTGATGCCGTAACCTTCGTAGCGGATTTCTTCATAGTTGGCGCCGTCCAGACCGCCCACGCCGCGATCGATCGCGCGCTTGACGTTGTCCTTGGGCATGTTGGCGTCGGCGGCCTTTTCCACGGCCAGACGCAGGCGCGGGTTGCTGTCCGCGTCGCCGCCGCCCAGGCGGGCGGCCACCGTGATTTCCTTGATCAGGCGTGTCCAGACTTTACCGCGCTTGGCATCGGCTGCTGCCTTCTTGTGTTTGATGTTGGCCCATTTGCTATGACCCGCCATGAATTTCTCCGTCGTGCCGCGCTCGGCGGCGATGTGTGCCCTGTCGTTCGAGCGGCAAGCTGCCGCTATAATCGGAGGCAATTTTATCATGCCGCCGCACCGTGCCACGGGTGTTTGCTGCGCCGTGTCACGATCCCCGCCGCGTCTACCGCCGAGGTCTCTCATGCCCAAGAAGCCCGTGCCGTCGCAAGCCTCCGCAAGCGCAGGCATTGTCGACGATCAAGCCGCCCAGGCGGTCCAGGCCACCCCGAACGATCCCGCGGCCGACGCCGGAGACGGCCTCTTCATCGCCCGCAACGACCGGCACGTGCTGCGTCTGCTGCCCGCGATGGGCAACCGCCACGGGCTGATCACCGGTGCCACCGGAACCGGCAAGACCATCACGCTGCAAGTCATGGCGCAGGCATTCTCCGACATCGGCGTGCCGGTCTTTCTCGCGGACGTGAAGGGCGACCTGACCGGCATCACGCAGCCCGGCGTCGAGACGCCCAAGCTCAAGGAGCGCATCGCGAATCTCGGCTTCGATGCGCCCGACTGGCACGGCAGTCCCGCCACGTTGTGGGATGTCTTCGGCGAGCAGGGGCATCCGGTGCGCGCGACCGTCTCCGATCTCGGCCCGCTGCTGCTCGCGCGCCTGCTCGGCCTGAACGAGACGCAGACCGGCGTGCTCAATCTCGTCTTCAAGATTGCCGACGACAACGGCCTGCTGCTGCTCGACAGCAAGGACCTGCGGGCCATGCTCCAGCACGTGGGCGACAACGCCTCGACCTTCACCACCCAGTACGGCAACATCTCGGCCGCGTCGATCGGTGCCATCCAGCGCGGACTGCTCACGCTGGAGCAACAGGGCGCGGACAAGTTCTTCGGCGAGCCGATGCTCAACATCGAAGACTTCATGCAGACGGACGCCCAGGGACGCGGCATCGTCAACATTCTCGCCGCCGACAAGCTGCTGGCCGCGCCGCGTATCTACGCGACGTTCCTGCTGTGGCTGCTCGCGGAGCTGTTCGAGCGTCTGCCCGAAGTGGGCGACCCGGACAAGCCCAAGCTCGTCTTCTTCTTCGACGAGGCACACCTGCTGTTCAACGAGGCGCCCAAGTCGCTGCTCGAACGCATCGAGCAGATGGTGCGCCTGATTCGTTCGAAGGGCGTGGGTGTTTATTTCGTGACGCAAAACCCGGTCGATGTGCCCGATACCGTGCTGGGCCAGTTGGGCAATCGCGTCCAGCATGCGCTGCGCGCCTATTCGCCGCGCGACCAGAAGGCGGTGAAGGTGGCGGCCCAGACGATGCGCGCCAATCCGTCGCTCGATATCGAGACGGTCATCGGCGAGCTTGGCGTGGGCGAGGCGCTGGTGTCGTTGCTCGACGAGAAGGGGCGCCCGGCGGTCACGGAGCGGGCGTTCATTGCGCCGCCGGCCTCGCGCATCGGCCCCATCACGCCGCAGGAGCGGGCGGCGCTGATGGCGGGCTCGCTCGTGGCCGGCGTGTATGAGAACGCCGTGGACCGCGAATCCGCGTACGAGAAGCTCGTCGGTCGCACGCAGGCGCGGCAACCCGAGGGCACGCCGGCGCCACCGTCGCCGGGTGGCGCCGAATCGTCGTCCGGCGGTGGACTGCTCGACGCCATGAAGGACTCGCTCGGCGGCCTGCTGGGCGGGTCGGGCGGCTCGCGACGCAAGGACACCGCCGTCGAAGCCATGGTCAAGAGCACGATGCGCACCGTCGGCAGCCAGTTGGGCCGGGAGATCGTGCGCGGCGTGCTGGGCAGCATTCTGGGCGGCAACCGTCGCCGATAGTCCGATAGTCCGATAGGGCCGCAACGCAGGAAGGGAATCTCGCCAACTCATGTCGCTGAAATCCTCGATGGCACCGGTGCGCACCGGGGTCGCTCACGATCCGCTGTGGCTGCGCGCCGCGCCGCTCATCTTTCTGTTCCTGTGGTCCGTCGGCTTTACCGTGGCGAAGATCGGACTGGCCTACGCCGATCCGCTGACCTTCCTCGCCTTGCGTTACGGGCTGGTGCTCGTGCTGCTCGCGCCGCTGGCGATCGTCATGCGCCCGCCGCTGCCGAAGACGGCCGCCGCCTGGGGACATCTGGTCGTCATCGGTCTGCTGATCCAGGCGCTGTATTTCAGCATGACGTATCTGGCCTTGCGGCTGGGAGTTTCGGCGGGTAGCGTGGCGCTGATCACGTCGCTGCAGCCGATCCTCGTGGCGCTGGCCGTGCCTTATCTGGTGGGCGAACGCGTGAGCGGGTTGAACTGGATCGGTCTCGGATTGGGACTCGCGGGCGCGGCGCTCGTGATCGTGGCGCGCTCGGCGGTCGAGGCCACCTCCGCGCTGGGGCTGGGGCTCACGTTCGTGGCGCTCGGCGCCATTACCTGCGGCACGCTGTACGAGAAGCGCTTCGGTGTAGGGCAGCACCCCATCACCTCGAATCTCGTGCAGTACGCCGTGGGGTTCGCGGCCACGCTGCCGCTGGCGTGGTGGCTCGAGCCGATGCGCGTCGACTGGACCTGGCAGCTCGGCCTGACGCTCGTCTACCTCGTGATCGGCAATTCCATCGTGGCGATCTCGTTGCTGCTGGCGATGATTCGTCGCGGCGAGGCGTCGCGCGTGTCCGCGCTGTTCTTCCTCGTGCCGCCTTGCGCGGCGCTCGCGGCGTGGGCCATGGTCGGCGAGCACATGCCGCCGCTGGCCTGGGCCGGGATGGTGCTGGCGGCCATCGGCGTGGCGATGGCCACGCGGCGCAGGGCGGGCCGAGGCCAGTGAAAAAAGCCCCGGTTCGACCGGGGCTTTTTACGTCCGCTTCAGTTCTTGGTGCCGAACAGGCGATCGCCCGCGTCACCCAGGCCCGGAATGATGTACGCGTGATCGTCCAGGCGCTCGTCGAGCGAGGCGACATACAGCTTCACGCCGGGATGCGCGTCGTGCAACACCTTGACGCCTTCGGGCGCGGCCACGAGTGCGAGGAAGGCGATGTTCTCTTCGGCCACGCCGCGCTTGCGCAGCACATCCACGGCATGCACGGCCGAATAGCCCGTGGCGACCATCGGATCGCACAGAATGAAACTGCGGTCGGCCACGTCGGGCAGGCGTACCAGATACTCAACCGGACGATGTTGCTCGTCGCGATACACGCCGATGTGGCCGACGCGCGCCGACGGCACCAGATCGAGCAGACCGTCGCTCATGCCGACGCCCGCGCGCAGCACGGGGACGATGGCAAGCTTCTTTCCGGCGATGACGGGGGCGTCCATGGCGACCATCGGCGTGTCGATGCGCTCGGTCGTGAGCGGCAGGTCGCGCGTGATTTCGTATCCCATGAGCAAGGTAATCTCGCGCAGCAGGCCGCGGAACGTGCGCGTCGAGGTTTCCTTGTCGCGCATGTGCGAGAGCTTGTGCTGGATCAGCGGGTGATCGCAGATATAGAGATTGGGGAAGCGGGTGTCTTGTTTCATGGCAGGCAATCGGGGGCAGGGCCGGTGTGGCCCGCATGGCCGCGATTTTAACCGATGCGGATGGCAGCGGCGCGCCCGCGATTCCCTTAGAATCGCGGGGAGATGGCCCGAGGGCCGTATCCGACCAATGCGTGACTTGTCTGGAAGACCGAACATGGATCTGGGAATCAAGGGCCGCACCGCACTCGTGTGCGGCGCGAGCAAGGGCCTGGGGCGCGCCTGTGCGCAGGCGCTGGCCGAGGCGGGTGTGAACCTCGTCATCGTCGCGCGCACGGCCGACGCCCTGAACGCCGCGGCGAACGAGATTCGCGCCGCGACCGGCGTTGACGTGAGCGCGGTGGCCTGCGACATCACCACGCCCGAGGGGCGCGCCCAGGCGCTCGCCGCCTGTCCGCAGCCCGATATTCTCGTGACGAATGCGGGCGGTCCGCCTCCGGGCGACTTCCGCGACTGGCAGCGCGACGACTGGATTCGCGCGCTCGACGCGAACATGCTCACCCCCATCGAACTGATCAAGGCGACCGTGGATGGCATGATCGCGGGCGGTTTCGGGCGCATCGTGAATATCACGTCGTCGGCCGTGAAGGCGCCGATCGACATTCTCGGCCTGTCCAACGGCGCACGCTCGGGGCTGACCGGTTTTGTTGCGGGGCTGGCGCGCACGACCGTCTCGCACAACGTCACCATCAACAATCTGTTGCCGGGTGCGTTCGATACCGACCGTCTCGCGGGCACCATGCGGGCGTGGGCCGACAAGAGCGGGCAGACGGTGGACGAAGCGCGGGCCAGGCGGGCCGCGGCCATTCCGGCGCGCCGTTTCGGGCAGCCGCAGGAGTTCGGCGCGACCTGCGCTTTCCTGTGCAGCGCGCAGGCGGCCTACATTACCGGACAGAACGTGCTGATCGACGGCGGCGCGTATCCGGGCACCTTCTGAACCGTCCTCACCACACCGTGTCTCGACCCAGCGAAGGGATCGCATCAATGACTGTATCGACCGTACCCAAAGTCCGAATCGCGCTCATCGCGCACGACAAGAAGAAGGACGAGATTCTCGCGGTCGCGCGCGACTACGTGGAAGTCCTGCGTCAATGCCAGCTCGTGGCCACGGGCACCACGGGCGGGCGCATCGCCACCGAACTGGGCCTGGAGGTGGAGCGCATGCTCTCGGGGCCGCACGGCGGCGACCTCCAGATCGGCGCGCAACTGGCCGAAGGGCGGGTGGACATGGTGCTGTTCCTGCGCGACCCGATGACGCCGCAACCCCATGAACCCGACATCAACGCGCTGGTGCGCGCGTGCGACGTGCACAACGTGCCGTGCGCGACCAACAGTGCCACGGCGCGGCTGCTGCTCGAACAACTGATCGTGCGTCTGGCGGCGCAGCCGCAGGGCTGACGCGTCGCGACAGGCGGCCTGATAACCCAAGCATCGAAGGAGCGAGGATGACCAAAGCGATTCGCATTGAACAGAATGGTGGGCCGGAAGTGATGAAGTGGGTCGACGTCGAAGTTGGCGACCCCGGTCCGGGCGAGGCGCGCGTGCGTCACAACGCCGTCGGTCTGAATTACATCGACGTCTATTTCCGGACCGGTCTGTATCCGCAGCCGCTGCCGGCCGGCCTCGGCATGGAAGCCGCGGGCGTGGTCGAAGCGGTCGGGGAGGGCGTGACGCATGTCAGGCCGGGCGACCGCGTGGCTTATGCGGGCCGTCCGTGCGGCGCCTATTCGCAGGCGCGCGTCATGCCCGCCGCGCCGCTGGTGCGTGTGCCGGACGCGATCAGCGACGACCAGGCCGCCGCGATGATGCTGCAAGGCATGACCGCGCAGTATCTGCTGCGCCGCACCTACCCGGTCAAGGCGGGCGACACGATCCTGATCCATGCGGCCGCAGGCGGCGTGGGCCTGATCGTCTGTCAGTGGGCCAGGGCGCTCGGCGCGACGGTGATCGGCACCGTCGGCTCCGACGAGAAGGCGGCGCTCGCACGCCGGCATGGCTGCAATCACCCGATCGTGTACACCCGCGAGAACTTTGTCGAGCGGGTCAAGGAAATCACGGGCGGTGAAGGCGTGCCGGTCGTCTACGATTCCATCGGCAAGGACACTTTCATCGGTTCGCTCGACTGCCTGCGTCCGCTGGGCATGATGGTGAACTTCGGCAGCGCCTCCGGGCCCGTGACGCAGATCAACACGGCTGACCTCGTGTCGCGCGGCTCGCTGTTCTTCACGCGTCCGACGCTGTTCAGCTACACGGCCAAACGCGCCGATCTCGAGGCCAGCGCGAACGAGTTGTTCGACGTCGTGGCCCGGGGGGACGTGAAGATCGAGGTCAATCAACGCTATGCGCTGGCCGACGTGGCGCAGGCGCACCGCGATCTCGAAGCGCGCAAGACGACCGGCTCGACGCTGCTCATGCCCTGAGGCCGGGCAGCCATCCCGACGCGCCCGCGGCCGGTAACCCGACCAGGCGGCGGGAGCGCCGGATCGACCCGGCATCGATTCCGGTGCCCGGACTCAGGCGCGTTGCGTGAACACGTGGGCGCGAGCGTCCTCGCGGACATCGAACGGCAGACGGCCGATCAGCCAGTGCACCACCATGCCGATCACGACCACGTCGTCGAGCAAACCGAACACTGGCACGAAATCGGGGATGAGATCGAACGGGCTCAGCAGGTACACGACGAGCAGGCCCACGGCGGGCAACAGCCACCATGGACGACGCGGGTCGCGGGCCGCGTGCCAAAGTACGCGGAAGTCGTGGCGGGCGATCTGCCACAGGCGGAGAAAACGCTTCACTTGCAGGCTCCTGATACTCACGTGCCCGCCAGACAGCGACGGGCATTTTTTCGTCCAATGGTGGCGAACCGCGCCCAAATTGGATGAATGTCTTGCATATTGTCGCGATTATACGCGTGGCCTTTCGGTCTCGCCGACGAGGCGCGCAGCCGTTCAACGCGTGACAATGCATTTCGACATCGCGGCGACGGGACGGTTTCATCGCCGCGTTCAGGGCGAGTTCGGGCGATCGTCGTCCATCGCCATGCCGCAAGCGGCTTGCCGCGCGATCGTCGTCCATCGCCATGCCGCAAGCGGCTTGCCGCGCGATCGGCTTTCCCGGTTGCGGTGGGACCGGGGCGGCGGGATAATTTCCCGGCCGCAGTGGTCAATCCATCTTTCCCCCTTCGCGGACGCCTTCCCAACGCCATCATGACCGACGCTCAAGACCCGAAATCGCCGCAGCAGCCCCAGAAGCCTGAATCCGAGACGAGCAAGAGCGCAACGCCACAACCGACACCTCCGGCCACCGACACCGGCAGCATTGCCGGCGCGTCCGGGGGCACGGCATCGACCTCATCCACGCCATCATCCGACTACGCGACGTCGGCCACACCGGCCTCGCCGCGGGCCACCGCCAAGCCGGTCGCCGGCACGGCGGAAGGCTCGTCGGACATGCCGCCGAATCCCGACACGCTGACGCGCCCGGTCCAGCCCGGTGATGCCCAGGCGCAGCCTTCCCAGCCCGCGGCGGCCCCGTCCGCCAAACCCGTCGCCCAGGCGTCCGCTGCGGAGGTGGCGTCGGATCGCAATCCGATCGGCGCGCCGACGCCGGCATCGGGCGACGACGTCAAGGCGGCCGGCGTCGGCAGCGCGGGCGGTCAGATCGGGGAGGCGGGGGAGACGGGGGGCGCCGCGGGCGGTGGTGGTGTGGAGCCACCGCATCAGCCGTCGTTCGGCTCGGCGCCGCGTCCCGGCAGTCCGGCGTCGATGGGCGGTCAGCCGTCCTACCTTCAGGCGGGGGACTCCCCGTGGTCGGTTCTGCGACGCATCATGTCGGCCCGCTTTCGCGCCTGGTACGACCGTGCGGGCCAGCGCATCACGCAGCGCACGCTGAAGATCGGTATCTCGGCACGCATCTTTCATCCGGAGCCCGGTTCGAAGGGGTTGCGCAGCAAGACGCTGCAATACCTCGAAGAGTCGATCGCGCACTGGGTGATGTCGCGCGACGTGCTGGTGTTCATGATTCCGACGGTCGACACACAAGGCCTGCTCCATCCAAGCCACATTCGCCTGCACGATTACGCGAAGCATCTGGATGGTCTGGTGCTGCAGGGCGGGGCGGACGTCTCGCCGCTGACCTATTCGGAAGTGGCGACGCGTCACGAATGGCAGGGCGACCGCATGCGCGACATGTACGAACTCGAACTGCTGCACGAGTTCGTCGAACAGGGCAAGCCGATTCTCGGCGTGTGCCGGGGGTGTCAGCTCATCAACGTGGCGTTCGGCGGCACGTTGCACCAGGACATTGCGACCGATCTGCCTGAAGCGATTCCGCACGTCACCGAGACGTACGAGCACAACCGTCATACGCTGACGTTCCCCGAGGGATCGTCGCTCGCGCAAATGCTCGCGCCGGTCGATGTGCCGATCGTCAACTCGATCCACCACCAGTCGGTGAAAACGCTCGGGCGCGACCTGAGCGTGGAGGCCGTGTGTGCGGAAGACGGCGTGGTCGAGGCAATCCGCTACCGCAAGGCGCCGTTCGTGATGGGCTTGCAGTGGCACCCGGAGTTTCACCGGGCCGGCGGGCCGGAGTTCCTCGATTGCACGCCGGTACTCGACAACTTCCTGCGTGCGGCGCGCGAGACGCGCTTCTGAGGCGAAGCGAAGAGAATGGGGGCGACGCTGCCGAGCGCAGGCGTCGCGCCCACGAAAAAAGGGCAGCCCGGAGGCTGCCCTTTTTTGTGTCAGGCGTACCGCGATGTCGCTGCGGTACGCGCGCCGCCTGGCTTAGAAGCGGTGACGGATACCCGTGCCCACAACGGTTTGCGAGCTGGTCGACGACATACCGCCGGCAGCGCCGACACCGGCTGCGAGGCCCGTGCCTTCGTTGTCGGAGATGTGCTGGTACGAACCCGTCAGGTACACATCGGTGCGCTTCGACAGACGGTAGTCGGCTTGCAGCGTAACGGTGTGGAACTTCGGCTTCTTGTCCGTCGAATCCTGCTTGGCCATCGTGTACGTGTACGCGGCCGACAGCGAGACTGCCGGGGTCAGCATGTAGCGACCGTTGACTTCGAAGTTGTCGAACTTCAGACCGTCGTTGTTGAAGCCAACGGCGGTGCTGTTGAAGTTGATGCCCGACAGGCCTTGGAGTTGCGTGTGGGTGTACACCAGGCCGACAGTTGCCGGGCCGAAGGCGTAGTTACCACCGATACCCCAGACGCGTTGCTTCTGCGCGTTGAAGACCGAGTCGCCACCGGCCGACGTATCGACGGCGCCGCTTGCGTTGTTGTTACCCGGATTGCCTTGGCGCTCCAAGTAAGCGGCGGCAACCGTCAGCGGGCCGTTCGCGTAGTTCACGCCGGCGCTGAATGCACGGTTGTTGGCGAAATCGCCGGCCTTGTTCGAGAAGCCATACAGGCCGCCGAAGGTCAGGCCGTTGTAGTTGGCGCTCGAGTACTTCACCGAGTTGTTCACACGGAACGAGTTGTTCGTGTTGTCGTTATCGTACGGGTGCGCTGCGATCGTGCCGCCGAACGACGAACCGTTCAGGGTCAGCGGAGCCAGGTAATCAACCAGCGAGTCGTACTGACGACCGATCGTGACCGAGCCGAACTTGTCGTTCTGCAGGCCGACGAAGGCTTGACGACCGAACATGCGGTTGTTTTGGCCCAGGCTGCCGTTGTTGATCGAGAAACCGTTTTCCAGCACGAAGATGGCCTTGTTACCGCCACCCAGGTCTTCCGAGCCCTTCAGGCCCCAACGGCTGCCGTTGACCAGGCCGCTCGTGGCGCGGAAGTTCTTCGAACCCGAAGCACCGATCGTGTTGGTCGAGTTGCTGGTGTAGGCAACGCCAGCGTCGATCAAGCCGTACAGGGTGACGCTGCTTTGTGCGTGCGCGCCCACCGAGAACGCGCCGATGGCGGCCGCGGCAAGAAGAGTTTTTTTCATGGTTTAAGCTCCAGTAACGTGACACGAATCGCAGAATTCGCGTGAAAACAGAACGCGGCGAAACAGAACATGTCGAGGTGACGGTTTGTCATTCGCGGACCCGATCAGGTATCGGCACTGCTCTGTTGACAGGGGGCAGTGTATGAGTGAGCGCTACTCCCGCCTATTTCAGAATCCGCAAGAATCTATTTCATATCTGAAAAGAATCATGCAAACGTGTCGCAAAGCGTTGTGTGACAAGGGATCGGCTTGATTAAGCGTAGGCGAGAAATGCCGATGCAAGCGAAGTGTGTTGCGCTCGGGACACAGTGAGAGCGACCTGCGAAAGCGCGTCGGAAGCGTTGTCAGTGCTGGATTTGCGCGCGACACGCGTGGGTCCGATTAGTTCCGGCGCTGCGTGATCATGTCGCAGAGGCGGTTCGCGCGGCGGGCGCATCGCACGAAACGTGTCGCGTCGACGTAGGCCTCGTTTTCGACACCTCGTACCTCATCGCTGATGACGATGAAATCGAAAAGCGCACGTGACATGCAAGTGGGCCCCGATGAGCACATCATCGCCTTGCCTCCATCGCGCGTAATGAGTGATGTCTTAGATTTTTGTGCGTGGAAAAACTCGGACCTCACCGAAAAACCCTTTATTCATGCAGTTTTACGAGACTATTGCGAGTCCTCGAATAATTCATTGCGTCGAATGATGACAATGATTTTCGACGCCAGACCTATACTACGTTCCGCGAGAAGTAGACTTTTGCGTTGAGTGAAAAGTCTCCAAACCTTGGCGCGGCCTCATTGGCCGCGCTTTTTTTTGCCCGCGCTTTTCCCATGCCCCGTGCGACCTTCATTGTCGTCTGGCGTCGCCGCCACCCGACACCTCGACCGTTGCGTCGCCTCTACGCGAAGTGAGCCGCATTGAGGGCGTCGCCGCAATCGCGCACATGCGGAATGCTCAACTGCTTGAGCTTTCGATATAGCGACGCACGACAGAACCCGAGCGTGCGCGCGGCGGCCGAAATATTCCAGCGATGTTGCGCGAGCGCCTGCAGAATGCGCTCCCGCTCGACTTCGCTCTCGTTTCCCTGGCGCGCATCACGGGCCTGACGGTCGTGCACCCCGCCAGGTATTTCGCGCGACATCGCCGAAGCCTCGATTTCGACGCGCGACGAGGTCGCGGGCGCCATCGGTGTACTCCCCGCCGACGTGCCGCGCGACGCCCCAACGAGTTCCGGCGGCAGATCGTTTACACACAACTGGTTTGTGCTCATGACGGCACATGCGTAGCGCAACGCGGCGCGCATTTGGCGCAGGTTTCCCGGCCATGCGTGGGTGAGCAGACAAGACAGCGCTTGCGGTGACACGCGGGCGAGCGCCTGATCGGCGCGCAGTCCGGGCCACTCGTCGCAAAGCATGCGCGCGATCAGCTCCGATTTATCCTCGCGCTCGCGCAGCGTGGGCAGCGTGAGAACGCCGACCGCGATGCGGTAATAAAGATCTTCGCGGAATGTCCCGTTCGCTACGGCGCTGGCCAGATCCTGGTGCGTGGCGCAAATCAGTTGCACGTCGACGGGCACGGGATGGCTCCCGCCCAGCGGCGTGACCTCGCGCTCGGACAGCACCCGCAGCAGGCGCGTCTGCATCGCAAAGGGCATGTCGCCGATCTCATCGAGAAAGAGGGTGCCGCCGTCGGCCTGTTGCAGCTTGCCCTTCATCCCGCCCGGAAGGGCGCCGGAAAATGCGCCGCGCTGATATCCGAACAACTCGCTCTCGACGAGATGCTCCGGCAACGACGCCGTATTGATGGCGACGAATGCCTGCGCGCGCCGCTCGCTGTAGGCATGCAGCGCGCGGGCGAGAAACTCCTTGCCGGTGCCTGTCTCTCCGAGAATCAGTACCGGGATGCCGCGATCGACGAAGCGCTTGCCGCGCGCGAGCAGTTCGCGCATGCGGGCATCGGTGCCGCTCAGATCGTCGATGGCGAGATAGTCGGGGCGCATGCCGCGGGTCGATGCCGAATCGGGCGCGGCGGCGGTGATGGGGGCGGCAGGGGGGACCGGCAGGCGGGCGATGCGTTCGGCGATCGCGGCGATGCTGCTGAACGCGGTATTGGCATTGGCGGCGCCGTGGGGGGCGGCGTGGCCGACAGGTCGAGCGGGGGCGGACGCTACAGCGAGGTGAGCGGGCATGACTTGTCTCCTTCTCGTATCGGTACGAAAGGGCGCCGTCGGTGGCTTGTGGCCTGGCGATTCCTGACGTCTCTTTATATTGCGACCGGCTCGGGTGGCCAATCGCCAATGCAGGATACGACTCGAGAGTCATAACATCCAATACAATATTGATGCGCTATTAATACCTCTGAGGTATCAGATGATCGAGCTGCGTCATTTCCAATATTTCGTGGTGCTCGCGGAGACCCTGCATTTCGGCCGCGCGGCCCAGCAGCTGCACATCTCGCAGCCGCCGTTATCGCGCCAGATTGCCCTCATGGAGGCCGAGCTGGGCGTGCGGTTGTTCGAGCGCACGCGCAGAAGCGTGAGACTCACGCGCGCGGGGGCCCGCTTCTATCAGGATGCAGTGGAAATCCTCAACTCGGTCGACCGCGCACGGCGCAATGTGGTCGCGGCGAGCCGGGGAGAGGACGGCGCCATCACGGTTGGCTTCATGATGTCCTCGGCGTACAACATTCTGCCGGCGCTTACGCGCACATACGCCGCGGCCTACTCGCGCGTCGACATGAAACTCGCGGAGACGCTGCCGAACCTGTTGGCCGACGCGGTGCGGGCGGGGAAGATCGACGTCGGCATCATGTACCGTCCCGAAGATCTCACGGGGGTGGAGACGGCGACGGTGTTTCGCGAGGAGATGGTGGCGGTATTGCCGCGCACGCACGCCCTGGCGTCGGTCGACGTGCTCGACGCCTCCCAGCTCGCCGACGAGTCCTTCGTGAGCATTCCGCGCGAGATCGCGCCGCTCGTCTACGACCTGATCGTCGACCATTGCCGCCGCGCGGGCTTTTCGCCGCATATCCGGCTCGAGACCAATCTTCAGCAGACGATTATCAACCTCGTGGGGGAAGGGCTGGGCGTCGCGATGGTGCCGATGTCGATGAGCAGCACGAGCGCGTCGGGCAGTGCGGTCTTCAAGCCCTTGCACAACGCGCCGGTGGCCGAGGTGGCGTTGTTGTGGAGCCGGGACAATCACAACCCGTGCGTGGCCACGTTCGTGGAAAATGCGCGCGAGGTGTGGCGCGAGATGCAGCGCGCGCCGGGGGCGCGGCTGGTGCCCGACCTGCCGGACACCCGCCTGCGCTGAGCGATGGAGGCGAAGTGACGGGCCCGGACGGCGTCAGATCTCGAGGATACCGGCCGCCACGAAACCGCCGTCGACTGGCAGGATATGGCCAGTGACATACGACGAATCTTCCGACGCCAGGAAGCTGACCGCGCCCGCGATCTCTCGCGGTTGGCCGTAGCGCCCCAGCGGCGTGGTCTCCGTATAGTGACGGCGCGAGATGTCGGAATGCAGCGCTTGCGTGAGCGGCGTGTCGACCGGACCCGGGGCGATGCCGTTTGCCGTAATACCGAAGGGGGCGAGCTCGATGGCCATCTGACGGGTGAGACCGATGACCGCCGCCTTCGACGTGCCGTAGGCCGTGCGCCCGGCGCTGGCCAAGATGCCCGCGACCGACGCCAGGTTCACGATCCGCCCCCAGCGCTGCTCGCGCATGAGACGCGCGGCGTGCTGACCGCACAGCAGCGTGCCGGTGAGGTTCACATTCATCACCTGATGCCAGTGATCGATCGGATAGTCGAGGAACGGAAACGTCTTGGCGATCCCTGCGTTGTTCACGAGCACGTCGCAACGCCCGTGACGCTGCGCGACCTGTGCAAAGCCGTCGGCGATCGATTGCGCATCGCCCACATTCATGGTCAGCGCCCACGCGTTGCCACCTGCCGCGCTCAGCTTCGCCGCCGTCTCCGCCGCCGCGCCTTCGTTCAGATCGGCCACCACCACCGTCATGCCGTCCTTGACCAATCGTTCGCAAATGGCGGCGCCAATGCCCATGCCGCCGCCCGTGACCACTGCAACTTTCTCCGTCATGCTATGGACTCCTAAATTTATTGACTTCTACAGCACGGGCCCCGCCGCCAGCTGCGCGGCGGAGCCCGTCGGTAAAAACGTTAGTGAATGTGTCTTACTTCAGGAAACCGATCGAGATCCAGGGGACGAAAACCACGATGAGCAAGGCCACGAGCAGCGCGCCCATATAGGTCCACATCCGGTTGAAGACCTTGTCCGGTGAGGTCTTGCCGATGGCGCATGCGGCGTAGAAGCCCACGCCCAGCGGCGGTGCGAACAGGCCCATGCCCATCGACAGGATCACGACCATGGCGTAGTGCACGTCGTGAATGCCCATCGAACGGGCGACCGGGAAGAGCAGCGGCCCGAACAGCACGATCGCGGGAATGCCCTCGAGCACGCTGCCGAGCACGATGAACACGACCATCGAAATGAGCAGGAAGCCGATCTGCCCGCCCGGCACGCCATGCATCAGGCCGACGAGCTTCGCGGAGAAGCCCGACTGCGTCAGTGCCCATGCCATGGCGGTGGCCATGCCGATGATGAGCAGGATGGCACCGGACAGCGCGGCCGTCTCGGTGAGCAGCGGGTACAGGCGCTTGAAGTCGAGATGCTTCTTGAAGATGTGGACGATCAGGCCGATCACGATCGTGTACGCGATGCCGACGGTCGAGACCTCGGTGGCCGTGGCGGCGCCCTCGATCACGGCCGTGCGAATCAGGATCGGCAGGGCCAGGGCGGGCAGCGCCACGATGAAGGTCTTGCCGATCACGCTCCACGGCGCGCGTTTCGCCGCGTGCGGCGCTTCCTTGCGCGAGCGGGCAAAGCAGACGACCACGATGGCGAGCGTGGCGATGACCGCGGGCAGCAGGCCGCCGACGAACAGGGCCGTGATCGACACGCCGCACACCGCGCCGATGGTAATCAGCACGAGACTTGGCGGAATCGTCTCGGTCATGGCGCCGGTCGACGAGAGCAGCGCGACGAGGTCTTCCGGCTTGGAGCCGCGGCGTTGCATTTCGGGAAAGAGTGCCGGGGCCACGGCCGCCATGTCGGCAGCCTTTGAGCCGGAGATGCCGGACACGAGGAACATCGCGCCGAGCAGCACGTATTGCAGGCCGCCGCGCACATGCCCGAGCAGCGAGGCCATGAATTCGATCAGGCTGCGGGCGAGACCGCTCATCTCGATGAGCGCGCCGAGCAGCACGAACAGCGGCACCGACAGCAGGATGAGACCGGACATGCCTTCGTCCATGCGGCTCACCACGATCTGCAACGGTGCGTCGGTGACCAGCGCGAGATACGCCAGTGTCGCGGTGCCGAACGCGAAGGCGATGGGAATTCCGCCTGCCACGCAGGCGCCCACGATCAGCACGAAGAACACCAGCAGGTTGTAGTTGCCCATGGCGATGAGCGCCGGGCGTCCGAGCCAGAGTGCCGCACCGAGGGCGGCCACGACCAGCACGCCCAGGCCCAGCTGGCGCATGCTCGAGCAGCGAGCCAGCCGCGAAATCGCGGCGATGAGCATCAGACCGGCGCCGACCGGGAGCGCCGCGGCGCGCAGACCGTCCGGAATTTCCAGTGCCGGCGTGGTGATGTCCATCTGTTCGATGGCATGCGTGTATGCGGGCATGATGATGAGTGCCACGAACACGCAGACCGTGAGCGCGGCCATGGTCTGAAACCATTCGCGCCACGCAACGGGGAGCTTGTTGACGATGGCGGACAAACGCATGTGCTCGCCCCGGTCGAGCGCCAGCACGGCGCCGAGCATCGATAGCCAGATGAACAGGATCTGGGCGAGCTCGTCCGACCACGTGAGCGGATTGTCGAACCCGTAACGCGAGATCACGCCCGCGAGCAGGATGAGTGTCTCCGCCACCACCAGCAGCACGGCAACCGCCTCGGTGACTTTCATCACCGCGCGGTTGACGTGGCAGAAGAGGCGGGCGAGCGCGTGCGTCGGCTCGGCCGTCATCGTCAACGTTTCCATTTACGCGAGCTTCCCGGTGTACTTTTCCAACATGGCCCAAGCCTCATCGCCGAACTTCTTGTGCCATTCGGCATAGAAGCCCGCGCTGCGAAGCTTGTCGCGGAATTGCTCGTTGTTCGGCGCATTGAACACGAGGCCCTTCTGCTTGAGCTCCGCCATCACGCCGTCGTTGAGCTTGCGCACGTCGTCGCGCTGCGCCATGGCGGCAGCGTTCACGTTGGCCGTCACGATCGCCTGCAGATCCTTGGGCAGCTTGTCCCACTTCTGCTTGTTGGCGAGGAACCAGAAGCCGTCCCACATGTGATTCGTCATCGATACGTACTTCTGCACTTCGTAGAGCTTGGCCGTGGTCAGCAATGCCAGCGGGTTTTCCTGCGCTTCGACGATGTGCGTCTGCAGGGCCGAATACACTTCGGCGAAGTTGATCGACGTGGGCGATGCGTCGAACGCCTTGAACATCGACGTCCACAGCGGGCTCGTCGGCACGCGGATCTTCAGGCCCTTGAGATCGGCGGGCGAGTTGATCGGACGGCTGCTCGTGGTGATCTGTCGATAGCCGTTCTCCCAGATCCTGTCGAAGGCGAACACCGAGGTCTTGGCGATCTGGCCGCGCACGTGCGCACCGAGGTCGCCGTCCATGGCGGCCCACACCTGGCTGTAGTCCTTGAATGCGAAGCCCACGCCGGAGATCTGTGCCGACGGCACGAGCGTGCCGAGAATCAGCGGCGAGAGCGTGAAGTAGTCGATCGCGCCTGCGCGGATCTGGCTCAGCATGTCGCTGTCGCTGCCGAGCTGGTTGTTCGGATAGATCTGGAAGTCGATGCGGCCCTTCGACTGCTCGGCGATCTTCTGCGCCATCTCCTTGGCGCGGATATTCATCGGGTGGCTGACGGGGAGATTGTTCGCGAACTTCAGCGTGAATTCGGCGGCGTGTGCCTGCGTCTGGTACAACCCCGTCGCAGCGGCTGCCGACGTGGCTGCCACGACCTTGATGAAGTGGCGGCGATCCATGGTGCTCATACTGCATGTCTCCTGTTTATTGGTTTGGTGACCGCATCTGAAGCGCGAGGCGCGCCAGCGTGTTGCCTTGCAGCGCCCCGGCCGGCTCGCGTCCTGCGGCGTGCGAGTGGCCTGGCTATCTTACGCAAGTCGAATGCCAGATCGCGCGCCGAGCGGGAAAACCCTTACGTTGTTAAGCATCGGTGAATTCCCTCGCATCGCCGCCACGCGCCACCACGCGCGCCCCGCGCTGTCTCGCTGGCTTTCGCTTGATGGGTGCGGCGCGCGGCGCGACCGGTTCGCCCCTCGGCGATGACGAAGCCGCTGGCGTGCGCGACGCGTCGCGGTGCGACAGGTGTCGCATCCGCCGCGCAGTTTGCGACACCTGTCGCAGGCCGGACATCGTCGCGATGCGACAGGTGTCGCATCGACCGCGCGACATACCCGGCGTGTTGCGGCACAGCAAATTCGCCTCACGCGGGGTGCAGTCGAATTCACTTGCCCGGCGGGTGACACGCGCTTTACGCTTGCGTCAATTGCCGGCGCGCCACAAGCGTCGCCGCTGCAAGGAGGACGCAGGGGGCAGGTCGACGCCGCCCGCGCCGCACCGAATGGCGCCCGCATCACGTCAAATCGGGCAGGCGCATTTGTCTGGCATCGAAATTGCTCACCGGAGTCTGGATGACCCCAATTTTCCGGAGAACACTTCATGGTTGCTGCATGCCTTACCGGCTGGGCCCACTCCCAGTTCGGCAAACTCGATAACGTCGATGCCGAAGTTCTGCTGGCCGATGTCGCACAAGCCGCTCTCGACGACGCGGGCCTCGCGCCCGAGCAGATCGACTCGATTCATGTCGGCACCTTCAACGGCGGTTTCCTGTATCAGGACTTTCCGTCCTCGCTCGTCTTCAACCGCATTCCCGGGCTGCGCTTCAAGCCCGCCACGCGCTACGAGAACGCCTGCGCCACGGGTTCGGCCGCGGTGCACGGCGGCTTGCAATCCGTCGAGGCCGGCAAGGCGACGCACGTGCTAGTGATCGGCTTCGAGAAGATGACCGAGCTGGCCACCCCGCAAGTCGGCGACGTCCTGCTCAAATGCAGCTACGCGCGGGAAGAGGCGGGCATTCCGGGCGGCTTTGCCGGCGTGTTCGGCACGATCGCGCAAACCTACTTCGAGCGTTACGGCGATCAGTCCGACGCGCTTGCACGCATCGCAGCGAAGAATCATCGCAATGGCGCGGTGAATCCCTACGCGCACATGCGCCGCGACTTCGGCTACGACTTCTGCCGCAACGTCTCGGAGAAGAATCCGTTCGTCGCCGGACCGCTCAAGCGCACCGATTGCTCGATGGTCTCCGACGGGGCCGCCGCGCTGGTGATCTCCTCGGCCGACGTCGCACGCACGATGCCCAAGGCCGTGGGCTTTCGCGCGGCCGTGCAGGTCAACGATTACCTGCCGCTTTCGCGCCGTGACCCGCTGGCCTTCGAGGGCGGTCAGCACGCCTGGCGTCAGGCGCTGGGCGTGGCGGGCGTGTCGCTGAAGGACTTGTCGCTGGTCGAGACGCATGACTGTTTCACCATCGCCGAACTGATCGAGTACGAGGCGATGGGACTCGCGAAGCCCGGCCAGGGGGCCAACGTGATCGCCGAGGGCCTGACGGAGAAGAATGGTCTGCTACCGGTCAACCCGTCGGGCGGCCTCAAGGCCAAGGGACATCCGGTCGGCGCGACGGGCGTGTCGATGCACGTGATGGCGGCCATGCAGCTCACGGGCACCGCCGGCGAGATGCAGATCCCCAACGCGAAGCTTGCGGGCGTGTTCAACATGGGCGGCGCGGCCGTCGCCAATTACGTCAGCATTCTCGAGGCGCGATGAGGCGTAGTCCGGCGCACTGAGGTGCATCGATGCGCATGGGTGTGCATCAATGCGCATCGCGTCGCAAGCCGCATCGAAGTCCATCGACGCACGCCGGACCGTTGGGGGGGGGCGAAGCATGTCAGGCAGGTGGCCCGGCGCTGGCCGGGCCCGTCATATCGCAAGACTGAGCCATAAGAAAGTAGAGGAGACGAGCGACATGCTCAAGAAGGTCATGAATCTCGGCCGGCTGCTGGCCGACGTTGCCCGGCGTCACCCGGACGAGCCCGGATTGATCGTCGGCGACAAGGTCACCACGTGGGCGCAGATCGACGCTCGCGTGAATGCGGCCGTCGACGCGCTGCGCAAGTTGGGCGTGGGCAAGGGCGACAAGTTGCTGGTGCACTCGCGCAACAACCTGCCGATTTTCGAGAGCGCGTGGATCGCGTTTCGCCTCGGCGCCGTGTGGGTGCCGACGAACTTCCGCATTACCGCACCCGAGGCGGCGTATCTCGGGCAATCGAGCGGTGCGTGCGTGATGATCTACGACGCCGGCTTCGAGGGACACGTCGACGCCGTGCGTGCCGCGTCGCCCGCCCTGCGTCATGTGATCGCGCTGGGTGCGCCGCGTGCGGGCGAGTTCCATTACGAAACGCTCGTGGCCGCGCATATGGGCGCGGCCGGTTACGAGGCGGAAGTCGAGTACGAGGACCCGCTGTGGTTCTTCTACACGTCCGGCACGACCGGGCATCCGAAAGCGGGTGTGCTCTCGCACGGGCAGATGGCGTTCGTCGTCACGAACCATCTGGCCGACCTGATGCCCGGCATCACGTATCGCAGCCGCTCGATGGTCGTCGCACCGCTCTCGCACGGTGCCGGTATCCACGCCATCGTCAACACCGCGCGCGGCGCGGCGAGCGTGCTGCTGCCGGGCGAAAAGATGGACGCGGCGCAGGTGTGGCAGGCGATCGAGCGCCATCGCGTGGACAACATGTTCACGGTGCCCACCATCGTGAAGATGCTCGTGGAGGATCCGGCGGTGGACCAGTACGACCACAGCTCGCTGCGTTTCGTGATCTACGCGGGTGCGCCCATGTATCGCGCCGACCAGAAATACGCGCTGCGGAAGCTGGGGCGTGTGCTGGTGCAGTACTACGGGCTGGGCGAGGTGACCGGCAACATCACTGTGTTGCCGCCGTGGCTGCATGGCGAAGACGACGATGCGCCCGATGCGCGCGTGGGCACGTGCGGCATGCCGCGCACCGGCATGGAGGTGGCGATTCTCGACGAGCGCGGCGAGCGTCAGCCGCCGTTCGCCTCGGGTGAGATCTGCGTGCGCGGTCCCGCCGTCTTCATGGGCTATCACAACAATCCGGATGCGAATGCCAAGGCGTTCAAGGATGACTGGTTCCATACGGGCGATCTGGGCCACGTCGACGCGCAGGGCTTCCTCTACATCACGGGACGCGCGTCCGACATGTACATTTCGGGCGGCTCGAACGTCTATCCGCGCGAAATCGAGGAGGCCCTGCTCACGCATCCGGCCGTGTCGGAGTGTGCGGTGCTCGGCGTGCCCGACCCGAAGTGGGGCGAGAGCGGGCTCGCGGTGGTGGTCGCCCGGGAAGGCATGGCCGCACAGGCCGATGAACTGCTCGGACATCTCGAGGCGCGCATTGCCCGATACAAGTGGCCGCGTCGCTTCGTTTTCTGGAATGCCATGCCCAAGTCGGGCTACGGCAAGATCGTGAAGAAGCAAATCAAGACGATGCTCGAAGAGCAAGGAGACTATCGACTATGAAACCTGCGCTTTCGCGGATCTATCGGCATGCAGGCGTCCCCACGTTACCCCGTGTGGAAGACTGCGTGTTGAGCGGGCAGCACGAACTGCGCGTGACGATCCGGTCTGGTGCGAATCTCGGCGAGTCCCTGCGTGCGGCGTTATCCCGCTATACGTATGGTGGCGGCGTCGGCCGTTTCTGCGCGGGCACCGCGCGAGGACTGCGGTATCACATGATCGAGACCACTGCCGACGCTGAGCGCCCGTTCGGCTACGGGGCGCCGGTCGACGAAACC
Organism: Pandoraea sp. E26; assembly: GCF_000681415.1. NCBI lineage: Bacteria > Pseudomonadati > Pseudomonadota > Betaproteobacteria > Burkholderiales > Burkholderiaceae > Pandoraea > Pandoraea sp. E26. The sequence continues at coordinate 114,943 of NZ_AYXJ01000008.1, forward strand.
CGCGAGGTGGATCTGATCGGCGGGGCCATCACGATAGG